>JAKSQJ010000014.1 GCA_024404195.1 Clostridia bacterium | reverse complement strand
GCAATGGTTTTCCAGAACTATGCGCTTTATCCTCATATGACCGTATTTGATAATATGGCATTCGGTCTTAAGCTTCGTAAAACTTCTAAAGATGAAATCAAGAGAAGAGTTGAAGAAGCTGCTCGCACTCTTGATATTGAGCATTTGCTTGAGCGTAAGCCGAAGGCATTGTCCGGCGGTCAGCGTCAGCGTGTTGCACTTGGTCGTGCTATCGTTCGTGAGCCAAAGGTATTCTTGCTTGACGAGCCTTTGTCAAACCTTGATGCTAAACTTCGTGCTCAAATGCGTACCGAGATTTCTAAGATTCACCAGCGTCTCGGAACAACCTTTATTTATGTTACCCATGACCAGACCGAAGCTATGACAATGGGTACAAGAATCGTTGTTATGAAGAGCGGTATTATCCAGCAGGTTGATACTCCTCAGAATCTTTACCGTTATCCTTGCAACCTCTTCGTTGCTGGATTTATCGGTTCTCCTCAGATGAACTTTATTGATGCCGTTGTTCTTAAGGAAGGCGACGATTTCTTCCTTGAATACGGAACTGAGGACACCAAGACCCGTGCAGGTGTTAAGTTTAAGATTAAGTTGCCTGCTGATAAGAATAAGGATGATTGCCTTGTTCCGTATATCGGCAAGGAAGTTATTTTGGGTATCCGTCCTGAAGATGTTCATGATGAGCCCGAGCTTATCGCCGCTAATCCCGACGGTAAGGTAGAAGCTAATGTTGAAGTTACCGAGCTTATGGGTGCTGAAACTTATCTTTATATGAACAGTGAGGAACAGACAATCAATGCTCGTGTTGCTCCTGAATCAACCGCTAAGCCGGGCGATAAGATTACCATTGCTCTTGAAACTTCCAAGATTCATATCTTTGATAAAGATACTGAAATGACTATCACAAACTGATAAAAATTTTATTATCCGCACTGATTTTTCAGTGCGGATTTTTTTATGTTGAAAAACAGATAAAAAAAGTGTATAATTACTATGTATAGATATAGTTTTCCGAGAAACACTATATTTTGGGTGAAAACTATGGAAAACGAAACTAATTCTAATACTCAAACCGACGATTTGATAAAGGAATACGGTGTTGCCAAAATAGAGGGGAAACACAATATTTACTGTATGACGATTATCGGTGAAATTGAAGGGCATACGGTTTTGCCCGAACAAAGCAAGACGACAAAATATGAGCATATCATACCCCAGCTTGTAGCCATTGAACAAAGCTCCGAAATAGAAGGACTTATTATTATTCTTAATACGGTCGGCGGAGATGTTGAAGCAGGTCTTGCCATTGCAGAGCTCATTTCGGGAATGACTAAACCTACCGTTTCTTTTGTTTTAGGCGGAGGTCATTCAATAGGTGTTCCTTTGGCTGTTTCGGCTAAACGGTCGTTTATAGCGCCGAGTGCAACAATGACCGTTCATCCCGTCAGAACAACGGGTCTTGTAATCGGTGTTCCTCAAACGATGAACCATTTTGCAAGAATGCAGGAGAGAATAACCGATTTTGTAGTAAAAAATTCAAAAATAACAAAGCCCCGTTTTACAAAACTGATGATGAATACGGGTGAGCTTATTACCGATGTCGGAACAACCCTTTGCGGAGAGGATGCCGTTAAGGAAAAGCTTATTGACGAAATCGGCACACTCGGTAAGGTTATTGATACGCTTAATAAAATGATAGGAAATTAAACTTCTGCCTTTCGGCAGAATTACATAAGGAGACTAAATAAAAATGGCAGCAAAAAAGCGCAAGACGGCACATTCGGCGACAAAAACCGCCGCTAATGCCACCAAAACATCAAACAAGGAGCTAAAAGCAATTATTCTTTTTGCGGTTGCCTTGTTTTTGATGGCAGTTGTGGTTATTAAAGGCGAAAAGGTTTGGACGCAGTTACATAGTGTTATGCTCGGAATATTCGGCGTTCCGGCATTTTTATACCCAATTCTTTTAGGCTTTTTTGCCGTTGCACTTGTGGCGGATAAAAAGAAACGCCTTATGCCAAAAGCCGTTGAAAGTTCAATATTTTTAGTATTTTTAAATGCTTTTATTTCTGCTTGCAGTTATAAAGAGGGCTTAACCGCCTCGTTCGGAGAGCAACTTAAAAACGCTTATAAGCTCGGTGCCCAATTTAAGTATGGCGGTTGGCTCGGCGCCTTAATCGGCAACCCTTTGTGCAACCAACTCGGAAAAGTTCCGACGATTATTACCCTTCTTATATTGCTTTTTGTTCTTTTGATGATTGTCAGCGGAACGGGACTTATTTCGTTCCTAAAAGCAATGTCAAAACCGGTTAAAGCCGTTTCAAAGGAGCAGGAGGAAAGACAGGCAGAAAGGGAAGAAAAGAAAGCCAATGCCGAAGATACTCATAAAAAGGGCAAAATTCGTATATTAAAGGGATTTGATGTTGATATTCCGGTTGATGATGAGCCGGTTAAACCTCAAAAAGAAGAAACAAACGATATAGTTGAAGAAAGTAACACTTTTATTTCCGATGAAACTACAACAACCGAGGAACCCGTAATTGAAGAGGAAGAAAAACCGAAAAAGCCGAAGAAGATAAAGGTTGATTTTGAAAAAGAAACCGCCGAGGTTACCGATGAAATCAATTCGGGATTTGCCATTCCTCATTATAAATATCCGCCCTATGAGCTTCTTTCAAAAACCAATTCTTCCGATGTTAAAACGATGGCAAGAGAACTTGATAACACGGCAGAACGGCTTGTTGAGGTGTTAAGAAGCTTCGGTGTTGAAACAAAGATACTTGATATAAGTAAAGGTCCGACGGTAACAAGATACGAGCTTCAGCCCTGCGCCGGTGTTAAGATAAGCAAAATAACGGGACTTGCCGATGATATTGCGCTTAATCTTGCAACTGCCGGGGTTAGAATTGAAGCGCCTATCCCGAATAAAGCGGCAGTTGGTATTGAGGTGCCGAATAAGGCGAGCGCAACTGTCGGTGTCCGAGAGATAATAGAATCTTCATCTTTCTGCGCTTCAAAGAGCAAGCTTACCGTTGCGATGGGCAGAGATATAGGCGGTAATGTCGTAATAGGCGATATTGCCAAAATGCCTCACGGACTTATAGCCGGTGCTACGGGCTCCGGTAAATCGGTTTGCATTAACTCTATTGTTATGAGTATTCTTTATAAAGCAACTCCCGATGAGGTTAAGCTTTTAATGATAGACCCGAAGGTTGTTGAACTCGGTGTTTATAATGGCATACCGCACTTGTTAGTTCCCGTTGTAACCGACCCGAAAAAAGCGGCAGGTGCGCTTGGCTGGGCGGTTACCGAAATGGAAAAAAGATATGCTATGTTCGCCGATAGAAGTGTCAGGGATATTGAGGGCTATAACAGGTTTGTTGATACCCTTGTTGACGAGCCCGAGGTTAAGAAAATGCCTCATATCGTAATAATCATTGACGAGCTTGCCGATTTAATGATGACCGCACCTAACGAGGTTGAGGATTCCATAAACCGTATCGCCGCCAAGGCAAGAGCCGCAGGAATGCATCTTCTTATTGCAACCCAGCGTCCTTCGGTTGATGTTGTAACGGGTGTTATTAAGGCAAATATTCCGACCCGAATTGCTTTTGCCGTTTCTTCGCAAATTGACAGCAGAACTATCCTTGATGCAGGCGGCGCCGAAAAGCTTTTAGGTAAGGGCGATATGCTGTTTAGTCCTATCGGCTCAACCAAGCCGAAGCGTGTTCAGGGTTGTTTTGTTACCGATAAAGAGGTTGATAAGGTTGTTGCCTTTGTTAAAAAGGCGGCAAGTGCCGATTATGATGAAGACATTATGTTTGAAATTGAGCGGCAGGCGGCTATTGAAAAGAGCAAGAAAACCGGTCTCGCCGAGGACGGTCCCGGTGATGACCCGCTTCTTAACGATGCTATTATGTGCGTTATAGAAAACGGTCAGGCATCAACCTCACTGCTTCAAAGAAAATTAAAGCTCGGATATGCAAGAGCGGCAAGAATTGTTGACGAAATGGAGACAAGGGGTGTTGTAGGTCCTTATGAGGGCTCAAAGCCGAGAAAGGTCCTTATAACTATGGATCAGTTTATCGAACAACAAGCCACCTCTTCTGACAGTGACAATGAAATTGAATAAATCTTCAAAAAGAATGATTATGAGGACGGCAGTTGCCGTCCTTGTGCTGATAATCGGCTTTATATATTATCGGTTTAATAAGAAAAATGATATAAAACCGGTAAGCGGCTCTTATAACGGCAGTAGTGATTATGTTGAGTTCATAGATGTCGGTCAGGGCGACTGCGCTCTTATTTCAAGCAACGGCAAAAACTGTCTTATTGATGCGGGAATATCGGAAAGTTACGATAAAATAAGTGATGAGCTTGACGAAAAGGGAATTAAAACCATTGATTTAATAATAATTTCCCATTATCATGCCGACCATACCGGCGCTCTTCTTGATATTGTTAGAAATTATAATGTATTAAATCTTATGTATCCTCAGGAATTATCGGATACAAATGTTTCAAACTCCATGCTTTATGCCAAAAAGGAATGTCTTGCCGAAGACGGCGAATTTTCCTTTGCAAAGGAAGGACAAAACATAAAACTCGGAGATTTTACCTTGACCGTTTTATATCAAAGTAAAACTTTATCGGAAGAAAACAGCCGCTCGGTTTATGTTATGGCGAAAATCGGCGATAAAAAGTTTTTGTTTACGGGCGACGGAGAAACCGCTGAAGAAAACCAACTGTTAAGCAGGAATTATTCACTTGACTGTGATGTTTTGAAGGTTGCCCACCATGGCGGCGCAACATCTTCGTCCGATGCTTTTTTAAGAGCGTGTAATCCCGTTTGTGCGGTTATTTCCTGCGGCGAGGGGAATATGTACGGTCACCCTCACAAAGAAACAATAACTCGGCTTAAACAAAACCGAATTAAGACATATATAACCAAAGATGACGGCAATATAGTTTTTATTTATAAAGACGGAAAATTGGAAGTTGCCACCGAAAATAAGTAGTTCTACCTGCGGTAGAGTTGAGTTTTTTCAACTCTACCGCTTGTTTTTTACAAGTAGAAAACAAAAAAGCAACAGTAGGTTTATTTTGCTTTGACTTTTGGATATAATACCATCAAAGAGCCCAAAAGGAGAATCAAAATGGAAAACAACTATTTTATTTCTTGTGAATCAACGGTTGATATAGAGTATTCATACTTTGAAAAAAGAAATATCCCCGTTATCTTTTATCATTATGTTCTTGACGGCGAAGAGTTTGAAGATAATATGTCAAGGGATAAAAAAAGTTTAGATGAATTTTATGAAAAAATTGAGAAAAACATTCTTCCCTCAACCTCTCAAATAAATGAATACAGTTATTATGAGTTTTTCAAGAATAATATCAAAGACGGTAAGGTTTTAATTCATATTGCCTTTGGTTCGGGAATGACGCCCTCTGTAAACAATGCCGTTTCGGCGGCAAAGAAAATAAACGATGAGGAAAACGGCGAAAGGGTAAGGGTAATTGACTCAAAGTGTTCCTGCGTCGGATACGGACTTTTGGTTATTAAGGCATACGAATATTCAGAGTCGGGGAAAACTTTAGATGAGACACTTGATTTGATAAATGACCTGTCAACAAGAATTCATCATCAGTTTTTCTCAACCGAAATGAAATTTTTCAAGCGGTCGGGCAGGGTAAGCGGTCCTGTCGCAACTATTGCAACGATTCTCGGAATTTGCCCTATAATGCGGTTAAATAACGACGGAAAGATAGTTGCATACGATAAAGTCAGGGGCAAGAAAAAGGCAATAGAGAGAACTCTTGACGAAATGAAAGCCCATGCGCAAAACGGGGCGGATTATAACGATTTATGCTATATATGCAATTCAAAGTGCTATGAAGATGCCTTAGTATTAAAAAATGAAATTGAAAAGAATTTTAAGAAACTAAAAGGCAAAGTAGTAATTTACGATATAGGAAATATAGTAGCATCTCATTGCGGACCGGGAACGGTTGCGGTATTCTTTATCGGTGACGAAAGATAAAAAAATGCCACTCAACATTTTTTGTTGAGTGGCTCTTTTTTGTTTTTATTATTCTTCGTCTTTTGTTATGGCAATAGCAAGGTCTAAAAGCTGTTGCTTATCAACATTTGCGGGAGCGCCCGACATAAGTTCGCTTGAATTTGCAACCTTCGGGAATGCGATAACATCACGGATGCTTTCGGCTTCGCACATAAGCATACAAATTCTGTCAAGTCCGATACCCATACCGCCGTGAGGAGGTGCGCCATACTTAAATGCGCCGGTTAAGAATCCGAATTTTTCGTTTGCTTCCTCGTCGGATAAACCTAACGCTCTAAACATATGGGCTTGAAGCTCGGGGTCGGTAATACGGATAGAACCGCTTGAAAGCTCAATGCCGTTAAGAACAAGGTCATAGGCATTTGCAAAAACCTTTTCGGGATTTGTATCAAGATAGGGGATACATTCGTCCAAAGGAGCGGTAAACGGATGATGCATAGCATCCCAGTTTCCTGTTTCCTCGTTATATTCAAAGAACGGGAACTCGGTAATCCAAAGGAAATTATATTGCTTCGGAATTATATCAAGCTTTTTCGCAACGGTAAGACGAAGGGCTCCCAAAACCGAAAGAACGGTATTCTTTTTATCAGCAACGATTAGCGCAACATCACCCTTTTTCATATTAAGGCGCTCGTAAATTGCCTTCATTTCGTCTTCGGTCATAAATTTAGCGAAGGAGCAGGTCGGCTCGTCGTCATTCCAGCGGATAAAGGCAAGACCTTTAGCGCCGATGCCCTTTGCTTCTTCGGTAAGCTTGTCTATTTCTTTTCGGGTGTAAATTGCGGTGGCATTTTCGGCGTTAATTGCCCGAACCGTGCCGCCGTTTTTAACCGTATCGGCAAAAACCGAGAATCCGCAGTCCTTTACGATATCCGAAAGGTCTTTAATCTTCATTTCAAAACGGGTGTCCGGCTTGTCGGAGCCGTAATCATTTAAAGCATCGGTATATGTAAGACGGGGAAGCGGAGTTTTAATATCAACACCTAAAACTTCCTTAAATAAGCGCTTAATATAACCCTCGGCAATGGCAAAAACATCTTCCTTTTCAACAAAGGACATTTCAAGGTCAATCTGCGTAAACTCGGGTTGTCTGTCGGCACGAAGGTCTTCGTCACGGTAGCATCTTGCTATCTGCATATAACGGTCAAAGCCGGAAAGCATAAGTAATTGCTTATACATCTGCGGTGATTGCGGAAGAGCAAAGAAACTGCCCTTATGAATACGGGAGGGAACAAGATAGTCACGGGCGCCTTCGGGGGTTGACTTAATAAGTGTCGGTGTTTCAATCTCAATAAACCCGTTTTCGTCAAAATAATCCCTTGTAACCTTTGCAACACGGTGGCGCATTAAGATATTATCCTTAAGCGGTGTGCGGCGAAGGTCTAAATAGCGGTATTTAAGGCGAAGCTCCTCGTTTGCGTTGCTGTCGGGCAAAATTTCAAACGGCGGAGTTAATGACTCGCCTAAAATTTTAAGCTCTTTAACCTCAACCTCAATTTCACCCGTCGGAATTTCGGTATTTATTGAGGAACGCATACGAACGCTACCCTTTGCCATAACAACATATTCGCTTCTTATAACAAATGCCTTGTCAAATACTTCCTTTTCGGTATTGTCGTCAAACGCAAGTTGAACAATGCCCGTTCTGTCCCTTAGGTCAATGAAAATAAGACCGCCAAGGTCACGCTGGCGCTGAACCCAACCGCAGACAACAACCTCTTTTCCAATAAAATCCTTTGTAAGCGTGCCGCAATAATCGGTGCGCTTTAATCCGTTCATTCTGTCAAGTTTCAAAAGAAACACCTCTAAAAATTATCTTTAATTTCCGAAATCCATTACCGTATCGGTAAGATTATCTAAATAGGTTTGTGAAAATGTTTTAATAAATTCATCGCCTATATTATCAAGCGATATTTCGGCAGTATCGCCGGTTTTCATATTTTTAATAATTGCTTTTTTGCTTTCAAGCTCGTTGTCACCTATAACCATTGTGAATTTTGCTCCGATTTTATCGGCATATTTCATCTGCGCTTTAAGACCTCTGCCGCAAACATCGGTTGCAACCTCAAAACCGTCCGAGCGAAGAATTGAAGAAAGCTTAGTTGCTTCATACGCCGCATTTTCGCCCATCGGGGCAATATATAAATCGCAGGTTGTATCGTCGGGAATTTCGGTTTCTTGATTTTCCATCAAAAGAAGCAGTCGCTCAATTCCCATACCGAATCCCAAAGCAGGAGTCGGGTTTCCGCCCATCTGCTCAACAAGACCGTCATAACGGCCGCCGCCGCAAACGGTGGACTGAGCGCCGATATCGCCCGAAACGAACTCAAAAACAGTTCTTGTATAATAATCAAGACCTCTTACTATTTGAGGATTTATCGTGTATTTAAGACCTGCGGAATCAAGATGCTTTTTAACACCCTCAAAATGCTCCTTGCAATCGTCACAAAGAAAATCAATAACCTTTGGAGCATTTGCGGCAAGCTTTGAGCAAACGGGAGATTTGCAGTCAAGAATACGCATCGGGTTTCTTTGGAGACGGTCCTTGCAGGTATCGCAAAGCTCGTCAATATTTGCTTCAAAGTATTCCTTTAATGCCTGCTGATAGTTCTTTCGGCATATAGGACAACCGATAGAGTTTATCTGAAGCGAAATTTTCTTAATTCCGAGAGTTGAAAGCACCTGATTTGCAACGCAGATAACCTCTGCGTCGGCGGCAGGTGAGGAAGCCCCCAAACATTCAATACCGAACTGATGAAATTCACGAAGCCGACCTGCCTGCGGCTTTTCGTAACGGTAGCATCCTCCGATATAGCATACCTTTTGCGGTAAAGCATCATATATTAGACCGTGTTCAATACTGCTTCTTACAACACCGGCGGTAAGCTCGGGGCGAAGGGTAATAGACCTTCCTCCCTTATCGTCAAAGGTATACATTTCCTTTTGGACAACATCGGTCGTATCGCCGACATTACGGGAGAAAACCTCGGTATGCTCAAAAACCGGAACACGAATTTCACGAAAGCCGTAAAGCTTTGCGGTTGAAAGCATTATGTTTTCAACAAACTGAATTTTATAAGATTCCTTTGGGAGAACATCATTAGTTCCCTTAATAGCGTGATTTATTTCAGCCATTTATATTTTCCTTCCTTAAAGGGTTATTTTGATTTTACAATATCCCGCCAGTCAAGGTCGCCTCGTTCAAGACCGCGGATGAGTATTTCCGCAGTTGCGATGTTGGTGGCAACCGGAATATTATGAACATCACATAATCTTAAAAGCTCGTTGCAGTCAACCGTGCTTCCCGAAAGACTGTTCGTATCTCTGAATAATAAAATCATATCAATTTCGTCACAGCCGATTCTTGAAGAAATTTGCTGTGTTCCGCCCTGCGCTCCGCCCAAAAAGCCCATAATATTAAGGCCGGTGGCTTCGGAAACCATTTTTGCGGTTGAGCCGGTTGCGAGTATGTTATGGCGGTTAAGTATTCCGCAATATGCGATACAAAACTGAACCATTAACTCTTTTTTTGCGTCTTCTGCTATTAGTGCGATTGTCATTTTTGTTCTCCTTTTATATGTTTTCAGGACGAGGAAGGCGAATGCTTTCACCTATTAACCGTCCCGTAATTCTGTTAAGTGCTTTAACTGTTCTTCCGCGTTTTTTAAGCTTGTGAGTAATGGGGAACAGTTTGAGGTCATAAGTTTCGGGAATGATTCCGATAAGCTGAATTCCGCTTTGGTCAATCATTTCGTCAATGTTTTGATATTTTTCTTTGAGTATTAAATCAACATCAAATTTGTTAATAATAAGATACAGTTTTTCGTCATTTAACCGTTCTTTAACAACCCCTGCATCTTTAAGCGAAATCGGGTCCTGATTTGCAACACAAATATATCTTATTTTAGGGATATTACTGAGTAATGAAAAATCAAGTCCTGCCGAAAGGTCAAGTATGATAACATCGTAGTCATTACTGCACTTCTCAATAAAATCGGCAAAATCATTGGGGTCAATACTGCTGTCAACAGATGCCGAGGGAACAACGGTTATATCATTGTTTTCTCCGGCAAAATAAAAGACATCTTTATAATCCCTGCCCCTGGCGAAGGCATCGGACAGGTCATAAACAACCTTTTCTTCAATTCCGAAATAGGTATCAATGCACCTTAGCCCCTTATCAAGGTCAACTATCAGAACTTTTTTTCCCTTTCGGGCAAAGGAAGCGGCAAGACCGCAGGAAACGGTTGATTTACCCGTTCCGCCTTTTCCGGAAGCAATAGCAAAAATCAAGCCCATAACATTACTCCTAATATCTTAACAGTTTAACATAGTTAAAATACTTTGTCAAAATAAATATATAATAATTAACTTAAAACTTTGTTCGGTATGGTTTCGCCCTTTCGGTTTTCAACCGTAGTAAAGTAGGAATCAAGCAGTTTTCTTACAAGTGTTCCCGAAGAAAAACCCGAGTTACCGTGTTCAAGAACAACCGAAATTGCGATTTGCGGTTTATCGTAGGGGGCAAAAACTATAAATGTGCTGTGGTCGGCGCCTTGATTTGTTTGCGCCGTTCCTGTTTTACCGCCTATTTTTATCGGATAATCGCCAAGTGCGGCTCTACCCGTTCCGTCAACGGTAACCGAAAGCATACCCTCTTTAATGGCTTTAAGGGTTGATGGCTTAATTGAAACCTTGTTTAATACATCGGCTTTACCGTCATCAAAGGTTTGTGACATATCATAGGAGGATATTTGTTTAATAAGCGATGCTCTGTAATGCGTTCCGCCGTTTGCAAAGGTTGCGCCGTAGTTAGCAAGCTGCAAAGGGGTAAAAGCATTTAACTGACCGATGGAAATCTGAAGTGTATCACCGCCGAAGCCGTTGCTTTTCGGCTCTGTCAGTATTCCGGCGCTGTCATCAACCTCAACACCGGTTTTAACGCCTAAACCGAACTGCTTAAAGTAATCGGTTAATTTAACGGCGCCGACTCTTCTGCCGAGCTCAAAGAAAAAGTAGTTACAGCTTTTTGAAAGGGCGGTTTTAAGGGCGATAGAGCCGTGTCTGTGCATACAAGAAGGTTTATAATCGTCAAAGTAGTCGTAGGTATGAACGCAGGTGATATATTCACCTTGATAGTAATGGTTGTTTTCAATGGCGGCGGTAGCAACTATCGGCTTTATGGTAGAGCCGATAGGATAAACACCGCAAAAAGCGCGGTTTGTAAGTGGGGAATGTGCGGCAGGGTCGGTAAGTTTTTCATAATCTTTGCCGAGATTTGCACTGTCATAGGTCGGATAGTTGGCGGCGCAAAGCACCTTTCCCGTATTAACCTCTATCATTACTGCGGCTCCGCCGGTTGCAGTAGGAAGTCCTCTGACGGTATCCTTTAAGGCGTTTTGAGCCGTTTTTTGAATTCGCTTATCAAGAGAGAGCATAATGGTTTTGCCCGAAACCGGCTTTTTGGTAATAACACTTTGCAGAATATTTCCTTCGGCATCAAGGTAATAGGTTATTTCGCCGTCGGTGCCCCGAAGTTGTTCTTCACCGTAGTATTCAATACCGCTTTTTCCGACCTTGTCGTTAAAAGAATAACCTCTTGATTTATACTTTTCTCCGTCCTCCCAGTCATCTTCATAAATAGGTCCTACCGAGCCGATAAGATTAACCGCCAAAGCGGTATCGGGGTATTCTCTGAAAGGGGCAACCTCAACCGAAACACCCGAAAGCAAAAATTCCGATTCTGAAATCTTGCGCATAAGTTCGGTGGGGATATCCTCGGCAAAGGTGTATGGATAGGAGACCGAAAAATCGGAAATCTGCATAGTATATCTGACACCCATAATAAGGCGCTGTTCGTAAGACGAGTAATCTTCAAGCTCATATTCTTTTATCATTTGGTCAACGCAGTTTTGAGCGGTGGCATAGTGGGCAAGGTCAAATGTTTTAATAAGCTTTTCGGTATTTTCGTCCTTTTTGAATTTATAAGGCGCAGTTTCCGAAATAGGAAGCTTGTCTATATAAGGAGTTTTGTTTTTTTTCAAAAGATTGATAAGAGCGAGAATAATATCATTAAGGTCATCTTTAACATATGCTTTGTTGAAAACAATATTATAGCCGTCGCGGTTGACCGCAATTTTTCTGCCGTTGCAGTCAATTATTTCGCCCCTCGGTGCCTTTAATACGGTGGTAAGGGTTGAAGTGCTTCCGGCAACAGAGGAGTATTCATCGGCTTTTTTGACTTGTATGTAATAAAGCCGCGCGGAGTAAAGGACAATAAGAAGAACAAGCAGTATCGCCAAAACCACAAGCGGCACCTGTCTTTTCCTGTTAAATGGCACCTTTTTCACCTCAGTGTATTATAAATTTTCTTGTTAACAAAATAAAGAATTGCCGAAAAAACGGCGGTAATAATTGCGCTCGGAACTATGTTTCGCAAAAAATAAACCAAAAGGTTGTTAAAGCCGACCGAAAAATCATAGACAATGTAGTTAAGAAAAAGAACTAATATTGCCGATAAAAATGAAAGAAGCAGGCAGGAACGAACATTAACATTAAACAAATAATGCGAAATAAGGGAAACTCCGAATGCAATTAAGGGGTAAATGAGGGTGTTAAACGAATAGTTTGAGCTCGCGCAGGAGTCAACGAATATACCCATAATAAGACCGATAATAACCGATTGCAGTTCGCTTGAAAACATAGATATTGCAACGATAAAGCCAAGCGGAAATAACGGGAAAGCCGAAAGCTTGGCGATACTCAATGAACCGTTAAATTGCAAAATAAGCGTAACAAGCGCAATAAATACAATAAGAACGATATAACGGGTTTTAAGCTTTGCCATTTACTTATCCCCCTGCTTTACGATGCCGCCTTGTCCCTCAAACGAGGTGATAATCATAACATTGCGAATTTCTTTGAAATCAACAAACGGCTTTATATCGGCATAAATTGAAGAATTGGTCGGGTCGGTGCCGATGTTGGCGATAGAGCCGATTAAAATACCGTCGGGGAATATACCCTCGCCCGAAGAAATAACATAATCGCCCATAGCAACACCGCAGGTTCTTGAAAGGTTGATAAGTCGGCACATACCCTTTTCGGCAAGATTTGTTTCGCCTTTTATAACGCCCGAATCACTCGTTCTGCTGTCAAGAGCGCCTAACGAAAGGTTAGGGGATAAAACGGTTGTTACCTTTGAGGTCGTTGTTCCGACTTCGGTAATGAAGCCGACAAGTCCGGCATCGGTAATAACGGGGTCATAAAGTTTAATTCCCGAAAGAGAGCCCTTATTGATAACAAAGCCCTGATACTTGTCCCCGTTGTCCCTTGAAATAAGGGTGGCAGGGGCAAACATAAAGTCCTTGTTGTCTTCCTTTATGCCGAGATATTTTGTTAAAAACTCATTTTTATTCTTGGTTGTTTCATAGTCGGCGATTTTTTTGCGAAGCTCGTTAATTTCTTTTTCCTGCTCGGTGTTTTTAATCATAAGCTCGTTACCGTCATTGGTGGTTTTTAAAAAATCCTTAATACCGTTTGAAACGGCGGTGTAAGCATTTCTGAATGGGGCGGTAAGCACTCCGGCAGCATCCGAAAAGGGTGACATTTTATCTGCCGCAAGACCGAAAACAAGGGAAATAACAACAACTACGGAAAAAATCGCAACTATAATTTTAAACTGTCGTGTGCGAAAGAAAAAACGCATTAGAATTCCTCCGTTTTATCTGAAACGCTTTCCTCTGCGGAAAACATAATTTTCAAAACCGCTGTTTCCTTCAAGACGCTTTGCCGTTCCCAAAACGACGCAGTCAAGAGGGTTAAGGGCAACCGATACCGGTATTCCGGTTTCTTCGGCGAGAAGCTCGGCAAATCCGCGAAGAAGTGAGCCGCCGCCGGTAAGTGTTATACCCTTATCAATAATATCGGCGGAAAGCTCAGGCGGAGTTTTTTCAAGGGTTAAGCGGATAGCATCAATGATTTGAGAAATCGGGTCAGCCATAGCATCTCTGACTTCTTTTGATGTGATAACAACATTTTTAGGCAGTCCGTCAACAAGGTTTCGGCCTTTGATTTCAATTTCCGATTCGTCCTTGTAGGGCTTTGCGGAGCCGATTTGAATTTTTATAAGCTCGGCGGTGCGTTCACCGATAAGAAGATTATGCTTCTTTCTTATGTAGCCGATAATGGCTTCGTCAAGGTCGTCGCCGCCTATACGGACCGATTGAGCGGTAACAATATCGCCAAGCGAAATAACGGCAACCTCACTTGTTCCGCCTCCGATATCAACAACCATAGTGCCCGAAGCATCCCAAACCGGAAGCCCCGCACCGACAGCCGCCGCCATCGGCTCTTCAATAAGGTCAATATCGGTAGCACCGGCTTGTTTTGCGGCATCGTAAACGGCACGGCTTTCAACCTCAGTGATACCTACGGGGATACAAATTACCATACGAACTCTTGAAAAGAATGAGCCCTTAAGAGCGCGGTTAACAAATCTTTTAAGCATCGCGGTAGTAACATCAAAGTCGGCGATAACACCGTCTTTAAGCGGACGAACGGCAATAATTGAGCCGGGTGTTCTTCCTATCATTTCTTTTGCTTCGGTTCCGACTGCCCTGACGGCGTCGTTACGAACATCGTATGCCACAACCGACGGCTCTCTCATTATAATTCCTTTACCCTTTACGCAAACAAGTGTGTTTGCGGTTCCGAGGTCAACACCAATATCTCTTGTAAACATATATCAAAACTCCTTAAGCATTTTTTTCTTCATTGTTCGGTATAATAAGGTGAAGTGCCGAGTGAAGATTTTCGGCAACGGTTTTTTCCGCACCCTCGCAAAACTCTCCGTCAAGAGTCCAGGGAATACCGTTACTGTCGTAAACCGTTACTGATTTTGCATGGAAAAAGTCAATACCGTCTCTGTTCAAATCTTTTTTGAGTATTCCGTCAATAATCCCCTGAAGTTTGGCGATGTTTGCGGGTTTGCTTATAAGCAAAATTTCAAAAATACCGTCGTCAAGCTCAACCGCCGCTTTGTCAAACTTAACTATTCCGCCAACCGACATTGAATTTGATATGGCACCGAAAAGATAGTCACCCTCATAAATTTTGCCGTCGGCTTCAAATTTTAAGTGAAGCGGTTTAATATTTGCAAGACTTTTTATTCCTTCAAAGAAATAGGCGGCTTGACCTAAAACATTCTTAATATCCTGCGGCGCTGAATATGAAGCATCGGTAAAAGCACCGAAGGAAGCGGTATATGAAAAATATTTATCTCCGAACTTTCCTATATCAAGGTCAATTTTTTTGCCGTCTAAAATATCCTTTGCGGCGGTTTCAATATTTCTTGAAATACCGAGACCGCTTGACCATTCGTTAAGTGTTCCCGAAGGAATATATCCGACACGAGTATTCTTGCCCGAAAGCATAAGACCGGTAATAACCTCGTTTAATGTTCCGTCACCGCCGCAAACAACAATAAGGTCAAACTCGTTTTCTTCTGTTCTTTTAACCCTTTCGGTAGCATCGGCACGGCATTTGGTAATATATACCGTAACATCGTATTTTGAAGATAGTATTTCGGTAACGGCAAGAAGCTCGCTTCGCATTTTTGCTCTGCCCGATTTCGGATTTACAATTAAAAGTAATTTTTTCATAATTTTCACCTTTATCTGTAATTTATCGGAAGTGTTGCCGCAGCATTAAGAGAAGTGTCGGCAATGTTTCCGCTTTTATATTCGTAATATGCCTGAACTCCGACCATTGCGGCATTATCACCGCAATATTTAAGTTCGGGATAAAAAAGTTTTATATTTCTTTCTTTACATTCAAAAAGAAGCCGTGAACGAAGCTCCGAGTTCGCCGAAACACCTCCGGCGAGAGCAACGGTTTTATAATCAAAATGCTCGGCGGCATCAATGGTTTTCTTTACTAAAATATCGCAAACTCTTTTTCTGACGGTTGCCGCCATAACCGGAACATCAATTTCTTCTTGCTTTTGCGAAGCATTGTGAATTGTGTTGACAACGGCGGTTTTAAGACCCGAAAAACTGAAATCAAATTCGTTACCTGCGATTTTAGGATAGGGAAGCGGATATTTTTTATCGTCGGCAACGGTTGCTATTTTATCAAGCATAACTCCGCCGGGATAGGAAAGTCCAAGCGCCCTTGCGGATTTGTCAAAGCATTCTCCTGCCGCATCGTCTCTTGTTCCGCCTATCGGCTCAAAAACGCAATAATCTTTTACTTTTGTAAGAATTGTGTTTCCGCCCGAAACGGTAAGACAAAGATATTCGGGTTCAAGTTCGTCGTTTTCTATGTAGTTTGCGGCAATATGCGAACGAAGATGATGAACGGGGATAAGGGGAATACCGAGCGAAAAGGCAAGACCTTTTGCAAAGTTTACCCCGACGAGCAACGCTCCTATAAGTCCCGGCGCAAATGTAACCGCAACGGCATCTAAATCTTTATATTCTATTCCTGCTTGTTTTACCGCTTCGTCGCAAACCTGGCTTATTGCCTCGGTATGCCTTCTTGAAGCGATTTCCGGAACAACTCCGCCGTAAATTCTGTGTTCTTCAATTTGTGTCGCAACAATATTTGAAAGGATATGCCTTTCGTTTGTAACGGCGGCGGCGGTTTCGTCGCAGGATGATTCAATGGCGAGTATAAGCATTTTTTATTAAAACCTTCTTGTCATAATAATTGCGTCTTCATTGGGCTTTGAATAAAAGTTTTTTCTTATTCCCTCTTTTGAAAAACCCATTTTTTCATAAAGGGATAAAGCGGCTTTGTTTGAGGTCCTCACTTCAAGCGAAACAAAGGATAACTTATTTTCTTTTGCAAAATCAAAACAAGCTTTTATAAGCTTTGTAGCAACACCTTTTTTGCGGTATTCTTCTATTACCGCAATACTTGTTATATATCCCTCGTCAAGAACGAAGTTAAGACCGATATAACCCAAAAGAGTATCTGCCGTTTGGGCAACGAAAAACTTTGTATTGTGAGCAAGGGACTCCAAAATGGAATTTTTACTCCACGGCTCACTGAAATTTTGCTTTTCGGTTTCGGCGATAAAATCAATATGCCATAGGTCAAGGTCGGAAGTTACGGTGATTTCGTTCTCCATTAACCCTTTGCCTCCAACCAGTTTTTGCCCGAATGGGCATCAACCGAGAGAATAACCTTCATTTTGGCGGCGTTTGTCATTTCTTCCTCTAAGCATTTGCAAACCTTTTCTTTGTCCTTTATAGGACACTCAACCAAAAGCTCATCGTGGACCTGCAAAATAAGTTTAGAATCGGGGAAGTCCTTTTTAAGTCGGTTATAAACATTTATCATTGCAATTTTAATAATATCGGCGGCAGTTCCCTGAATGGGCGCATTTCTTGCAACCCTTTCTCCGAATGCCCGCATCATTCCGTTAGAGGATGAAAGCTCGGGAAGATATCTTCTTCTGCCGAAATAGGTGGTAACAAAACCGTCCTCTTTGGCTTTGCTTATGCAGTTTTCCATATAATTTGCAACGCCGTTATAGGTTGCAAGATAATTTTTAATATATCGGTCAGCTTCAGCGCGGCTTACCCCTATATCCTTACCGAGCGAAAAAGCGCCTATCCCGTAAACAATACCGAAATTAACCGCTTTTGCCCGACTTCGCATAATGGGAAGCACCATATCTACGGGAATACCGAAAACCTCACTTGCGGTAACCGTATGAATATCCGTTCCCGAATTAAATGCGTCTATCATCGTCTTATCGTCGGCAATACTCGCAAGAACACGAAGCTCAATTTGAGAATAGTCGGCATCGCAAAGGGTATAACCCTCTTTTGCAACAAAGAATTCACGAAGCCGTTTACCCTCATCTGTTCTGACGGGGATATTTTGAAGATTTGGCTCAAGAGAGCTTATTCTTCCCGTTCTCGCTTCGGTTTGATTAAAGGTTGTATGAATTCTGCCGTCATTACTTACCGCATTTAAAAGTCCGTCGCAGTAGGTTGATTTAAGCTTTGCAAGCTGGCGGTAAATGAGAACTTTATCAATAATCGGATAATCATAGCGAAGCCCCTCTAAAACATCGGCAGATGTGCTATATCCGCTTTTTGTTTTCTTCTTTGAGGGAATGCCGAGCTTAACAAAAAGAATTTCGCCTAATTGCTTCGGAGAATTAACATTAAATTCCTCGCCCGAAATTTTATAGATTTCCTTTTTGATTTCTTCGGTGCGGCAAAACAGTTCTTCGCCCATATTTTTAAGACCGTTTGTGTCAACAAGAAAACCTACATTTTCCATATCGGACAAAACAATAGAAAGCGGAATTTCAATATCGGTCAGTATTTTTTCCTGACCGCTTTCGTAAATACGATTACTTAAAACATCACATAGACGGGAAAAACCGATAACTTTTTTGTATTCTTCTTCAATATCGGATTTTATATCCGAAATGCCGTATTCGGCGCAAAGCCGCTCTATTGAATAATCGTTTGAAGCAGGGTTTAATAGATACCCTGCAAGTTTTGCATCAAAAATAACATTTTTAATATCCTTAACGCTTTTAGATATGGCTTTAAGGTCGTAAACCCTCTTTTTGTTATCACTAATAAGAAGTTTTTCTGCATCTTCTTTTGAAATCTTAAAAACCGCCGTGTCGCAAACGCAGCAGGCAAAATCTTCATAAAAAAGAATATCAATAATATCGTCCGACTTGATTTTATATTCTTCGTCAACGGTATAATCCTTTTCTTTCGCTTTGCTTTCGGTTGCTTCTGCGGCGCAGGGGGTAATGTTCATTTTCTCCATAAGCTTAAAGAATTCAAGCTTTGTCATAAGCTTTGCAAGTCCGCTTGCATCGGGAGAAACGCACTTATAGTTTTCAATATTTGTATCAATTGGCGCTTTTAGGGAAATTGTGCCTAAAAAACGACTTAAAAAAGCGCTGTCTTTTCCGTTTATCAGTTTTTGTTTAACACTGTCTTTTATGTCAAGAGTATCAATATTATCGTAAATGTTTTGAATGGTATGAAAACGGGAAATAAGGTCGGTTGCGGTTTTCTCGCCGACACCCGGAACACCCGGAATATTATCGGACGAGTCGCCCATTAACGCTTTAAGCTCTATCATTTCCTTCGGCTCTAAACCGTATTTTTCAAAAAGTGCCTCTTTGGTGTAGTTGATGATTTCGGGTCTGCCCATTTTGGTAGCGGCAAGTAAAACTTTTGTGTTATCGGAAATTAACTGCAAGGAATCCCGATCGCCCGTTGCAATAGAGCAAAGATGACCGCTTATGCGACAGTTGTATGCAAGAGTGCCCAAAATATCGTCGGCTTCAAAGCCCTCACATTCAATAACCTTATATCCTGCAAGGGTAAGCCATTCTTTAAGAATGGGAAACTGACCTCTTAATTCCTCGGGCATCGGTTTTCTGCCGGCTTTGTATTCGGCGTATTCTTTATGGCGGAAGGTCGGCTTTTTAAGGTCAAAGGCAACGGCAACCCCGTCGGGACTTTCGGTTTCTATGAGTTTATTCAGAATATTTATAAAACCGTAAACCGCATTGGTGTAAACTCCGTCCTTGGTTGAAAGAAGTTTTATACCGTAAAACGCACGGTTTATTATACTGTTTCCGTCAATGGCAAGTAGTTTCAAACCAATTCCTCCGCAAAAAATAAAATAATATTTACATAAGTATATATATAATAACACTTTTTATTCTATTTTACAACAAGAAATTTTATTTTCATATTAAAAAATATTTGCCCCGTTTTTGTTGACAAATAAAGGCAGTTGGTATATAATTTAAACTGTTATTTTATGCAATTAAGGATGTAAAATTATGGAATGGACTTCATTAAACGATTTGCGTGAAAAGTATTTATCTTTCTTTGAATCAAAGGGGCATTTGCGACTAAACAGCTTCTCTTTGGTTCCGGATAACGATAAGTCATTATTGCTTATTAACTCGGGTATGGCTCCGATGAAAAAGTATTTTACGGGCGAGGTTACTCCTCCTCGTAACAGGGTTACAACCTGCCAAAAATGCATCAGAACTCCCGACCTTGAGCGTGTAGGTCATACCGCCCGTCACGGCACTTATTTTGAAATGCTCGGAAACTTCTCATTCGGCGATTACTTTAAGAATGAGGCAATTCCGTGGGCTTGGGAATTTTTGACCGAAACGCTTGAAATTCCAAAGGATTTGTTATGGCCCTCCGTTTATGAGGAGGATGACGAAGCGTATGCTTTGTGGCGTGACAAAATCGGCGTTCCCGAGGAGCATATTGTCCGTTTAGGCAAGGAGGATAATTTCTGGGAGCACGGAACGGGTCCCTGCGGTCCTTGCAGTGAGATTTATTTTGACCGTGGCGAAAAATACGGTTGCGGTTCACCCGACTGTAAACCGGGTTGCGATTGCGACAGATATATGGAAATCTGGAACAATGTTTTCTCGCAGTTTAATAATATGGGGGACGGCACCTATACCGAACTTCAACATAAAAATATTGATACCGGTATGGGTCTTGAACGGCTTGCCTGTGTTATGCAGGGGGTTGACAATATGTTTGAGGTTGATACCGTCCGTAATATTCTCAATAAGGTTTGCGAAATTTCGGGTAAGGAATACGGTAAGGATAAAAACACAGATATTTCAATCCGTGCCATAACCGACCATGCAAGGGCTTCTACCTTTATGATAAGCGACGGTATTATTCCGTCAAACGAGGGCAGAGGATATGTTCTTCGCCGTCTTATCCGCCGTGCCGCAAGACACGGAAAGCTATTAGGCATTGAAAGAACATTTTTGACCGAAATGTGCGATGCCGTAATAAAAGAAAACGGTAGCGCATACCCCGAACTTGTTGAAAAGAAAGAGCTTATCAAAAAGGTTATCGCCAACGAGGAAGCAAGCTTTAACAAAACCATTGACCAGGGACTTAAATTGCTCCAAAACCTTATGGAAAAGGGCAATGTTTTGTCGGGCGAGGATGCCTTTAAGCTTTATGATACATACGGTTTTCCGCTTGACCTTACAAAAGATATTTTGGCAGAAAACGGAAAGACACTTGACGAGGACGGCTTTAACAGTTTGATGAAGGAGCAAAGAGAACTTGCCCGTTCTTCAAGAAAGGCATCCGACGGCGAAAGCTGGTCAAGTAACGGAATTTCCTTTGATAATATAGATAAAACCGAGTTTTTGGGTTATACCGAAAACACCTGTAATGCAAAGGTTTTGGACATAGTTTGCGACGGCGAACATATCAAAACCGCAAACGAGGGCGAAAAAGCCATAATTGTTCTTGATAAAACCGTATTTTACGGAGAGGGCGGCGGTCAGGTAGGCGATACCGGCATATTGGAAAACGGAAGCTTTAAGTTTGAGGTTGTTGATACCAAAAAGACGACCGGCGGAGTTTTCTATCATATCGGAACAGTTTTATCCGATAGCATTTCGGTAGGTGAAACCGTTACCGCAAGTATTGATGTTTTACGAAGAGATGCAATAAGAAGAAACCATACCGCAGCGCATTTATTGCAGGCCGCTTTGCGTAAAGTGCTCGGCAACCATGTTGAGCAGGCAGGTCAGCTTGTAAACGATACGGCAGTCCGTTTTGACTTTACTCATTTTTCCGCTTTGACAAACGAAGAAATCGCAAAGGTTGAAGATATTGTCAATAATGTTATCTTAAACGGAACTGTTGTAACAAATAAGGAAATGCCTATTGAAGAAGCCAAAAAGTTAGGCGCTATGGCTCTGTTCGGCGAAAAATACGGCGATGTTGTCCGTGTTGTAACGGCAGGGGATATTTCGGTTGAATTCTGCGGAGGAACACATGTTGACAATGCAGGAAAAATCGGACTTTTCCGTATAGTTTCCGAAAGCGGTATCGCTGCCGGAGTCAGAAGAATAGAGGCTTTTACCGGCTTTAATACCCTTAATTTGTTAAATCATTATGTTGATTTAACCTCAAAAACCGCTGCAGTGATAAAATGCGGAAATGTTGAGGAGCTTATTGAAAAAGTATCCGCCTTAAACGATAAATTAAAGGCAACCGAAAAGGAACTTGATGCTTTAAAAACAAAACTTGCAAGCGGCAAGACCGACGATATTATAAAGAATGCCGTTTCGGTTAAATCGGTTAAACTTGCAACCGCAAAGCTAAGCGGTGTCGGTGCCGACGAAATGAGAAAAATGCTTGACGGCATTAAGGATAAGTATTCCGATATGGTTGTTGTTTTGGCGGGTATAAACGGCGAAAAGCTTACCTTCTGCGTATGCTCGGGTAAGGATGCCGTTAAAAACGGCGCAATGTCGGGAAATATTGTTAAGCAAATCGCCCAAATATGCGGTGGTAACGGCGGCGGTAAGCCCGACTTTGCCATGGCAGGCGGTAAAGATATATCAAATGTTGAAAAGGCACTCGCAAGCGCCGCTTCAATTCTTGAAGGAATGGTGAAATAAATGGATGACTGTTTGTTTTGTAAAATAATTAAGGGTGAAATTCCCTCAACAAAGGTTTATGAGGACGATTATGTTTACGGCTTTTTGGATATTGAGCCGCAGGCACCTTTTCATGCGGTATTTGTTCCGAAAAAGCATATTGATTCTCCGGCAATGATAAACGAAGAAAACAGTATTTATGTTGCAAAGATTTATGAGGCAATAGCAAAAACTGCAAAAACCGAAAATCTCCAAAAAGGTTTCAGAGTTGTTGCAAACTGCGGTGAAGAGGGCGGTCAAACCGTCGGTCATCTTCATTTTCATCTTCTTGCCCGCAGATATTTGCAGTGGCCCCCGGGATAATTTTAAGTGATAAATAAAAAGTGAATTTTTTATAATAAAGGAAGTATTATTATGTCAGAATTTTACACAATGAAAATCGCAGGTTTAGAGAGAAATCTTGAAAAATTCCCGGTAAGTGATAAACTTGATATTGCCGCATTTATCATTTTCGGTGATGTTGAATTAACGATAAAGGGTTGCGAGGAATTGCTTAAAAAGGTTCCCGAATTTGATGTTATTTTAACTCCGGAAGCAAAAAGTATTCCTTTGGCTTACGAAATGTCAAGACAGTCGGGCAAACCCTACATTGTTGCCCGCAAGGGAATTAAGGTTTATATGAAAAACCCGATAGATGTTTGCGTTGAGTCCATAACAACTCAACATGAGCAACATCTCTATTTAGGTCAATCGGAAATTGATTTGATTAAGGGCAAAAAAGTTCTTATTATTGACGATGTTATCAGCACGGGAGAATCCTTAAGCGCTGTCAGAACATTGGTTGAAAAGGCAGGCGGAATTGAGGCGGCTTCCTGCGCAATTTTAGCCGAGGGCGATGCTTCAAAAAGAGACGATATTATCTTCCTTGAAGAGCTTCCGCTTTTCTTTAAATAATTTAATCTTTGCAGTGTGTTTTAGGGGTGTTTAGGCAATGTTTTTTTATGAAACACATCAGCATACGGCGGCATGTAGTAAATGTGCGCATGTTGAAGCGGCAGAGCTTGTTAAATGTCTTGCCGAAGGCGGTTATGCCGGCGTAATACTTACAAATCATTTTTATAACGGCAATACCGCTATTGACCGAAATCTTCCTTGGAAAGAATTTTGCGAGGCATACGAAAAAGATTACGAAGTTGCTAAAGAAGAAGCAAAAAAATACGATTTTGATGTCCTTTTCGGTGTTGAAGAACATGTCGGCAAAGGCAAAGAGGTCTTGATTTACGGGCTTTCTCCCGATAATCTTAAAAAGCACCCCGAGCTTGTTTCGGGAAATCTTGAAACGATTTATAATGTTGTCCATAAATACGCAGGTCTTGTTATTCAGGCGCATCCGTTCAGGGACAGGGCTTATATAACCGACCCGTTTGAAAAGCTGCCGACAGAATATCTTGACGGCTTTGAGGTTTATAACAGAGCCAACCCCGATTTATCCAATAATCAGGCGTATGAGTATGTAAAAGATTTAGGCAAAATAATAACCGCCGGCTCCGATTCTCATAATTTTGATGAAGATTATTACCGTTTTGGAATCGGATGTGAGCATAGAATTAGGAACGAAAAGGAATTGGTTACGGTGCTTAAAAACCGTGATTATGTCCTTATTAACGAAAGAAAAGACTAATAAATTTTGGAGTTGATGACCTACGGTTACGAGTATGACCGGCTTCGGCAGAGCCAAAAAGAGCTTTGACGGATTTGATATAACGGTTGAAATAAAATCGGTAAACCACCGCTATTTTGAGTTTTCAAGCAGGGTGCCGAGAGCGTATATGTTCTTGGACGAAAAGTTAAAATCAACCCTGCAGGAAAGAATTTCAAGAGGTAAGGTTGAGGCGTCCGTTTTGGTAGAGGATACCAGCGGAAAAAGTTTAACCTTGCAGGTTAATAAGGACTATGCCGACGCCTATATTGAGGCACTTCGCAAAATCGGTAAGGAATATCACCTTAAGGATGACCTGAAACTTTCTTCACTTGTCGGAAATAATGAAATTCTTATTCCGAAGCGCAGTGAAATAGACGAAAAGGTTTTAAGCGAGGCGGTCATAGAAACGGCAAAGGAAGCGCTTTCCGTTTTTGTTGATATGCGTGCCAAAGAGGGAAGCCGACTTGTTGACGATGTTAAATCAAGGGCAAATTTGATTCTTGAGAAGGTTGCCTTTATTGAAGAAAGGTCGCCCGAAACGGTTAAGGAATATAGGGAAAAACTTGAACAAAAAATTAAGGATTTATTAGGCGATGCGCAGGTTGATGAGCAACGGCTGCTAACAGAAACCGCCATTTTTGCCGATAAGGTTGCGGTTGCCGAGGAAACCGTTCGTTTGAGAAGTCATATAAACGAAATGTTTTCGCTTTTTGAAACCGGCGGCGCAATAGGCAGAAAGCTTGATTTTATAGTTCAGGAAATGAACAGAGAATCAAACACAATCGGCTCAAAATGCTCCGATATGGAGATTACCAAAACCGTTGTGGATATAAAAGCGGAAATTGAAAAAATCAGAGAGCAAATTCAAAATATTGAATAGTCAAGAGGTTAGTTTATGAAGCTTGTTAATATCGGTTTCGGTAATATGGTTTCGGAAAATCGTGTTGTTGCGATAGTCAGTCCCGAATCGGCACCTATAAAAAGAATTATTCAGGATGCAAAGGAACGGGGAACACTTATTGATGCGACCCACGGCAGAAGAACAAGGGCGGTTGTCATTACCGACAGCGACCATGTTATTTTAACATATCTTCAGTCGGAAACCCTTGCAAACAGGATACTTGATGACGGAACTTATGAGGACGAGGAAGAAAACGATGAGTAAAGGAAATTTGTTTGTTATTTCGGGGCCTTCGGGCTCCGGCAAGGATACGGTTTTAGCGGGTGTTTTTGAAAAATGTCCCGAGCTTAAATTTTCCATTTCGGCTATAACAAGACCGATGAGAGAGGGCGAAACACCCGACGGAAAATACCGTTTTGTAAGCAGAGAACAGTTTGAAGATATGATAAAAAACGGCGAATTGCTTGAGCATAATGTTTTTGTCGGTAACTATTACGGAACACCTAAAAAGTATGTTGTGGATTGCCTTAATAACGGCGACGATGTTATGATAGAGGTTGATGTAAACGGCGCCAGAAAAATAAAAGAAAAAATGCCCGAAGCCGTTTTGATGTTCGTTTGTCCGCCTTCGTTAGAGGTGTTAAAGCACCGCCTTACAAGGCGAGGCACTGATGCTCCGGAAGTCATTGAAAAGCGCTTAAAGGTTGCAATAGACGAGATAAAATGCGCTAAAATGTATGATTATATCGTTGTAAACGATGCTTTGGAGGATGCAATAGACAATGCCGTTGCAATAATTAAAACGGCAGGACTTAAAACCGAAAATAATACCGATATAATAGACGGTATTGTTAATAAATAATAAATAATTTTTTGGAAGGAATATTTTTATGTTAAACGAGAATTTAGGAAAACTTATTGAAGATTACGATAACCGTTACCGTTTGGTAACCGATATTGCAAAGTGCGCCAGAAAGGTATCAAAGAAGGCAGAAGAAGAGGGCGAAATCCTTATTGAAAAGCCGGTTAGTATAGCTATTGATAAGTTGGCTGCCGAAAAGAA
>JAKSQJ010000013.1 GCA_024404195.1 Clostridia bacterium | reverse complement strand
AGTGCGTAAATTTTGCCGTTCAAAACCTTATTCTCCCTATCTTGCCCTGCCCTTTGTCGGGGTTGGTTTTTTAAAAAAGATTTTAACTGTAAAAAAAGCCATTCCTTTCGGAATGGCTTTTATAATTGTTAAAGGATAATGCAAACAAGACCGTTGCAGCCGTCGTTTATGACCCTCTCAATAGTTTCTTTAATCCTCATTCTTGCATCATCGGGCATACGGGCAAGTTTGGTATGAAGTCCCTCGTTAACAAGCTCGTGAAGCGATTTTCCGAAGATATTTGAATCCCAAATCTTTTCGGGGCTTTCCTCAAATTCCGAAAGAAGATACATTATAAGGTCTTCCGACTGTTTTTCACTGCCGACAATGGGCGAAACCTCGGTTGTGATATCGGCTTTCATAAGGTGAATTGAAGGAGCCGATGCACGAAGTCGGACACCGTATCTGCCGCCCTGCTTTACTATTTCGGGCTCCTCAAGGGAAAGTTCTGTTATATCGGGCATTACGATACCGTAACCCGTTGCCTCAACCTCGTCAAGCGCATTTTTTATCTTTTGATATTTTTTCTTAATGTCGCAAAGCTCGCTTATTGACTCCATAAGCTCCTGATCGTCGTTTATGCTTATTCCCGTGCTTTCACAAAGGACGGTATAGAAAAGTTGCTTTTTAACATCAATGGTTATTTTTGAATTACCTTTTCCGAGGTCAATGTTATTTACGGTAACCTTTTCAATATTTTCGCTGTCGTTAAAGCTGTTGCCGAAGCAATTTATATCATTGATTTTCCTTATGTTGCCGCAGGCGGTTTTAATGCTTTCGGTAATGTTGCTTCTTAACCAATGCGTAAGCGGTAAAGCGTTTATCCATTTCGGGAAGCAAATTGCCATTTCCTTAACCGGAAATTCAAATAAAACCTTTGAAAGAATGGTTTTAATATCGTCTTCGGTAAGGTCGGGACAACAAACGGGGATAACCTGAACAGCATATTTTTGACTTAATTCTTCGGCTAAAGCTTTTGCCTCATCGGAGTTCGGCTCAACGCAGTTAAGAAGAACGATAAACGGCTTATTTATCGCCTTAATATCGTCAATTATCCGTTCCTCCGCTTCCATATATTCCTCTCTTGGAATATCGCTTATGGAGCCGTCGGTCGTAACAACAAGACCTATGGTTGAATGTTCGGTAATAACCTTTTTAGTGCCGATTTCCGCCGCCATATTAAAGGGCACCGACTCCTCAAACCAAGGAGTTTTAACCATTCTCGGC
Organism: Clostridia bacterium; assembly: GCA_024404195.1. Lineage (GTDB taxonomy): Bacteria > Bacillota > Clostridia > Oscillospirales > Acutalibacteraceae > UBA737. Next base: position 28,624 of record JAKSQJ010000013.1, on the reverse strand, counting down.
TGGTCGTCTTCAATGTAACCCAATGCACTTGGCACTATGTAACCGACACAGTCAACAAGCCGAACATTCATATTTGCATTGTTTTCAATGCTTATCTGCACACCTTTTTCGGGCACGAATTTCGGCTCGGTGGTCATTATCGTTCTTCCGGCAGAGGACTGGGGAAGCTCGTCATTAGCTCTTTCTTTTTGGTAGTCCTCCGTAATATTCGGAAGCACCATATTTTCCATAAACCGCTTAATAAATGTTGATTTTCCCGTTCTGACAGGGCCTACCACTCCTATATAAATATCTCCCGAAGTTCTGAGTGCGATGTCCTTGTAAATATTTTGACAATTCATAAAAATACTCCCTCATATTCTTTACTACTAAAAGATATGAGGGAGTTTTTAAAGTTATGACTATATGAAAAAATAAACCGTATCCCAAGCGGGAATAGAGGGAAAATGACGCATATAAACCTTGTAATCTTTTCTTATATTAAGGACTGCTTCGGGGATTTTATAAAGGTCGTCGCTTCGGTGGTAGCAGGAAATCATCATTTTCGGTTTGTTTTTAAGTATGGTATATTGAGCACCCTTAATAAAATCAATTTCCGCACCCTCAACATCGGCTTTTATATATGTAACCTTGTTTTCGCCTACAATACTGTCAACCGTTAAAAAATCTATTTCGGTTGCGCCCTTTTGGGAATTTGAGCCCCTTGAACCGTTCATGGCGAAAAGACCTTTTTTGCAGGTGTCTGATATACAGCCGTTTATAAGCTCAATGTTTTTTATATCCATAACGGCAATTTCTAATTTCTTAAATGTTTTTATATCGGGCTCAACGGCATAAATCTTATCGTAAGTTTTAACCTTGCCTAAAAATTCAAAAACCGTATCGCCTCTGTAAGCACCTAAATCAATATATGTTTCATTGTCATTTAACCTTAGTATTTCGTTATAGGCATCGTCTATACTTGTTTCGCATAGTTTAAGATAATCAATATCACCCGAAAGCTTAAAATTGACAATATCCCTAAAACATTCTTTTGATTTTTCGTCTTCTAAAATACTGTAAACCCATTTATGCTCGTTTTCGGTCTTAAAATAAAAGTTTTTATCAAAAAGGATATCGCCGTAAACGGGAACATCGGGGGCGAAAAACAGGTGTTTTTCCTTTATCTTTTCAACATAAGAGAATACTTCTTTTCTTGCCGAGCCGAAGCACATAAGAACGGTTAATTTTCCGTATTCTTCTTCAAGTTCTTCTAATGTTGAAACCTTTTTTCCTCTGAAAACCTTGTTCGGTTTATAAAACCCGTCGGAAGAAAAGACACCGCAAAAACCGATGCCTTTTTCGTTTAGTATATCTATTATTTTGTCGGCTCCGTTGCCTATTCCGTAAAGGGCAATAGGGTAGGGGGAATTTTTAAGGTTTTCCCATAAATCAAGCATTTAAACTGTGTCTTCCTTTTGTTTCTTTTGAAAGTCCGTAATAGAAAAAGCATATAGCGGCGGTAATAATCAAGCTTTCAATGATATCGGTAAACCAATGAACACCGGAATAAAATCTGCCTAAAACACCGACAGTTGCAAATAGAATACAAAAAGCCGAAAGAGAAATCTTTATTGCTTTTTTATCGGCAAAAAGGCGACAGATTTGAATGGCGCCCGTAATCATAATAACCGCTATAAGCAAGGTATGCGAGGAGGGGAAGGAAGCCTCGGGCAAATCTTCTCCCGGCATAACAATAGGGCGGCGGTTAAGAGTGATTTTTTCAAAAGCCGCATAAATTATTCCGAGTAATGCATAGGTTCCGCCAAGGCAGTAAATATATCGGTCAAGCTTAAAAAGGTTCTTTCTTTTGATAAGCTGAATTAGTCCGACAAGTCCGAAAATAAGCCCGAAACCGATGGATAAAATCCCCATAATATCGGTTATATCATACCAATTCATATGAACACCCGTAAGGTTATGGATATAGGTGTTGATTTTATAAAAACCGATTTTAACAGATAAGTATTTATTATTTTCAATAACATAAGTAGCGGTATCAACTTTTTTTGCGATAACGGCAAAAACAACCGATAAAGCCGTAAAAATTGCACCTAAAATATAACTTGTTTTCTTTTCCATAGCTGTCCCTCCGAACAAGTGTTATGTTAAATATATCATAATTATTCTAAAATAACAAGTTTTTTGAAAATAAGTTTTCTAAACGGTTGTAAATAGGTATATATAGTGGTATAATATAAGTTATGTTATTTTAGGAGGATTAGTATGGTTAAACATATTATTTTATGGAAATTAAACGATAATTTAACCGAAGAAGAAAAGGCATCGGTTAAGGAAAATGCCAAGAAAAATCTTGAGGCATTAAAGGGTCAAATAGACGGTCTAATTGATATTACCGTTTATATAGACGGGCTTGAAACCTCAAATGCCGATATGATGCTTGACAGTTCTTTTGAAAGCTTTGAGGCATTAAAGGGATATGCGGTTCATCCTAAGCATGTAAAGGTTGCAGATACTTTTGTCCGTCCTTTTACATCTCAAAGAAGTTGCCTTGATTTTAATAAATGATAAAATCTTTATTTAAGGATAAAACGGTTTTTTGTATTGCGTTTGTTGCGGCGGTAATAAGCTGCTTTTTTGTGCATCCCGATAAGCAATATTTGACCTATATAGATTATAAAACCATTTGTTGCCTTTTTGCAACCTTGGCGGTAGTTTGCGCATTAAAGGATATTATGTTTTTTACAATCCTTTCAAGAAAAATAGTGCAAACGGTAGGCAATTTGCGGTTTCTCGCAATAGTTCTTGTAATAATAACCTTTGTCGGCTCTATGCTTATTGCAAACGATATGGCGCTTATAACATTTTTGCCCCTCGGTTATTTGGCGTTGTCGGTAACCGGTAAGGAAAAATACAGCGCATACATATTTATCCTGCAAAATATTTCGGCAAATTTAGGCGGTATGGTAACACCGTTCGGTAACCCTCAAAATTTGTATTTGTATTCATATTTTAATATACCGACGGGCGAATTTACCCTTATTATGCTTCCGCCCTTTATTTTGGCGGTAACAATGTTAATCCTTTGTTGTTTGCCTTTTAAATGTGAGAAGCTTACGATAAACGAAGAAATAAAAAAGCCGCTTGATATAAAAAGAACTGTTTTGTATCTTCTGCTTTTTACCCTTTCAATACTTGCGGTATTCAGGGTTGTGAATTTTATTGTTGCAACCGTTGTTGTTACCGTTATTTTATTGTTTGTTGATAGGTTGGCTCTTAAATCGGTTGACTATTTTCTTATTTTAACATTTGTTTGCTTCTTTATTTTTGCGGGAAATATGTCAAGAGTTGATGCGGTTGAGGATTTTGTTTCTTTGATACTCAACAAAAATCCGCTCCTTGTTTCATTAGGCTCCTGTCAGGTTATAAGCAATGTCCCGACGGCTATACTTTTATCAAGATTTACCGATAATTATAAAGCGTTGCTTTTAGGGGTAAATATCGGCGGAACGGGAACGCTTATTGCTTCCCTTGCAAGCTTGATTACATATAGCGAATATAAAACTCTTTATCCCGAAAAGTCCAAAAGTTATTTAGGTCTTTTCGCTCTTATGAACATTCTGTTTTTAGCAGTTTTAACCGTATTTTCATATTTGTTTTTAATTTGATAATTAACATTTTGTTAAATTTATAAATAACAAATGTTGATATAATATATTTGTATTTTTTAATTTAAGTCAGGTGAAAAAATTGATTAAAAAATTGGCAAAAAGCGTCAGGGAATATAAACCCGCAGTGTTTTTAACGCTGTTTTTCATATTTGCCGAAGCGGCGATAGAAAGCACAATCCCGTTTATTACCGCAAATTTGGTAAACTCAATGAATGACGGCGAGGCAAATCTAAAATACATAATCAAAATGGGACTTATTTTGATTTTACTTGCGGTTTGCTCTCTTTCCTGCGGCGGTATAGCAGGTTATACCTGCGCCAAAGCATCGGCAGGATTTTCAAAAAATCTTCGCCACGATATGTTCTATAACATTCAAAACTTTTCATTTACCAACATTGATAAGTTTTCTTCGTCATCACTTGTAACAAGAATGACAACCGATGTCAACAATGTTCAGATGTCGTTTATGATGATTATCCGTATTGCGCTTCGTGCCCCCTTAATGCTTATATTCTCGGTTATTATGGCATTTATTATGGGCGGCCGCCTTGCAATCGGCTTTGTTATTATGATACCCGTTTTAGGCGGCGGACTTTTACTTATTGCCAAGTTTGCCATGCCTGCATTCAGAAGGGTGTTTAAGAAATATGATAAGCTTAACGAGTCGGTTGAAGAAAATGTCCGCGGTATGCGTGTCGTTAAGGGCTTCTCCCGTGAAACCTACGAAAAGCAAAAGTTTTCTACTGCTTCCGAGGATATTTGCATGGACTTTACAAAGGCAGAAAAAATCGTTGCAATGAACGGTCCTTTGATGCAGCTTTGCATTTATTTTAATATGATTTTGGTGCTTTCCTTCGGCTCTTACCTTATTTTAGGCGGTCACAGCAGTATTCAAATCGGCGACCTTTCTTCAATGCTTACCTACGGTTTTCAGGTTCTTATGCAGCTAATGATGATTTCAATGATTTATGTTATGCTTACGATGTCTGCCGAAAGCGCCAAGCGTATTGCCGAGGTTTTGGACGAAAAATCAACCATAAAAAACCCCGAAAATCCGATTTACGAGGTAAAGAACGGCTCAATTTCCTTTAAGGATGTAAACTTTAAGTATAAAAAGCACGGTAAGGAATTTGCCCTTACGGGTGTTAATCTTGATATTAAATCGGGTATGACGGTCGGTATTATCGGCGGAACGGGCTCAAGTAAATCAACCTTTGTTCAGCTTATTCCCCGACTTTACGATACAACCGACGGCGAGGTAACGGTTGCCGGTGTTAATGTTAGGGACTATGACCTTGATACCCTGCGTAATGCCGTTGGTATGGTGCTTCAAAAGAATGTTTTGTTCGCCGGAACTATTAAAGAAAATCTTCGCTGGGGCAATGAAAATGCTACCGATGAGGAGATAATAGAAGCTTGTAAACTCGCTCAGGCCGATGAGTTTGTTTCTTCCTTCCCCGAAGGTTACGATACCTTCATTGAGCAGGGCGGAAGCAATGTTTCGGGCGGTCAGAAGCAGCGGCTTTGTATTGCCCGTGCGCTTCTTAAAAAGCCGAAGATTCTTATTCTTGACGACTCAACGAGCGCCGTTGATACAAAAACCGATGCGCTTATAAGAAAGGGCTTTGCAAATTATATCCCCGATACAACAAAAATTATTATTGCTCAAAGAATTTCCTCGGTTGAAAATGCCGATTTAATTCTTGTTATGGAAAACGGCGCTATAGTTGATACGGGAACTCACAGTGAACTTCTCAAATCAAGCGAGATTTACCGCGAAGTATATGAGCAGCAGGTAAAGGGAGGCGATGACAATGGCTAATCAGAGACTCCCAAAAGGTATGAGCACCGGAAAAAAGATAAATGTTAAATCTTTAATCCGTGTTGTAAAAATGCTTTATTCTTTTTATCCAAAGCTTGTTGTTGTAACGGGTATATGTATTGTTTTTTCGTCGCTTGTTTCGGCGCTTCCGGCAGTTTTTCTTCAAAAGGTTACCGCAATAATTGATGAATACTGCAAAAACTTTAAGATTCATGATAACGCTCTTTGGAATATCGCAAAGGGAAAGATTATTCCGCTTCTTATCGTTCTTGCTTCAATGTATATTATTTCTATTGCTCTTATGACGGTTTATTCTTTGTTACTTGCAAAAATTACTCAGGGCTTTTTATCAAAAATGCGTTGCAAAATGTTTGATACAATGCAGGATTTGCCCGTAAGGTATTTTGACCGTAATAAGCACGGCGACATAATGAGCCATTATACAAACGATATTGATACTCTGCGTCAGTTAATATCTCAGGCACTTCCGCATATGTTGCAGTCGGGAATAATCGTATTTTCCGTATTGTTTATAATGCTTTGGTTCAGCTTTTGGATGACTATTGTTGTTCTTTGCGGTGTAGTTGCCATGCTTTTCGTTTCAAAGAAGATAGGCGGCGGCAGTGCAAAATACTTTATCCGTCAGCAAAAGTCGGTAGGTAAGACCGAGGGCTTTATTCAGGAAATGATGAACGGTCAAAAGGTCGTTAAGGTTTTCTGCCATGAGGAACAGTCAAAGGTGGACTTTGATAAGGTCAACGAAGAGGTGTATAATGACTGCTTTAAGGCTCATGCCTATGCCAACTGTTTAGGACCGATTATTATGAATATCGGTAATATTCTTTATGTATTTTGTGCCGTAATCGGCGGTGTTTTGCTCTTCCTTAAAGTGCCGAATATCGGTATAAGAAGCATAGTTGCAGGGGTTGGAATACTTGATATTTCTTTAATTATTCCTTTCCTTAATATGACAAAGCAGTTTACGGGCAACTTAAATCAGTTATCCCAGCAAATAAACTCTGTTGCCATGGCTCTTGCAGGTGCCGAGCGTATCTTTGAGCTTATGGACCAAAAGCCGGAGGATGATGAGGGTTATGTTACTCTTGTAAATGTCCGTTATGACGGTGAAACACTCATTGAAAGCGACGAATATACAGGCAAATGGGCTTGGAAACATCCTCACGGGGACGGAACGGTTTCTTATACACCCCTTGCCGGTGATGTTGTTATGAAGGATGTTGACTTCTCATACATTGAGGGTAAGCAGGTGCTTAAGGGCGTTTCGGTTTATGCAAAACCCGGTCAAAAGGTTGCGTTTGTCGGTGCTACCGGTGCCGGTAAAACAACCATAACAAACCTTATTAACCGTTTTTATGATATAGAAGACGGTAAGATAAGATATGACGGAATAAACATCAATAAGATAAAGAAATCTGACCTTAGAACATCTCTTGGTATTGTTTTGCAGGATACAAACCTGTTTACCGGTAATGTTATGGATAATATCCGCTACGGCAAGCTTTCGGCTACCGATGAGGAATGTATCGCCGCCGCAAAGCTTGTCGGCGCAGACGGCTTTATAAGGCGACTTCCCGAGGGATACGAAACAATGCTTAATAATAACGGTGCCAACCTTTCACAAGGTCAAAGGCAGTTGATTTCAATCGCCCGTGCCGCCGTTGCCAATCCTCCCGTTATGATTCTTGACGAGGCAACCTCATCAATAGATACAAGAACGGAGGCAATCGTTCAAAGAGGTATGGATAAGCTTATGGAGGGCAGAACGGTATTTGTAATTGCCCATAGGTTATCAACCGTTAAAAACTCCGATGTTATAATGGTTCTTGATAAGGGCGAAATCATTGAGCGCGGAAGCCATGAGGACTTAATTGCCCAAAAGGGAACATATTATCAGCTTTATACCGGCGCTTTTGAACTTGAATAATTAAAATTTATAATCCCGATGAAGATTTCTTCATCGGGATTTTTTTATCTCTTTCGTTTTCTTTTTAACTTTTCGTAAATTTCAACTATTTTGAATTTAACCTTATACTTTTTCGGATTTTCGGCTATGGCACTGCTTTTGCCGGCAGAATCTTTAAGCTTTGCTCTTGAACCGCCTATGCAAACAGAAGGGTAGATAACGCACCACCAATTATGCCCCTTGCCTTCGCCGAGCGTAATAATAAGCGAGTCATACTCTCCTGCGGGCAGGGAAAAGGTGTCATAATCTCTTGTGTTAAAATAACTTTTTCCTATTTTTGCTTTTGCGGTATAACCTTTATGCTTTATAACATTATTTGCGGTGTTTTCAAAGCTTTTAAGATTATTTTTCGCTAACCTTTTTGAAGCGCTTAAACCGTCGCTGTTCTTAAAAAGCTCACCGCTTTCGTTAAGTATCGCATCTCTGACTTTAAGCTTTATTTCTTGGTCGCTTTTTGAATCGGAATTTGCGATAATATGAAGCCGTAAAACATTCTTTCTTAATGTTTCGCAATCGTTGTTAAAATTCGCAAAGCTTATAAGTATAGAAAAAATAAGACCGAATAAAAGCGCCTTTTCAAAGTCGCCTAAAATATGTTTTTTTGTCATAAAATAACCTCCGCCAAAAGTATTGACGAAGGTTTGTTTTTTTATTCAATAACTATTCCGCTGTTTGCAAATTCCGCAATAAAGCAGTTATGATTTTCCTTTAATTTTTCGTATGCTTCCTTTCTTTCTTCTTTACTTTCAAAAACTCCGTAAACAGAAGGTCCGCTTCCCGAAAGACCGACAAACTTTGCCTTGTTTTTAAGCAAAATTTCTTTTTCGCTGTTACTGTCGCAAACCTTATTAAACTCATTTGAAATATAACTTAATGCAAGTAAACTGTCGTCATTATTAAGAGCGTTTACCATATCTTCGGTATGGTTTGTATCCGATTTAACTTCGTCAAGTTTTTTATACATTTCGGCGGTTGAGCCCTTTTGCTTGTCCTTTATTATTAAAATCGGCATCGGTTTAATCGGTTTTAAGGGCGTAACATTTTCGCCGATACCGTTAACCCTCGCAGTTCCTCCGACAATACAAAACGGAACATCGGCACCAATGGTTTTTCCTATATCAATAAGCTCATTTTCGGTAAGTTTTGTTTCAAAAAGATTATTAAGACCTACCAAAACGGCGGCGGCATCACTGCTTCCGCCACCCATTCCCGAGCCCAAGGGGATATGGCTTTTAACGGTTATTTTAACTCCCGATTTTACCTTTGTTTTTTCAAAAAACTTTTTTGCGGCGATTTTGCAAAGATTTTCGTCAGACGGTATTTCGGCGCCGTCAAAGCTAACTGAAATGGCTTTATTCCTTTGCTTTTGCAATGTTATTTCATCATAAAGAGAAACCGACTGAAATACCGAGTCAAGAAGATGATATCCGTCCTCACGGGTGCCGACAATTTGCAGTGTGAGGTTTATTTTGGCATTGGCTTTCAGCTTAACCGTTCTTTGATTTTCATTCGTAATATTAAGAACGAGAACGGCACAAAGGATAACGGCAATGCCGATAACAGCGTAAATATCGGGGATTATATTATAAAGAGCAATGGATATAAATGTTGCAACAACCGGCTCAATGGAGGCGATAATAACCGCATCGGATGGTCTTGTTGTTTTGAGACCGTTTGAGTAAAAAATATAGGGGATAACGGTATTAAGCAGCGCCATAAGAACAATAATCAAAACGGGCTTTACTCCGTCGGTATAAAGCGAAAAGACATTTTTAATATCCCTTAAAAGAACTATAAGCGTTGCTATCGCTCCGAACAGGAAATTATAGAAATTAACGGTAAGTGAACTGTATCCTTTTTTAAGCAAAATGCTTGTAAAAATACCGCAAAAAGAGTAACCGAGTCCTGCGCCTATGCCGAAAAGTATTCCGATAGGGCTTGACATTCCGCCGGAGCTTAAAACTCCCGAAACAAGAGCGCAACCGATAACGGCACCTATTGAGCACAAAATCTTCGTTACGGTAAGCTTTTCCTTAAAGAAAATAACCGAAATAATCATAACATATATGGGCGCTGTATACATAAGAACTGCCGCCGAGGACATACCGATAATATGTATGGCTTTATAGTAACAAAAATTAAAGAAAAGAACGGTAACAGCCCCTGAAAGAACAAAAATCCAAAGGTCTTTAAGTTTTATCTTAAAGGCCGATGGATTAAAAATTAAAATACTTATTGCAAAGATTAACGATGTAAAAAACGCACGACCCAAAACAATGTTGATTTCGGTTATATGGACCGAGTTCAGATTGTCAATGAATATGCCGGTGGCACCCCAAAGGCATGCCGCAAGAAATACAAAAAATGAGCCGATGTGCTTTTTCATTAAATCACCTAAAGTCAGTTGTTAATTCCGTGGTGGAAACCTCTTGTAGTCGGGGTTAAAACCTCAAATTTATATCCTTTTGCACGAAGCTTGTCAATTATCGTAGGAAGAGCACTGACAGTTCTCGGCTTGATATCATGCATTAAAACACATATATCGTTGCCGTTTGCATAGCGAAGAACATTATTTATTTCGCCCTGAACCGATGCGCCTTCCGCATCGCCCGAGCTTACATTCCAGTCAAAATACGAATAGCCCTTGCTTGGCATAAGCTTTGAAAGTTGGGTCATAATTCCTTTACAGTATTTTCGGCTTACCGTATTACTGCTTCCGCCGGGGAAACGGATGATTTGGCTTCTTATTCCCGTTATGTTATAAACCTTGTCGGAAACGGCTTGTAAATCGGCAAGATATGTATTGACATTTTGATATATTCTGCCGTAATCGTGAACATTTGCATGTAATCCTATTGCGTGACCCTCGTTTTTCATACGGTTAAGTAATGATAAATTACCCGTTCCGACAACAAAGAAAGTGGCTTTTACACCCTTGGCTTTAAGGGTATTTAGTATCTGCGGAGTGGTTGAGGAAGAGGGACCGTCGTCAAAGGTTAAATAACAGGTATGCGTTGCGGCAGGAGGGTTGGTTGCAGGTGGGGGAGAAACATTCTTTTTGGTGGAAACCGTTGTTGCTTTTTGTTTTGCTCTTTTAGCAGCTTCGGCTGCCGCCTTTTTCTTGGCGGTCAGCTCTATATTCTGCTTTTTGAGTTCCTCGTTTTGTTTCTTTAAGTTTTCGTTTTCCTTTTTGGCTGCGTCAAGGTCGCTTTGAACCTTCTTTGTTTCTTCATCCTTTTTGATGTTTTGGGATGTGAGATTTGAAATTTTTGTTACATTCTTCTCGTTTTCGCAGGACTTATTGTTAATAACGATAACGCTTGCAACCAAAGCCGCAACAAGAATGAAAACGACAATATAAAGAATAAAAACATGCTTGTTGTTTTTTATCCATTCTTTCATAATTCCACCCCCCTATATCTGATAAAAACATTATAACACTATATATTATAAAAATCTACAAAAAATTCATAAAATTTCAAAGGAAATTTTTTGTTGTCGCTTGTTTAATTATATGCCCTGCAAAAAAGCAAATGATATATAGATTTTTTGATTAAAACACCGCCTTTTTGGTAAAGATAATTTTAATAAAAAAATTATCGGAGGCGGTTTATATTTATACGGGTAAGGTTGATATTTGCGGGATTGATACATCAAAACTACCGCGTCTTAAAGACAAGGAAACAAACGAACTTTTGAAAAAGGCAAGAGCAGGGGACAATAATGCGAGAAATGAACTTATAAACGGCAATTTGCGGCTTGTTTTAAGCGTTGTTAAGCGATTTTGGGGCAGGGGCGAAAACCCCGATGATTTGTTTCAGGTCGGGTGTATCGGACTTATAAAAGCAATAGATAATTTTGATTTATCCTTAAATGTTTGCTTTTCAACCTACGGATGCCCGATGATAATAGGCGAGATAAGAAGATATTTAAGGGATAATAATTCAATAAAAATAAGCCGTTCCATAAAGGATACGGCATATAAGGCGATGCAGGCGAAGGAAAAGCTTATCATCAAGACCAAAAGGGAGCCGACAGTATCCGAAATAGCCGAAGAAATGGGCATTCCCCGTGAGGATGTTGTGGTTGCGCTTGAATCAATAGTTGACCCGATTTCTCTTTATGAGCCGGTGTTTTCGGAAAACGGTGATTCGGTATATGTTTTGGACCAAATAGGCGACAAAAACGATGATTCAAATTGGCTTTGCGAGATTTCAATGAGGGATGCGATTTCAAGGTTGTCAAGTCGGGAAAGAAACATTCTTTCATTAAGATTTATCAAGGGCAAAACTCAAATGGAGGTTTCAAACGAAATAGGAATTTCTCAGGCGCAGGTGTCACGCCTTGAAAAAAACGCCATAGATAAAATAAAGAATTAAATATTTATTTGACCGAATAAATAATATATGTTATAATAACTGTAATTATTTGTTTGGAGGCAAAAAATATGAGTAAAATAGGAACAAAGTGTGTTCAGGGAGGATATACTCCGAAAAACGGCGAGCCCCGTCAGGTGCCGATTATCCAGAGCACAACCTTTAAGTATGATACAAGCGAGGATATGGGTAAACTGTTTGACCTTGAAGCCGACGGTTATTTCTATACCCGTCTTGCCAATCCGACTTCCGACTATGTCGCAAAGAAGATTTGCGAAATGGAGGGCGGAACCGCCGCAATGCTTACTTCCTCGGGTATGTCGGCAAACTTCCTTGCGGTATTTAATATTTGCTCTTGCGGAGACCATTTGATTTCTTCTTCCGCAATCTACGGCGGAACATTCAACCTTTTTGCCGTTACGATGAAGAGAATGGGAGTTGAGGTTACATTTATTTCTCCCGACTCAACAAAAGAGGAAATTCAGAAGGAAATAAGACCTAATACAAAGCTTATTTTCGGTGAAACCATCGCAAATCCTGCCCTTGATGTGTTGGATATTGAAAAATTCGCTTCGGTAGCGCACGAAAACGGTATTCCGCTTATCATTGATAATACCTTCCCGACCCCCGTTAACTGTAATCCCTTTAAGTTCGGTGCGGATATCGTTACCCATGCTACAACAAAGTATATGGACGGTCACGGAAGCGCAGTCGGCGGTGCCATTGTTGACAGCGGTAACTTTGACTGGATGAAATATGCCGATAAGTATCCCGGTCTTTGCACACCCGACGACAGTTATCACGGTATAGTATATGCCGAAAAATTCGGTATCGGCGGCGCATTTATAACAAAATGCGTGGCTCAGCTTATGCGTGACTTGGGCGTTACTCCCGCTCCGGCAAACGCATTTTTGCTCAATGTCGGACTTGAGAGTTTGCATGTTCGTATGAAGCAACATTGCGATAACGGTTTGGCAGTTGCAAAATATTTAGAGTCCAATAAAAATGTTGCTTGGGTAAAATATCCCGGTCTTGAGTCCTCAAAGGATAAGGATTTGGTTAAAAAATACCTTCCGAACGGCACTTGCGGTGTTGTAAGCTTCGGTATTGTAGGCGGCAGGGAAGCGGCTTCAAAGTTTATGAAATCACTTATACTTATTGCCATTGAAACCCATGTTGCCGATGCTCGTTCTTGCTGTTTGCATCCTGCAACCGCAACACATAGACAGTTAAGCGACCAAGAACTTGTTGAATGCGGTGTATCTCCCGACCTTATCAGAATGTCAATGGGTCTTGAGGACGCAGAAGACCTTATTGCCGATATTGAACAGGCATTTAATAACACATTTAATCAGTAAAAAGAAGGTAATATAATGCCTATTAAAATACCAAACGACCTACCGGCAGTTCAGATTTTGGCAGAGGAAAATATCTTCGTTATGACCGAAAAAAGAGCAATAACGCAGGATATCCGTCCGCTTAAAATTTTGCTTCTTAATCTTATGCCGAAAAAGGTTGAAACCGAAACTCAAATTTCAAGAATCCTCGGTAATACTCCCTTGCAGATAGAGCTTACCCTCATAAGAACAAAAACCCATAAATCTCAAAACATTTCGGAAGAATATCTTTTGTCATTTTATAAGACCTTTGACGATGTCAAAAACCAAAAATTTGACGGAATGATTATTACCGGCGCTCCGGTTGAAAAACTCAAATTTGAAGAGGTTGATTATTGGGAAGAGCTTTGCGAAATAATGGAGTGGAGCAAGAAAAATGTTCAAAGCACGATGCATATTTGCTGGGGTGCTCAGGCAGGGCTTTATTACCATTACGGTATTGAAAAATATGACCTTAAAGAGAAGCTTTTCGGCGTATTTCCTCATACCTGCGATTACCCGAAATCCATGCTTCTTCGCGGTTTTGACGAGAAATTCTATGCCCCTCATTCCCGTTATACATATGTTCGCAGAAAGGACATTGAAAGACGGCAGGAATTAAGAGTTCTTGCGTCCTCTGTTGAGGCGGGAGTGCATATTATTACAAAAATCGGCGGAAGACAGTTTTTTGTAATGGGTCATGCCGAATACGACGGAAACACCCTTGATGCCGAGTATAAAAGAGATATTGAAGCAGGTCTTGATACCGCAATTCCGAAGAATTACTATGTAGGTGATGACCCTGCAAATCCGTTTGTGGTTAATTGGAGAGCGCATGGGCATTTGCTGTTTACAAACTGGCTTAATTATTTTGTATATCAGTCAACGCCCTACGATTTAGAGAACATAAAAGATGATATATAATAAATTTTTCGTAATTGACAGTCATTGCCATATTTACCCCGAAAAAATCGCCTCAAAGGCGGTTGCCGGAACCGATAATTTCTATAAAATAACCGTTTCGGCTCATGGCGGAACAACGGCGGAGCTTATGGAAATAGCCCGTGAAACGGGGATTGACAGGTTCGTTGTTGAATCGGTTGCAACGACGCCGAAACAGGTAAAAAGCATCAACGAATTTATCGCAGAAGAGGTTGAAAAATCGGATGGTAAATTTATCGGTGTCGGAACGCTTCACCCCGACAGTGAGGACATAGCGGGGGATATAGACCACCTTTTGGAATTGGGACTTAAAGGTGTTAAGCTTCACCCCGATATTCAGGCGTTTAAGATAGACGATTACCGTTGCCTTAAAATCTACGAAATATGCGAAGAAAAGGGCATACCGATTTTAATGCATACGGGCGATAACCGATATGATTTTTCAAATCCTAACCGCCTGGCTCCGATACTTGAAATATATAAGAATTTAACCGTTATCGGTGCTCATTTCGGCGGTTATTCGGTATGGTTTGAGGCAGCCGAAAGACTAAAAGATTTCAAAAATTTCTATGTTGACTGTTCTTCAAGTTTTTTTGCTCTTACCGATGAAGAAATTATGAAACTGATAAGAGAATACGGCACTGAAAAGGTCCTTTTCGGAACGGATTTCCCGATGTGGTCGCCGAAATCTGAACTTGAAAGGTTTATGAATTTACCGCTTTCCGATGAGGAAAAAACTATTATATTAAGTAAAAATGCCCTAAAAATTTACGGCGAATAAAAAATGGCTGAGGATAAATTCCTCAGCCATTAGTTTTATGTATTTTTACATATTTGCCGAAATGTAATCAACGACATCTCCGATGGTTTTAAGGTCTTCAATCTTTTCGTCGGGGATTTCAACCTCAAATTCGTCCTCAACAGACATAAGCATCTCAACAACATCCAAACTGTCTGCGCCTAAATCATCAACGATTTTAGTTTCCATCGTCATTGCTTCTTTATCGGCATCAAGCTGTAAAGATAAAATTTCAGTAAGTTTTTCAAAAACCATAAACTGTTTACCAACCTTTCGGTGAAATTTCACTATAAAGATAATATGTTCAAATTTCTCATTTGTCAATAGTTTTTTTGAAAAAACAAAAAATCTTGCAAAAATTCTAATTGTGATATATAATAATACGAGGTGATAAAAATGGCAAAAGAAAAAATGGTAAAAGAAATTACCTCTATGGAAGAAGATTTCGCAAAATGGTATACCGATGTTTGCTTGAAGGCAGAGCTTATTGACTATGCATCGGTTAAGGGTTGTATGATTATCCGCCCTTACGGTTATGCCATTTGGGAGAATATCCAAAGTATCGTTGACGGTCTTTTTAAGGAAAAAGGCCATGAAAATGTATATATGCCTTTGTTCATTCCCGAGAGCTTGCTTCAAAAGGAAAAGGACCATGTTGAGGGATTTGCTCCCGAGGTTGCTTGGGTAACTATGGGCGGAGATGAACCGCTTGAAGAACGCCTTTGCGTTCGCCCGACATCCGAAACCCTTTTCTGCGACCACTTTAAGAATATCGTTCATTCTTACCGTGATTTGCCGAAGCTTTATAATCAGTGGTGCAGTGTTGTCCGCTGGGAAAAGACGACAAGACCTTTCCTTCGCTCCCGTGAATTTTTATGGCAGGAGGGACATACCCTTCATGCAACCGCCGAGGAGGCAAAGGCCGAAACCGAGCAACAGCTTAATATTTATGCCGACTTTGCAGAAAAGTATCTTTGTATGCCGGTTATAAAGGGTCAAAAGACCGAAAAAGAGCGGTTCGCCGGTGCGGAAGCCACCTATACCATTGAGGCATTGATGCATGACGGTAAGGCGCTTCAAAGCGGCACTTCTCATTTCTTCGGTGACGGTTTTTCCCGTGCTTATGATGTTACATATACCGATAAGGATAATAAACAGATTTATCCTTTCCAAACCTCTTGGGGAATTTCAACCCGACTTATCGGTGCGATTATTATGGCTCACGGTGACGATAGCGGACTTGTTTTGCCGCCCGCCGTTGCCCCCATTCAAACCGTTATTATTCCTATTGCCACTCACAAAGAGGGCGTTCTCCAAAAGGCAAATGAAATTACCGAGCGTCTTAAAAAGGTATGCCGTGTAAAGATGGACGCAACCGACCAGACACCCGGTTGGAAATTCAGCGAATATGAAATGAAGGGTGTTCCGCTTCGTCTTGAAATCGGTCCCCGTGATATAGAAAATAACCAATGCGTTGTTGTTCGCCGTGATAACGGTGAAAAAATCGTTGTAGGTCTTGATGAGCTTGAAACCCGTATTCCCGAAATTTTGAAGGAATATGCGGACGGTCTATATAGTAAGGCGCTTGACCGCAAGATAAATATGACCTATGATGCCAAAAACCTTGACGAAATGAAGGAAATTGCCGAGAATAAACCCGGATTTATCCGTGCTATGTGGTGTGGTGACAGGGCTTGCGAGGATGAACTCAAAGAGGTTGCAGGTGTTACATCGCGCTGTATTCCCTTTGAGCAGGAGCATATCTCCGATACCTGCGTTTGCTGCGGTAAAAAGGCAGAAAAAATGCTTTATTGGGGCAAGGCATATTGATATATTGATTTTAAGAGCAGTTAAAACTGCTCTTTTTTTATTTTTTTCACAAAAACGACTTGAAAAATTGTGCAATATTATGTATAATAATAAATAATTATAAGTATGTCTATATTTACTTACAAAATGAAAGAAAAAATTAGTGAGGTGCTATTATGCCAAACAGATTATTCCAAGGCGTAATTCAACAGATGAAAGATACCGTTGACAGAAAATTCGGTGTTTTAGATGATGCGCAAACAGTTATTGCAAGCAGTGATTTGGATATGATAGGCGAACAGATTTCCGTTGCCGTTACAAATCCATTAGAGGTTATAACCGCTAACGGTTTTGCCTTTAAGAAGATTGACTCAAATCAGGGCGGAGATTATACCGTTTATGTTGAGGGAACAGATATCCTTGCGACCAAGTATGCAAGTATCCTTTCCGTTTCCTTTTCAAACATTAAATTTTACTATGATGAGAAATATGACCGTGCAAACTTTATTAAGAACATTATCCTTGATAACATTTTGCAGGGTGATATTTATCTTAAAGCGAGGGAGCTTTATTTTTCAAGCGATGTTTCAAGAACCGTTATTTTAGTTCGTGCTCTTGAGCAAAACGATGTCTCCCTTTATGATATTCTTCAAAATCTTTTCCCCGATAAGTCAAAGGATTTCATTATCAATATCAATGAAACCGATATTGCGATAGTTAAGGAAACCAAAACCGGTGTTGACTCAAAGGATATTGAAAATTTGGCTTCAACTATTGCCGATACGATTTCGGGCGAGTTTTTCGTTCATATCGTAATAGGCATCGGAACAACGGTTGATAATCTTAAAGACCTTGCCCGTTCTTTTAAGGATGCTCAGATAGCTTTGGAGGTAGGAAAGGTATTTGATACCGAAAAGACCATTATTTCTTATGATAATCTCGGTATCGCCCGTCTTATCTATCAGTTGCCGACAACCCTTTGCGAAACCTTCCTTCGTGAAGTTTTCAAGCGCGGCTCCATTGATAGCTTAGACCATGAAACTTTGTTTACCATTCAGCGTTTCTTTGAGAACAACCTCAATGTTTCCGAAACATCAAGAAAGCTTTTTGTTCATAGAAATACTCTTGTTTACCGTCTTGAAAAGATTAAGAAAATTACGGGACTTGACCTTAGAGAATTTGACCATGCCATTATATTCAAGATAGCTTTAATGGTAAATAAGTATCTTAAGAGTGCCCCCGTTAAGTATTGATTGAAAGTGAGATAAATATGTCTGAAAGTAATATTGAAAATTCGGTTACCGCTCCTGAAAAGCCGGTCATTGAATTTAAGGGTGTTTCAAAGCGGTATGCCAACGGAACTCACGCTTTGGAGGATGTCAACATAACCATCAATAAAGGCGAATTTGTTTTCGTTGTAGGTTCTTCCGGCGCCGGTAAAAGCACATTTATGAAGCTTATTATGAGGGAAGAAAGAGCCAATACGGGTATTATCCGTGTCAACGGCTTTAATCTTACCAAAATGAAGAGAAAACAGGTGCCGATGCTCCGCAGAACCATGGGCATCATTTTCCAGGATTTCCGCCTTATTCCGAAAATGTCGGTTTATGATAATGTTGCCTTTGCAATGCATGTTGTAGGCGCTCCGAACAGAAGAATAAGAAAAGAAGTCATCAATGCGCTTAATGCCGTAGGACTCGGCGATAAGAAAAATTCAATGCCGAATGAGTTGTCCGGCGGTGAGCAACAGCGTGTCGGAATTGCCCGTGCTCTTGTTAATAACCCAGATTTGATTATTGCGGACGAGCCTACGGGTAATGTTGACCCGAATATGTCTTTTGATATAGTTTCAATGTTAAAATCAATTAACGAAATGGGAACAACCGTTTTAATGGTAACCCATGACCATGAGTTGGTAAGAGAGTTCAAGCAACGGGTCATTATGCTTGATTCCGGCAGAATTATTGCCGATAATGTTGCCGGAGGTGATGAGGAATGAAGTCGGGTGATATTAGTTACCTTACCAAAGAGGGTATAAAGAATACCGTCGCAAACCGCCTTATGACTATAGCTTCAGTCGGCGTGCTTGTTGCCTGTATGGTTGTTATCGGACTTGCAATTCTCATTTCTGAAAACGGTGACAGAGCCATAAAGAACCTTGAAAAAGAAAATGTTGTTATGGCTTATATGAAGGATTACAGTTGGGCGCAATACGGTGAACACGATAAACCGCTAAAAACCGGCACAAACGGCGAGATAGATGCTTCTGAATATCTTATTCATAATGACGAGGAAGCTCAAGATGTTTGTAAAAACATTGAAAAAATAGATAATGTTCAAAAGGTTGAATTCATTTCAAGCGAAGACGGTCTTAAAGGTCTTACCAAGGATATGTTTGCCGACCAGGAACAGTATTTTTCAAGCTTCTTAAACGAAAAACACGGCAATCCTCTTTCCTGTGCGGCAAAAGTCACCATGGAAAATATGGAGGATTTTGATAAGACACTTGAAAAAATCCAAAAGATTGACGGTATAGATGTTATCCGTTCTCAAGCCGATTCCGCAAAGAAAATAGTTGCAATCAAAAATGCGGTTAAGATAGCAGGTGCTTGGATAGTTGCAATCCTTATGATAATTTCTCTTGTTATCGTTTCCAACACAATAAGAATTACAATGTATAACCGTAAGCTTGAAATAAGCATAATGAAGGCGGTCGGTGCTACAAATTCGTTTGTCAGATTGCCGTTTATCGTTGAAGGTGTAACAATTGGTATTATTTCCGCAATAATTTCCGAAGGTCTTCTCTATGTTTGCTACCGTATTGTCTCCGAACGGCTTGTTGAAATTTTGGGTAACAGTATTATTCCTTATTCAGATGTTGCGTTACCGCTTCTCGGTATATTTGCCGGTATCGGTATCGTTTCGGGTATAATAGGCAGTTCCATTATGATAAGCAAATACCTTCGTAAAGAGGGTAGCGAATTTGCCGCTATTTAATTTTGAGAGGTAATAAAAAATGAAGTCAATCATCAAAAGAAGCGCTTCTGTTATTGTTTGTGTTGTGTTAATCGTTGTTTCTTCGGTATTTTCAATACCGGGCAAATCTTTAACAACAGCAGAAAAAAATAAACTCAATAGTGATATTTCCAAATTGCAGAAAGAGTCGGCTCAAATTCAAAGGGAAATCAATTCAATTAAAGCCAAGAAAAACGACCAGCAGGCGATAGTTAATGCTTATCAGCGTCAAATTGCAAACACTCAAGCGCAAATAAACCGCTGTAATGCCGAGATTTATTCAATGAATGCCAAAATATCTGCAAACAAGAAGAAAATGTCCGATAAGCAGGCGCAAATTGATGCAGATAAATTAAAATTCCAAAAGCGTATCCGTGCAATTTATATGTCAAATATTGACAGTAATGTCAAGATTTTATTAAGTGCCGATAACTTTGCCGAATCCTTGCAGGCATCCCAGCTTACCGCTTCCATTTCCGCTAAAGATAAGCAGTTAATGGAAAGATTGGCAGGGGAAATAGAAGACCTTAATAAACTAAATGCCGATAATCAAAAGATTATAGACAGTCAGGTTTCCATAAGAGCAACCATTCAGAAAAAGCAGGATGAATTGGCAGCGCAGGAAAGAGCCGCCGCATCGGTTTTAGGCGGTATTGTTTCCGAGCAAAACAGTGCGCAGGCAGATAAAAATAAAGTTGATAAGGAAATCCGCGCTAAACAAAAGCAGTTAGAGGATTCTATCCAAAGAAACAGTGCAAATTATGCACCGTTCATTAACCTTGCAAATAATCTTCAGTGGCCCGTAAACGGTTTCAGAAAAATATCTGCCGGTTTCCAAAGTAACGACTCGGTTCACAGAGGACATCATAACGGTATTGATATTGCGGGCAGCGGTATTCAGGGACAACCTATTCGTGCCATTGCCGACGGATATGTAACAACCGTCAGCAACAGTTGTTCTCATAACTATAAGAAATACGGTAATTGTTGCGGTAACGGTTACGGCAACTACTGTGTAATAAATCACGGAAAAATAAAGGGCGCTACTTATGTTGCTTATTATGCTCATGCCCAAAGAATTATCGTAGGTAACGGCGCCCATGTTAAGCAGGGTCAGGTTATCGGCTATGTCGGAACAACCGGTTGGTCAACGGGTTACCACCTGCATTTAGGCGTTTTGAGAAACGGAAGTTGGATAAATCCGTATCCGCTGTTCTTTTAATTGATGAAAGTTATAATATTCAGAATAATTTCGGTGATGCTTCTTTTGTCGGTAATGGTAACGATATTTTGCTTTTCGGCAGAAGTAGCGGACGAATCCGACAATACAAGCGGAAGATTTTTTTATACGGTTGTTTCGGTGTTTTATCCCGAAATCAAGGATATGACCAATGAGGAAATAAACGAGCTTTATGACAGTTTGCCTATTCCGGTAAGAAAACTTGCTCATTTTTCTATTTTCGGTGCTCTCGGTGTATGCTCGTTTTTAACCTTTGTTTCGTATAAGAAAATGAAATACATCGTCAGATGCGTAATATCCTTTGCTGTATGCGTTTTATACGCCGTAAGCGATGAGATACATCAGTTGTTTGTTGACGGCCGCAGCTGTGAATTTAAGGATATTTTGATTGACAGCGGCGGCGCATTACTCGCCATACTGTTTTTGGCGGTCTTTTGTATAGTGATTAAGAAAATTAAAAAGAAAGTTTTGTAAGGAAGTGAGAATATGAGCCAAAACGATTCGTTAAAAGAATTTCGCCGTAAGGGCATTATTGCTTTTTTGGTTGTTGCGGCTTCTGTTCTTTTCTTTTTTGCCATTTACCGTTTTGATATTGTTAAACTCGGTCTTTCCGAGATTTTCGGTGTTTTGCAACCGATAATTTACGGTTTTGTTATTGCGTATTTGCTAAATCCCTTGGTTGATATTTTCAATAATAAGGTTTTTCCTAAAATGTTTAAGGGAAAACCTTCCGATAAACAGAAAAAAATATCCAATGTGCTTTCCGTTTTCTGTTCAATGCTTATTTTTACCGTAATAATCACGGGGATTTTTGTTCTTATCATTCCTGCCGTTGCCGACAGTGTAAAGGACCTTGCCGATACCGTTCCAAAAAAAGCAAATGCTTTTGTTGATTGGAGTAACGGTTTGCTTACCAAAAACAAAGCGATTAAGGTTGCGGCGCAAAATGTCAGTAAATACTGCGTTGAATGGCTCCAAAACGGCAAGCTTGAAACGTATATTGCAAAGTCGGCGGATTATGTTTTATTCGGTGTTATAGGTGTTGTGAACTTTATAAAGAATTTCGCCGTTGGTTATCTTATTTCCATTTATGTTCTTTATAATAAGAAGAGATTTGGAAATAAATCAAGAAAAATCCTTTGCGCAACATTTAATAAGGATAAGGTTGACAGAATTCTTTTTGTGTTACATAAAAGCAATTCGGTTTTCAGCGGATTTATTTACGGAAAAATCCTTGATTCGCTTATTATCGGCGTTCTTTGCTTTATAGGGCTATTGATATTTAATATGCCGTATCCCGTTCTTATTGCCGCAATTATTTGCATAACGAATGTTATACCAGTTTTCGGTCCGTATATCGGCGGAATCCCATGTGCGCTTTTGATATTCCTTACCGACCCGATTAAGGGCGTATATTTCAGTATTTTTATTATTTTGCTTCAGATGTTGGACGGAAATCTGATAGGCCCCAAAATACTCGGAGGAACAACGGGTATTGAAACATTTTGGGTAATCGTTGCCATTATTGTCGGCGGCGGATTGTTCGGAGTTTTGGGAATGCTTCTCGGTGTTCCGATTTTCGCCATTATCTATTATTTTGCTTCAATGACATTTAATAAGATGTTAAAGAAGAAAAAAATGTCAACCGACAGTAATGATTACCGTGCGGAAAAATTTGTTAATTCTTTAGAGAATGAGGATAAACCAGATGAAGAAAAGTAAACTATTGGAACAAAATATGTCCTTATTTTCACAGCTTGACAGGACAAAATCCGAGCTTTCGGAGCTAAAAAAGGATTTTAACAATATTCAAATTCAGTTAGAGCAGGAAAAAGCCGAAAAAGAGGAACTTAAAAGCAAAATTGCCGAACTAAATGCAAAGGTTGAGCAAGATTCCCGTAAAACCGATATATCGGACGATGATGAGATTTGCGAAAACGGTAATGAAACTTCCGAAAATGAAGAAGAAAAAATCATTGATAATTTTTTGGACCCGACCGCCGATGAGGTTACCGAAGAAATTGCTTTCAAGGAATTTTCGGTTAATGAAATCCCCGCTTCGCCAAACGATAATGACCTAAAAGAGATAACACTCAGCGATGATTTGCAGTATGCCGCCGATGCCATAAGCGAACTTGTTATTGAATCGGCTAAATACAGTAACGAGCTTACCGCAGGCGGCGAAACAAGGTATAAAGAGCTTGTTAATTTGATTTTGGGCAAAACCGAGGTTTCAAAAGCGGAAATATTATCATTTGCGCAGGATAGAACACCGTTTGATATTAAAAAAGCGCAAATTGATGTGACAAAAAAAGCAACACTTGATTATTATAAGAGCGTTATGGCTCAAAGATAAAGCAAAACTTTAATGTTGATTTTTATATTGTTTTGTTATAAAATAATTTTGTAAATTTATTATATTTTCAAAAGGGTGTTATTATGGAGAAAAAAAGAGTAATGCCGATATGGCTTACGGTAGTATTTATTGTTGTTTGTTTAGGTGCGCTGGCGCTTAATGTTATTGCCGCATCAAAGGCGTATGTTTCGTCGCTTTCCGCCGATAACCTGCTTACCGATACCGTGCTTATGATAAACTATATAACGAATGTTCTGGCATTCCTTTTTGCCGTTCTTTACGGTTTTTACGGCTACGGTAAAAATGCCGCTGCCTGTTATTCGTTTGTCCTTATCTCAATGCTGTTTACCGATTTTATTTCGGTGCTTGCAACCGTAGGTAATAAAATTTTAATTCCTACCGCTATGGGTGTTATTTCGGTTGCCTGTCTTTCGGTGCTGTTTATGGCGGAAAATTTGGGCAAGAAAAAGTCATATACATTGGCAATAGTGCTTTGTATAACCTATATTGTAAGAACTATCGTGTTTATTTGTCAAAATGCTTTTTCAAAGTCGTATAACGCCATTGTTACAAATATTGCTTTTGCCCTTGTTTGTATCGTTTTGGTTTACGCAAAGTATAAGGATAAAAAGTTAAGAAAAGGAACCGATGAATAAAATAAAAACCTCAACCTGAAAAACGGTTGAGGTTTTTTGTATCTATACTTGTCAAAACATTTTTCCCGAAAAACGAATTTTCGGCATTTTTTCAAAATCATAATTATCAAGCTCTTCAAGGTTTGAAAGATTAGCGTGCGAGCCCTCGTGAACCATTAAATTTGAGGATTCTCCAAGCTGTAAAACGATAACGGGTTTATTAGTTGCATAGGCATATCCGCATTCCCAAGCCGTTCCCGAATCACTGTAATTTCCGTGGTAAAGCATAACAACAATATCGCATCCGTCAATGGCATTTTTATCGCTTGTAAAGGTTTTCAGGCTCCATTCCGACTTTTCGGCATTGTCTTTTTCAAATTGGTGCTGACGGGGTGAAAACACATCCAATCCCTTGGCATCAAGCACCTTTTCAACCTTTAATAAAATATCCGTTTCTTTATCGTTAAAAAACGGCGCCGCAATATATATTTTTTTCATAAAATCATCTCACCTTGTAAAAATAATAGCGCTTTTTAACATTATAACACATTAGGCAATATAAGGCAAAAGGTTTTTGAAATATTATTAACTACGGTGGGTTGTGTAGGAAAAGTGCCGTGAGCGGTTGAGCATTCTGATTTAATGAATACTTAATAATGAATAAAGAATAATGAATAATACAAAGCGAAAACCTACCACTTGCGTGATAGGTTTTCGCTTTGGTGCCGGAAGCGGGACTTGAACCCGCACCTTGTCGCCAAGACCAGATTTTGAGTCTGGCACGTCTGCCAATTCCATCATTCCGGCATATTAAATTAAAAGTAAAGGGCCGCATATTTGCGACCCTTTTTTCAAGTGGTGACCCGGACGAGATTCGAACTCGTGTTACCGCCGTGAAAGGGCGGTGTCTTAGGCCACTTGACCACCGGGCCGTTGGTGGCTGTAATTGGATTTGAACCAATGACACTGCGGGTATGAACCGCATGCTCTAGCCAACTGAGCTATACAGCCGAATAGTCGCCTTTGCTTACGGCGACCTAATTATTATATATGGATAAACTATATTTGTCAAGTGTTTTTTTGACATTTTTCAAAGAATAAAAAAGGTGTTGCAAAATAATTATTACAACACCCGATATTTTATTCAACTGTAACCGATTTTGCAAGATTTCTCGGCTTATCTATATCGCAACCCTTATAATAAGCAACATAGTAGGAATAAATTTGAAACGGTATAACCTCGGTTGAGGCAATTAGCAACTCATTTACCTTCGGAACATAAATCATTTCGTTTGATTCCTTTATAAAATCGGTATTGCCTTCATTTGCGCAGGTGATAACAAAAGCCCCCCTTGCGGCAACCTCCTTAATGTTGCTTAATAATTTATCTTTAAGCGTTTCGCAACAGGCAAGAGCAATTACCGTTCTGCCTTCTTCAATCAAGGATATAGTTCCGTGTTTAAGTTCTCCTGCGGCGTAGCTTTCGGAATGAATATATGAAATTTCTTTTAGTTTCAGCGATGCTTCAAGCGAAACGGCATAATCAATATTTCTTCCGATAAAGAAAAGGGAAGAGTCGTTAACACTATGCTTTGCAAGTTCCTTAATAGCGTCTTTTTCTTTTAATATTTCCTCAATTTTTTCGGGCAACTCTTTAACATCGTTTAAGAAATCCGTAATCGTTTTATCGTCAAGGGTATTAAGCGCTTTAGCGATAAATGCGGAAAACAAATATAATACCGCAACCTGCGTTGAATATCCCTTTGTGGTGGCAACGGCGATTTCGGGACCTGCCCAGGTGTATAAAACATCGTCAGATGCCTTTGCAATAGAGCTTCCTACAACATTGACTATGGAAACAATATGCGACCCTAAACTTTTTGCCTCTTTTAGCGCTGCCAATGTGTCGGCGGTTTCGCCCGACTGACTTATCAAAACGGTTAAAACCTTTTCGTCAATAATCGGCTTTCTGTATCTGAATTCACTTGCCAAATCAATTTCGCAGGGAATTCTCGTCATTTCTTCAATAACATATTTTCCGACAATTCCCGCATGGTATGCCGAGCCGCAGGCAACAATGACTATTCGGTTGATATTTTTAAGCTTTTCCTTTGTTAAACTGAAGTTTTCAAAATAAACCTCGCCGTTTTTAATTCTTCCCGAAAGGGCTTGTTTTATGGCTTTAGGTTGCTCAAAAATCTCCTTCATCATATAGTGCTTAAATCCGCCCTTTTCGGCGGCGGAAACATCCCAGGAAATCGTTGTAATTTCCTTATTAAGCGTTTTTCCGTTTGTATCCAAAACTTTAACCTCGCTTGGAGTCAAAAGCGCTATTTCGTCGTCCTCAAGATAAATAATATCCTTTGTAACAGCGGCAATGGCGGTTACATCGGAAGCGATAATGTTTGACTTTTCACCGACACCGATAATAAGGGGACTGAATCTCTTGGCGGCAATAAGCGTATCGGGATAATCGCTGCAAACTATGCCGAGCGCAAATGACCCCTCAAGCAACCCCATAACTTTACTTACCGTTTCGGTAATATTTCCGTTATAGTATTTTTGGAGCAAATGAGGAACAACCTCGGTATCGGTTTGACTGTTAAAGGCGACACCCTCGTCAATAAGTTTTTGCCTTAAAGCCGAATAGTTTTCAATAATTCCGTTATGAACAACGGCAAATTTTAAGTTACCGCTTAAATGCGGATGGGCATTTTCGGTTGTCGGTGCGCCGTGGGTCGCCCATCTTGTATGACCAATACCGATATTGCCGTCAACGGTTTTTCCGTTATCGGTTTTTTCCATAAGTGATTTAATTCTGCCGACGGTTTTCTCGGTTTTGATTTTGTCGCCGCTTAATACGGCGATACCTGCCGAATCATAACCTCGGTATTCAAGTTTTTTAAGCCCCTCAAGTAAAAAAGGTGCTGCTTTGTTATTTCCCGTAAATCCTACAATTCCACACATAAATAATAATTTTCCTTCTTCATATATTTCGGGCGATATGTCGCCTAACGGTTTACATTATATCTAAAGCCCTTGATTTGTCTATAAACTGCAGGTTGCATTTTTATTTCAAACCTTTAGTTGCGGTTAAACAATCAGCCATAAAGTAAGCATATCTTTTGTCTCAAAATACAGTTTTTCCGCCGTTTGAATAGGCAGGGGATTTTTGCCCTTTCCTATCTCAACCGTAAATCCGGGTCGGTTAAATTCTTTAATAAACCAATCCTTAAAACCGCCGCCGTCGGCAATGGCGATAGGATAGTCAAGCGAGTATCCGGAGGCGGTTGAAAGAATTTCGGCAATTTTCCTGCTGTTTTTCGGCTTGCTTCCGCCAAAGCTCCAATAAATAACCTGCCCTTGCGAATGAAGCGCCATAACCTGACTTATATTACCGTTTCGGCATAAATCGCAAAGTGCTTTCGTTTCGGGCTCACTTTCGGGTGAATATCCGCCGAAACGGGTGTAGCTCGGTGATATTATGCCCATTTTGCTTTCGCATTTTTTAACCTCTTTCCAATTTGCATCAAAATTATGGTTGATATCTACCCCCCGGTAGTTGGCATTAAAAATACTGAAATCGTTATTTGTCATTTTCGCAATATTAAATGCCTTTTCTCCGCAAGCTTTTTTGCCGAGAACTGAAATATCGCATCCGTCGGGATTTACCCGTGGGATAATAATAAGCCCCCTTATTGACAGCGCTTTACGGATGTTTATTCCGCTTATTGCTTCGCCGTTTTCAAATGCGGCGCAAATATCTTCAAACCACATCATTAAAACATTTGTTGTAATATGTTCGCTGCCGTGAAAAGCCGCCGAAATAAGACAGTAGCTTTGAGAACTTCCGATTGACAGCGCAAAAATATCCTTTCCGAGACAGCTTTTGCCTATTGACTTTTTCCGGACAAAAGTGTATCTTTGACAAAGAGTATTTATACTTTTTTTGAGAGAAAAGTGGTCATAATTGACAGGTAGAAATATTTTATCCGTTTTTATCACCTTTTTTCGTTTTTACTTAATTATATTTGGAAAGAAGTATTTTAATGAATTTAGAAGAAAAAACCGTAAAAAGTGAAACCTTGTTTAACGGAAATGTTATAGATTTAGTTCTTGATACCGTAACCCTTCCAAACGGAGAAACAGCCACAAGAGAGGTTGTAAAACACCGTGGGGGAGTATGCGTAATAGCCGAAGATAACGATGGTAATATCCTTCTGGTAAAACAGTTCAGATACCCCTATAAAGAGGTGGTTTTGGAAATTCCGGCAGGTAAAAGGGACACTGTAGACGAGGACCCATTAGAATGCGGAAAAAGGGAATTAAGGGAAGAAACGGGCGCTATTGCTAAAAACTTTTATCCCTTGGGAAAACTTTATCCGTCGCCCGGTTATTGCGGTGAAATAATATGGATTTTCGCCGCCACCGGTTTAACATTCGGTAAGCAGGATTTAGATAGCGACGAGTTTTTGAATGTAGAGAGAATACCGCTTGAAAAGTTGGTGGAAATGGTATTAAACGGCGAAATACCCGATGCCAAAACCCAAACGGCAATATTAAAGTATAACGAGCTTAAAAAACAAGGCAAACTGTTTT
>JAKSQJ010000012.1 GCA_024404195.1 Clostridia bacterium | reverse complement strand
AGACAGTTGTTATCTTTCTGATAAATACAAAGTTCGTTTTCACATTCCATAAGCAATACCCCGTAAAAAGCAAAAAAGTGTGTGCAACCAAAGTTACACACACCGAAAAATGCATAACTTCAATTGCTACCACACAAAAACCTTTGCACACAAGAAGTGACAAAAGCGAAGTCGCATTTTTACCGAAATAAAACGCCACTTCTATTGTGTGAAAAAATATTTGGTTTTTGTGTGGTAAGTGTATTATAGCATATTCTTTTACATTTAACAAGATGTTTTGTAATAAACATCCGACGAATAGAATCGGTATACAAAAAAATAAGCAGACACCGTTTGGTGTTTGCTTATTTTTCTATGATTAACGAAAATTGAAAAGAACAACAAAAATATATCAGTTAAGACCGGCTTTCAAGTAGTTTTTAACCTCGTTTAGTCCTGCGCCGATTATATCCATTGTTCTTGAATAAGACCTCTGGCTTTTTGAAAGGGCGGTGCCCGTAAGACCGAAGCCGGCTCCGGAATTACTTGAAGAAAGAGGATAAATTGAATATTGATAACCGCTTCCGCCTTTGTATTTATCAACCCAAGTGGGCGTTATATCAAAGCTTCTAATTTTTGTTGAGCCGTCGGAATATTTATCAATAGTATAACTTATAAGCATTCCGTCCTCTGTGTGCCCTGTTGTGCATTCGGGGTGCATAATTTCCTGCCTTTGATTTGAAATAGCGTTACCCATTGAATAACAACAAATTGTTTTGCGGTCGCCGCCGCTTGAGGTTAGAAGCTCAACCGGCTGAACAACATGAGGATGGCTGCCTATAATAATATCAACACCTAAATCACAAAGCTTTTGCGCTATCGCTTTTTGGTGGGTGTTTTCGCTTAACTGATATTCTTCGCCCCAGTGCATATAAAAGATAATCTTATCGGCGCCTTTTTCTTTCATTTTTGAAATCGTATCTTCGGCATTCTCATAAAATTCGTTAATACGGTCATAATTAAAGGTGTTGACAAGGTCGTTTGCCTCTGCCGAAATAATGTTGCCGTTAAGGGACTTTCTTCCCGGTGTTTTACATACATTTTCGTATCCGTAAGCCGTAATGCCTAATTTTATACCGTTGACTTTTTTAACGGTGTAGAGGTTTTCGGATGTATCTTTTCTTGTTCCGACATAAGATAGATTTTTCTCTTTCAGAACATCAAGAGTTCTTTTAAGACCGAAAATACCCGTATCGTAACAGTGGTTATTTACGGTAAGAAGTAGGTCAAAACCTGCGTCCTTAATGCAGTCGGCGAGGCAGTCGGGCGTGTTAAATGCAGGGTAACCCGAATATGCGCCCGATTCGCTTCCGCCAAATGTTACCTCCAAATTTGCAATAGCAAGGTCGGCGGCGGAAACATTGTTTTTTATATGCTTAAAAAATGCGGAGAAATCGTAACCGTCGCCGCTTTTTGCACCGTCAAGCTGGGTTGAATGAACCATAATATCTCCGGTGTTAATAACCGTAACCGAAGAAACGAGTGTGGGATTTTCCTCTGTTTTTCCGTCTTTTGTTTCGGTAACGGTTTGGTTTTTCTTATTATCGGTTGAATTTTCGCCGTGTTTAATAAGGGTTTTAATGCCAAAACCTGCGCCTATTATAATTCCTGCAATTACCAAAACGCAAAATGAAACAAAAAATCTTCTTCGCCAAATAAGTTGTTTTCTTGTGTGTCTTGCCATAAGTATCTGTCCTTTACTTTAATTATCCTTTTTCAAAAATTCGGGAATTTGAGCGGTTATTATCGCAACAAAAACGAGAACACAGCCGAGTATCTCTCTCGGTTTCGGAACCGTTCCTACGATTACGACGGCTCCGAGTGCCGCAAAAACACTTTCAAAACTCATTGAAATTGAGGCAATAGCCGGCTCGGCATATTTTTGTCCGACGATTTGAAGCGTATAAGCGGCGCCGCTTGAAAATACACCCATATAAAGAATTTGAGGCAGAGCGTTGTAAACCGTGCTCGGCGAAAAACCGCCTTCAAATACAAACGAAAGAATTATGGATATAATTCCGCAAAAGGTAAACTGAAAAACCGAAAGCTGAGGGCCGCCGACCTTTTCGCAAAATGCATCAATAGCCATAATATGAACAGTAAATGTTAGAGCACAACTGAACATTAAAACATCGCCTAAATATATTGAGGTAAAGCCCCCCGTCAGACATAAGAAATAAATTCCGACGGTAGCAATAGCAACGGCTATCCAAACAAGAACGGGAACTCTTTTTTTAAGAATGACCGAAGCTATCGGCACCAAAATAACATAAAGAGCCGTTAAAAAGCCCGACCTTGCCTCGGCGGCAACACCGTTTTCGTAAACCGCTATGCCGTATTGCTGTAAATTGACCGATATTAAAAGAGCCGTTCCGCAGATAACGCCGCCCTTAATTGCATTTTTTAAGTATTCCCTTGTCAGTGTAAAAATCGGCTTTTTATCCACCTTTTTCTTAACAAGCAGGAAAAGCATAATGACAGCGGCACCGAGCAAGGACCTCAGTCCGTTAAAGGCAAAGGGCTTTATTTTGCTTGAAGCATCTCTTTGAACAACAAAGGCAAGTCCCCAAAGGAGCGAAGCCAAAAGCAAAATAAGCGATCCCTTAATGTTGTTTTTGTTCATAGGTTTCATCTCTCCAGTACAATAAATTATTGTATCACAGTAATATAATTAAAGCAACATAAAAATCCTTGTTGATTTTTTCAGGGCTTTTGGGTATAATTTAAGATAGTTTATTATGCTCGGAGGAAAAAATGTTAGAACTTAAAAACATTTCTTTTTCTGCCGATACCGAAAACGGCAAAAAGGAAATTCTTAAAAATATTTCTCTAAAATTTGAGGACGGTTTTATTGCAATAACGGGACCGAACGGCGGCGGCAAGTCAACCCTTGCAAAAATTATTGCCGGAATAATAAAACCGACATCGGGTAAGATTTTGCTTGACGGCGAGGATATAACCGAGCTTTCCATAACCGAAAGAGCCCAAAAGGGCATAAGCTTTGCCTTTCAGCAACCCGTCAGATTTAAGGGGATTACCGTTAAGGATTTAATTTCTTTGGCATCCGGTAAGGATATAACCGTTGCAAAGGCGTGTGACTATTTGTCCCAAGTCGGTCTTTGCGCAAGGGACTATGTTGACCGAGAGGTAAACTCCTCGCTTTCGGGCGGAGAACTTAAAAGAATTGAAATTGCAACCGTTCTTGCGAGGGGAACAAAGGTATCTTTGTTTGACGAGCCGGAGGCAGGTATTGACCTTTGGAGCTTTAATAACCTTATAAATGTTTTTGAAAAAATGCATTCAACATTAGGCGGCTCAATTATAATAATCTCTCATCAGGAGAGAATTTTGAATATTGCGGATAAGGTGGCGGTAATTTCCGCCGGCAACCTTGAAGCATACGGTAAAAAGTCGGATATTCTGCCCGAGCTTTTGTCGGCGAGTAACCCTGCTTGCAGTGTGCTTACGGATAATTTGGAGGGCGCAAAGTGATTAACGATACCGAAAAGCAACTATTAAAAATTATTGCCGATATGGACTCTTTGCCGACCGGTGCTTATAATATCCGCGCAAACGGCGGTTTGGGCGGAAGAAATACAACCGAGAGTGTCCAAATAAGAAATAAAGAGGACAAGCCGGGCATTGATATTATTATTCGCCCGGGAACTAAGGGCGAAACCGTTCATATCCCCGTTATTATTGATAAATCGGGATATACCGAAATGGTGTATAATGACTTCATAATAGGTGAAAACTGCGATGTTACCATTATGGCAGGTTGCGGTATTCATAACTGCGGTGATGACGAGTCAAGGCATGACGGTATTCATACCTTTTTTGTCGGCAAAAACGCAAAGGTTAAGTATATTGAGCGGCACTACGGCGAGGGCGACGGCAACGGCTCAAAGGTTATGAATCCGACAACCGTTATAAATATTGCCGACGGCGGTTATATGGAAATGGAAACAACCCAAATCAA
This sequence comes from Clostridia bacterium, assembly GCA_024404195.1. Lineage (GTDB taxonomy): Bacteria > Bacillota > Clostridia > Oscillospirales > Acutalibacteraceae > UBA737. Next base: position 26,345 of record JAKSQJ010000012.1, on the reverse strand, counting down.
GGGCATTGATTCAACTGACCGTATTACAAAGGCGTCGGTTGCCGATAATGCAACGCTTGTAATTAAGGAAAAACTTATGACCCACGGTGTTCAGCGTGCGACAACCGATTTTACCGTTGACCTTAACGGCGAAAATTCGGGAGCCAATGTAATATCCCGTTCGGTTGCAAAGGACGATTCTTTCCAGAGCTTTAAGTCAAATATCAACGGAAATAATCTTTGTTCGGGGCATACCGAATGTGATGCGATTATTATGGATAACGCAAAGGTTGAGGCAATCCCCGAAATTTGCGCAAATCATATTGACGCTTCGCTTATTCACGAGGCGGCAATCGGTAAAATCGCCGGTGAACAGTTAATAAAACTTATGACATTGGGACTTACCGAGCAGCAAGCCGAGCAGGAAATCATAAACGGCTTTTTGAAATGATTACAAAAAAATAATAAACCTCTCTTTTTTTGGATATAATAATCCTAAAAGGGAGGTTTTAGTATGCAAAAAAACGGAATGTCATTTGTTAAAGGAATGGGCGCCGGAATGTTGGCAGGAGCCACCGTTGTTGTTGTGGGAAAAGCGGTTTTAAGCGATAAACACAATATAACAAAGGGCTCGGCTAAGGTTGTTCGTGCCGCAGGAGAACTTTTTGACGGAATAAAAACAATGTGTCAGTAAATTTGTTGGGCGAAAGATTTTTTCTTTCGCCTAATATATTGCAAAATTCCGAAAAAAGTAATATAATGAATTGCTGACACTTTTTTAGGAGATGTAGAAATATGCAAAAATATTCCGAAATGACAAATGAGGAGCTTCAAAATGAGTTTTCAAATGTTAAAAAAGAATTTGAAGACCTGAAAGCGCTTAACCTTTCGCTTGATATGTCAAGAGGAAAGCCCGGAAGCGATAACCTTGATATTTCAAATGAAATGCTTGAACTTGTAAATAATAATACCGATTTTACTATGGAAAACGGCGCCGATATAAGAAACTACGGCGGACTTGACGGTATTCCTGAAATGAAAAAGCTTTTTGCCGATATTTTCGGTGTTCCTAATAAAAATGTAATTGTCGGCGGTAATGCTTCGCTTACAATGATGTTTGATACGGTAGCTCAAGGTATGACTCACGGGCTCGGCGGAAAGCCGTGGCTTTTTGAAGAAAAGAGAAAATTTCTTTGTCCCGCCCCCGGTTATGACCGCCATTTTGCCATAGTTGAGCATTTCGGATTTGAGCTTATAACTATCCCGATGACCGAAAGCGGTCCTAATATGGATATGGTTGAAGAATATGTAAAGGACGAAACCGTAAAGGGTATTTGGTGCGTTCCTAAATATTCAAATCCCGACGGTATTACTTACAGCGACGAAACGGTGCGCCGTTTTGCAAAATTAAAACCCGCCGCAAAGGATTTCCATATCTTCTGGGATAATGCCTATGTTGTTCACGATTTATATGATGAGGGCGATACTCTTCTTAACTTGTTTGAGGAGTGCAAAAAGAACGGTAATGAGGATATGCCGATTATGTTTGCTTCAACCTCAAAGATAACCTTCCCCGGCGCCGGTGTTGCGGCTATGGCGGCAAGTGATAAAATGATAGAAATTATTAAAACCCGTCTTAAAGTTCAGGCGATAGGTCCCGATAAGATAAATCAGTTAAGACATATTGAGTTTTTGCCCGATGTTAAAGCCGTTAAGAATCAAATGAAAAAACAGGCGGAAATTTTAAGACCTAAATTTGATGCCGTTCTTAATGAGTTTGATAAAACATTAAAGAACTTGGATATAGCCAAATGGCAAAACCCGAAGGGCGGATATTTTATCAGCTTGTTTGTTAAAAAAGGTTGCGCCAAAAGGGTAGGAGAGCTTTGCAAAGAGGCAGGACTGACCCTTACAAATGTCGGTGCAACATATCCTCACGGATTTGACCCCGACGATTCTAATATAAGAATAGCGCCGTCCTATCCGAGCTTAGAGGATATAACCGCCGCCGCAAAGGTCCTTTCCTGCGCTGTAAGGTATGCAACGCTTGAAAGTATTCTTTAATTGCATATTTTTGTAAAGTAATACAAATTATCCCTTTATAAAAAGGAATATTGACTTAAATTTTTGTTAAAAAAACCAAAAGTTACATATTATTAGTCGTTTTAGCGGATTTCGCATTGACTTTAACGAGATAATTTAGTATAATGTTACCATAACTATAGGTAAAAGTGTCTTTACCTATAAGCGAATGCCCTTTTCCCGATAGCAATAAGGATAAAGGGTAACGAATTGGAGGATTTGCCAATGAAGTCCAAAAGAGTGGGCAAGCCGGTATTTTTTGTGATCTTCGTTTTGATTTTGGCGCTTTCTTACAGTGCCTTCTTCGGTTTTCACGATTACTTCGGCGATACAGAAAAAACTTATATTAAGGGAGCCAACAAAATTCGTTGGGGTATTGATATTTCCGGCGGTGTTGAAGCCGTTTTCTCTCCCGACAAAAAGGGTCTTAAAATAACCGATTCGGATATGGAATCCGCTAAGGCAATTATTGAAACCCGTCTTACAGGTCTTAATATTACCGACTCTGAAGTTTATGTTGATAAAAAGAGTCATCAGGTAATCGTTCGTTTCCCGAGAACTGCCGGTAATGATGATTTTGATCCTCAGGAGGCAGTTGATAAGCTTTCCGCTTCGGCTCAGCTTGAATTTTATGAGGGAACCGAGAAAAACGGAACTCCGTTTATGACCGGTGAGGTTGTTGAAAATGCGGCCTATACTTATAATCAGGAAAACGGTCACTGTGTAAGCTTAAAGCTTGATTCAAAGGGTGCCGCTGCATTTTATCAGGCAACCTCAAATGCCGCTGCTAACGGAACAAAGATTTCTATCTATATGGATGACGAAAATATTTCAACCGCAGGTTGCAGTCAGGCGATTTCCGGCGGACAGGCAATAATCTACGGTGACTTTGAGCAGAGCGAGGCAGAGTATCTTGCAAAGCAGATAAACGCAGGTTCGCTTCCGTTTGCCCTTACAACCGATACAACCTCTGCCGACGGTAAAACAACCGGTGAGGGCGGTAAACTTCAAATTATCTCCCCGACGCTCGGTAATAACGCACTTAAAGTTATGCTTATTGCAGGCGCTATCGCTTTCGGTATTGTTTGTATTATAATGATTGGTCGTTACAGATTGCACGGTTTTGTAGCAGTTATTGCCCTTTTAGGTCAGCTTGCGGGAACTATTGCTTGTATCTCGGGATTCTTCCCCGATACCAATTCATTTACCCTTACCGTTCCGGGTATTGCCGGTATCATCCTTTCAATCGGTGTCGGTGTTGACTGTAATGTTATTGCCGCCGAGAGAATCCGTGATGAGTTTAAGAAGGGCAAGAGTATTGACGGTGCCATTGATTCCGGATTTAAGAACAGCTTATCCGCTATTATTGACGGTAATGTTACCATCGTTATCGTATCGCTTGTTCTTATGGGTGCATTCGGTAACCCCGATACCTTCTTTGCAAAACTCTTATCACCCATTATGAACTTGTTCGGTTCTTCAATTACCGGTTCAATTTACGCATTCGGTTATACCCTTATAATCGGCGTTATCTTCAACCTTATCATGGGTGTTCTTGCTTCTAAGTATATGTTAAAGAGCATTTCTCAAATCAAGCTCTTCAGAAAACCTGCACTTTACGGAGGTAAGAAAAATGATAAATAAGATAAATTCCAAAAAGGTAATGAAAATAGCTTTAATCGTTTATGCTGTTATTCTTGTTACCGGTATTCTGTTTTCAATTTTTGCTAAACTTCGTTTAGATATCAACTTCAGCGGCGGTGCCCGTGTTGCCTATTCTTATGAGGGCAACTTAAAGCAGGCCGATTTTGAAAAGCAGGTTAAAACCTCTCTTGGTAAAACCGATTTCACTTTAAGTCAAAACGAGGGTATTAACGGCGGCGCCAAAACCTATGTAATAAGCATAGCAGGTAATAAGTCGTTAAGCACCGAGAAGCAGGAAAAATTAACAAACGAGTTGACCGAAAAGTTCAAAAAGAACAAGGTTGAGCTTTCAGAGTCAAACTCCGTAAGCTCCTCGGTTGCAGGAAGCTTCTTCGCAAAGAGTATGGTTGCCATTGTTTTAACGGCAATTTTGGTTGTAATCTATGTCGGAATAAGATTCAGAAAAATCGGCGGTGTTTCCGCGGCTCTTACCGCGCTTGTTGCTTTGGTGCTTGACCTTTTGGTAACATTCTGCGTTTGCGCTATCTTCCGTTTGCAGATAGATTCAAACTATATGGCGGTTGTTCTTACAATCCTCGGTTACTCGCTTAACGATACTATCGTTGTTTATGACCGTGTTCGTGAAACAAAGAAATATTATCCGCAGGTTACTCTTGAAGAAAATATGAATATGAGTATCAAGGGCGTTATGACGAGAAATATTGTTACATCCGTAACAACCATCGCCGCTGTTTTAACAATTATCGTTGTTGCTGAAATTTGCGGTTTAACATCTCTTAGAACCTTCGGTATTCCGATGGCATTCGGTTTGCTTTCGGGTTGCTTCTCCTCTATGTTTATTGCAGGTCCTCTTTGGGTTTGCTGGAAACAGCGTGGCGGCGCAAACAAAAAGAAAGCTTAAAAACAATAAATTAAGGCACCGTCTTCGGTGCCTTTTTTGTTTCGGCTTTAAATAAAAAAAAATTTTAAACTTTTATAATGAAAAAATCCCCGATGCAAAAGCATCGGGAACTTTTTTGGTCCGAGTGACAAGACTTGAACTTGCGGCCTCTTGACCCCCAGTCAAGCGCGCTACCAGCTGCGCCACACCCGGAAATATTAAACGATGGAACACAATTCTGAACACCAGACCCCACAAGAGCAAGCATCCAGCTGCGCCACACCCGGAAATATATAATATTAAATTGTCTATGTGTCTACGCTTGCCCCCAATGGCAAGCATCCAGCTGCGCCACACCCGGAAATATTAAATTATGATGTGTAACTACTGAACACCAGACCCCACAAGAGCAAGCATCCAACTGCGCCTGATATGTTTAGTTATCAGAATTAAGTGATACGGGTTTTGGTGTTGCTTAAAACTTTAATATTAGTCGGCAAAGCCCGAATTAACGAGATTTACGAGGCCTTCAAGAGCTTCTTTTTCGTCAATTCCGTCGCAGATAATCTTAATTGTTGTTCCGCCTACAATACCAAGGGAGAGAACGCCCAAAAGACTCTTTGCGTTAACCTTGCGTTCGTCTTTTTCAACCCAAATGGATGATTTAAATTCGTTTGCTTTTTGGATAAAGAAGGTTGCCGGACGGGCATGTAAACCAACTTGATTCTGAATTGTTACATCTTTAACGCACATAATAACTCTCCTTGATTTATTTCGGAATTTATCAACATAACTATTATACCACATTAAATGAAATCGTCAATATTTTGTGAATAAGTTCTAATTTTTATCCAACTATTAGGGGTTTTATATAGTCGGATTTGGTCAAAATAACAACTAATTAAAACTAATCTTCAATTAAGAGTTTCATATCCTTTTTATCAAGTGCGATTTTTTCAAACATTTCGGGTCGGCGTTCCTTTGTAATTAAAAGTGACTGCTTTCTTTTCCATTTTGCGATTTCGGCATGGTTGCCCGAGAGAAGAACAGGGGGAACCTCTTTTTCGTGCCAAACTGACGGCTTTGTGTATTGCGGGTGCTCAAGGAGTCCTGCAAAATGGCTTTCTTCTTCAAAACAAAGGTCGTCCGAGAGAACGCCCGGAAGCATACGGCAAACAGCATCGGCAAGGGTAAGGGCGGGGAGCTCGCCACCGGTCAAAACATAATCGCCGAGCGAAATTTCCTCGTCAACAATCTCCTCAATAACCCTTTCGTCAATGCCCTCATAATGACCGCACAAAAGCACGATACGGTCAAGCTTTGAAAGTTCAACGGCCCTTTTTTGAGTAAGGGTTTTGCCCTTTGGAGACATATAAATAAGGTGCGGTTTTTCCTCATTTTCGCCGTATAAACTCTTATAGCAGTTATAAATCGGGTCGGCGGACATAATCATACCCATACCGCCGCCATAAGGGGTATCGTCAACCTTATTATGCTTATTTCCGGCAAAATCACGGATATTTGTGCAAACAATTTCCACCTTTTCGGCTTTTCTTGCCCTGCCTATTATGCTTTCCGACAAGACATTTTCGCACATTTCGGGGAAAAGGGTCATAATATCAATTCTCATCAAAAATGCCCTCCAACGGGTTAATAATAACCTTTTCGTTTTCAATATCCACCGAAACAATAACACTTTCAATGGCGGGAATTAAATATTCCTTACCGTCCTTTTTAATATGCCATACATCGTTGGCACCGGTCGGCGAAACATCGGACAAAATGCCCAAAAGCTCACCCGATTTTTCGTCAAAAACCTTTGAGCCGATTATTTCTTCTATAAAATATCTGCCCTCGGGGATTTTTGCGTCGCTTCTTTTTACAAGAACTGTTTTATTGCGGAGTTTTTCGGCATCCTCAATGGAATTTACATTCTCAAATTCAATAATCGCAATATTGCCGTGGGGCTTAACGGAAACAATATTTACGGGTGTTTTATCGGCAAGATAAACGGTTTTGATGCCCTTTAAGAAATCGGGCTCGTCAGACCAGGGCTGAAAACGGACTGCACCCTTAATGCCGTGAGTTCCGACAACCTTTCCCGCCTCTAAAAATTCCTTTATCATACTGTTTCCTCCTTTTTTATATAAACTAATACCCCCAAAAAAGGGGGTAGCAATTTACGGTTTTGGTTACCGATTTCGGCAACCGATTTGACTAATAAATATCAGTCAATTTCAACCATAATCTTCTGGTTGTTACGAGCGGCAGCGGCACGCATAACACTGCGGATTGCTTTGGCAATGCGGCCTTCCTTACCGATAACACGGCCCATATCGCCCTCAGCTACATTAAGGTGATAAACGATAATGCCTTCTTCGTTCGGCTCGTCAACTGTTACATTTACAGCATCCGGATTTTCAACTAAGCCGGAAGCCATGGCAACTAATAATTCTTTCATAATTTTTTTCTCCTGTAAATTAGTCAATTATACCGTTTTTCTTAAGTAATGCCTTAACGGTATCGGTCGGTTGTGCACCGTTCTTTATCCACTCTTTTGCCTTGTCACCGTCAATATTAACAGCGGCAGGGTCCTTGGTAGGATCGTATGTTCCGATTTCCTCAATGAAACGGCCGTTTCTCGGATATCTTGAATCGGCAACAACAACACGGTAGAAGGGGGCCTTCTTTGCACCGAGTCTGCGAAGTCGGATTTTAACTGCCATAACTATTACACCTCCGTTAAAAAATATTTATTTAAAAGGGATAACCTTATAAACCGAAATCTTTTGGGTTAAATCCACCCATACCACGCATCATTTTGCGTTTGCCCGATTTGCCGTTCATCTGTTTGAACATCTTTTTCATCTGCTCATACTGTTTAAGCAAACGGTTGACTTCCTCAACCGTTTGACCGCAACCGGCGGCAATGCGGCGCTTTCTTGAAGCATTTATAATATCGGGCTTTAAGCGCTCTTTTTTGGTCATTGACTTGATAATCGCTTCTATACGGTCAAACTGGCGCTCGTCAATATCAACATCCTTAAGCTGATTACCGACACCGGGAATCATTGAAACCAAGCTCTTGATATTACCCATTTTTTTAATCTGCCCGAACTGGTCAAGCAAATCGTTCATATCAAATTTATTTTCCTGAAGACGCCTTGCGGTTTCCTCCGCCTTTTTCTCGTCTATCTCGTTTTCAACCTTTTCAATGAGCGAAAGAACATCGCCCATACCTAAAATACGGGTTGCCATTCTGTCGGGGTGGAACTCCTCAATGGCGTCAAGCTTTTCGCCGACACCGGCAAACATAATCGGTTTGCCCGTAACCGCCTTAACCGAAAGAGCGGCACCGCCCCTTGTATCGCCGTCAAGCTTTGTTAAAATTACACCGTCAATTTCCAAAATATCGTTAAACGCTTTGGCAACATTAACGGCATCCTGACCGACCATAGAGTCAATAACAAGAAGTATATTATCAATTTCAACCGTTTTTGTAATGCGGATAAGCTCATCCATAAGCTCGGTATCAACATGAAGACGGCCGGCGGTATCAAGGATTACAAAATCGTGTCCGTAGTCCCTTGCGTAAGAAACGGCCTCAACAATGGTTTTTTCGGGGGCTTGAGTGCCCTTTTCAAAGACGGGAACATTAACCTGAGAGCCGACAACCTTTAACTGCTCAATGGCGGCAGGTCTGTATATATCTCCTGCAACAAGCATGGGTCTGTGTCCCTTTGTTTTAAGGAATTTTGCAAGTTTTGCACAGTGGGTCGTTTTACCTGAACCCTGAAGACCGCACATCATAATAACCGTAGGGATTTTTGAAGCGGTATTGAGACGCACCTGCTCGCTTCCCATAAGGGCGGTCAGTTCTTCACGGACGATTTTTACAACCATCTGAGCGGCGGTAAGACTTTCCATAACATTCTCACCGATACACTTTTCGGCAACCTTATTTGTAAAATCCTTTGCGACCTTATAGTTTACATCGGCCTCTAAAAGCGCCAAACGCACCTCACGCATCGCCTCTTTAACATCGCTTTCGGAGAGTTTGCCTCTGTTACGGAGTTTTTTGAAAACACCTGCAAGTTTATCGGATAAATTATCAAATGCCAAGGAAATTCACCACCTTTATATATAATGAATAAATTATAAGTTATCAATTATTTTAAGAATATCTTTAACGGCGTTTTTTTCGCCCGATTTTGCTTTTTCGCTTAAATCTTTAAGGGCTAAAAAGGTTTTTAAGTAGCCGTATTTCTTTTCAAGATTATTAAGCTTTGCCGAGGCCCTTTTAATGGAGTCAAGAACGGCTTGACGGGTGATACCCTCGTTTTCGCTTATCTCGGCAAGGGATAAATCCTCATCGTAATAAGCCGAAATAATGCGCCGCTGTTTACTGCTTAAAAACTCGCCGTAAACATCGTTTAATGCGCCGACCATTAAATCCTTCTCGGTCATAAAACCATTCCTTTGTAAAGTTTTTTTCTTTACACCTAACGAATTATAACACAAAAGTTTTATGCTGTCAAGTTTTTTTCTTTACAGATAAAAAATACTTGCATTTTTCAAAAAAAGTGGTATAATGACTTTTATCAACTTAATATGTGCTATGTGATGTTTGCAGGAAATGCGTTTTCGCAGCCGAAGGAGTAACACTCTCAGGCGTTCTATATGAATAAAGACTGTAAACTGATGGGACTTTGGAGAACCCGACTGAAAATAGGTCGGTGCCGAAGGGGCAAAACGGTTAGTCGCCGTTAATCTCTCAGGCAAAAGGACAAAGGTTTTATTTCTTCTTTACTTTTATGTTTTTTAAGGTGCCGTTATTATATGGCACCTTATTTTTTTAAGGGGGATGCATAATGCAAGCATTTTTGAACAAATTTGCCGAAATAAACGGAGTTATTAACGACTTTGTTTGGGTTAAGATAGGACTTATTATCCTTATCGGCACGGGAATTTTGATGACGGTTTTATCAAGATTTTTCCAACTTTCGCACCTTAAACATTGGTGGAAAAACACCGTCGGCAGTTTATTTGACAAAAAGGTAATAGGGCACACGAAGGATAAATCTTCAATTTCGCCGTTTCAGGCGCTTTGCACTGCTCTTGCCGCAACGGTAGGAACGGGAAATATCGCCGGTGTTGCCGCCGCTATTGTTTTGGGCGGAGCCGGTGCGGTTTTCTGGATGTGGGTTGCCGCATTTTTCGGTATGATGACAAACTATTCCGAAAATGTGCTCGGTATTTACTTCCGCAGAAAGAATGAAAAGGGCGAGTGGTCCGGCGGCGCAATGTATTATTTGCAGGACGGTCTCGGCGGATACAAATTTGAGGACAAGAACATTAAATTCGGATTTAAGAAATTCGGTAAGTTTTTGGCAATTTTGTTCTCCTGCTTTGCTATTCTTGCGTCCTTCGGTATCGGCGCTATGGGACAGGTTAACAAAATCGTATTAAATGTTAAAAAGGCGTTTGATATTAAACCCTTGTCCGATAAAATCCTTTTCGGCGACATTTCGGTATATAATATCATTTTAGGCGTTGTAATAATGCTTCTTACGGGTATAATCGTTTTGGGCGGATTAAAGAGAATTGCGTCCTTTGCCGAAAAAGCCGTTCCTTTTATGATTATTCTGTTTGTTTTGGGCTCGCTCACAATAATTGCGTATAATTATCAAAACATTCTTCCTGCATTAAAGTCAATTTTTGTTACCGCATTTAAGCCGGTTGCCATTGAGGGCGGTATCATAGGAACGCTTATAAGCAGGGTTATTACGCAGGGCTTTAAGCGAGGCGTTTTCTCTAATGAAGCAGGTCTCGGCTCCTCGGTTATGGTCCATTCAAATTCCGATGTTAAGGAGCCCGTTCAGCAAGGTATGTGGGGAATATTTGAGGTTTTTGCCGATACAATGGTTGTTTGCACAATGACCGCTTTGGTTGTTTTAACCTCGGGACTTTATAACCTTGAAACAGGTAAGCTTGCAAAAGGTCTTGAAGATTCAACGCTTGTTGCTTCGGCATTTAACAGCGTGTTCAGTTGGGGCAATATAGGCGAAAAGTTTATCGCTATTGCCATGTTCCTTTTTGCATTTACAACCGTTCTCGGCTGGTCGCATTACGGCTCAAAGGCATGGGAATATCTTTTCGGCGAAAAGAGCGTTTTCGTGTTTAAGATTATTCATATCTGCACAGTATTCTTCGGCGCCGTTTTAACATCTTCTCTTGCTTGGGATATTTCCGATACATTTAACGGTCTTATGATGATTCCGAACTTGATAGGTGTCATAACCCTTTCTCCGCTTGTTGCGAAGATAACTAAAAACTATGTCAGTAGAAAAATCAAGAAAGAAAAGATAAAACCGATTTTATCCTATGACGAAAATATTCAAAATGCAACCGAAGAAGCGGTAATGAACGAGCAGTAAATTTACACTTATAAAATAAAAACCGAGATTCACTTTCTTTGTGAACCTCGGTTTTGTTATTTAATTATTATTTTTCGTCATTTGTCAGTTTATAAGAAAGGGTCATCAAGCTGTCAATAATATGGACATTTTCAACCGAAACATCGGGGTAGTTAATAGCAATATCGTAATGGCTGAAATTCAAAAAGCCCTTTATTCCGAGCTTGTAAAGCTGTTCGGTTAATTGCTTTGCGGCATTTTTCGGTATGCAAAGAACGGCAACCTGCGGTCTGTTTTCTCGGCAAAATTCGTCAAGCGCCTGAATGTTTCTTATCGGAACATTTTTAATCATTTGTCCTACCAATGATTCTTTTTCGTCAAAAAGTCCGATAATTTGAAAGCCGAAGGAGTTGAAATTTATATGTTGCGCAACGGTGCGGCCTAAATTTCCGACACCGATTATTATGGCACTTTTTTTGCCGTCAAGACCTAAAATCTTGCCGATTTCTTCCTGCAAAATGTCAACATTATAACCGTAACCCTGCTGACCGAATTCACCGAAGCAGTTAAAGTCCTGACGGACCTGACTTGCCGTAAGTCCCATTCTGCGACTTAATTCACCCGAAGAAATTTTCATAATCCCCTGCGATTTAAGTTCACCTAAAAATCGGTGGTAACGGGGCATTCTTCTGATTACCGAGTTTGAAATTTTATCCTTACCCATACTCGTCTTCCGTTTCCTAAAAGTTTTTCATATTTTTAACAATCTTATATTATTATCTTTGATGTTAAATGTCAACACTTTTTTGTTTTTTCTTGACAAACAGGAAAATTTTGTTATAATAATAGTAATGATTATCGTTTTTGGAGAACTTTATGAGGAAATATTCCAGACAACGCGAAGCTATTCTTAAAGTCCTTAAAAATTCAAAAGCTCATCCGAGCGCTTCCTTTATATACGAAGAAGTGCGAAAAGAGATACCGAATATCAGTCTCGGAACAGTTTACCGTAACCTTGCCGAGCTTGGCAAAAGCGGAGAGATTTTGGAAATTTCGGTAGGCGACGGAACCGAGCGGTATGACGGGGATATATCGCCACATATTCATTTTGCCTGTCGCAAGTGCGGTAAAATTATTGATTATCCCTTAAAAAACGATATGTTCAGCGAGTTTGCAACCGAGAGCGGATTTGCCGCCGATACAACCGTTTGCGTTGTTTACGGACTGTGCGAAGAATGTAATCGGAAGTAATAAATTTATATTTTAATTTTGGAGGAAATAAAAATGAAAAAGTATGTATGTTTAGTATGCGGTTACACCTATGAGGGTGATGAGGCACCGGCAGAGTGTCCGATTTGCCATGCTCCCGCTTCAAAGTTTCAGGAGAAATCTGGCGAAATGAGCTGGGCTGCCGAGCATGTTATCGGTATTGCAAAGGGTGTTGACCAGAGAATTATTGACGGTCTTCGTGATAACTTTAACGGCGAATGCACAGAGGTTGGTATGTATCTTGCCATGTCAAGAGCCGCTCATAGAGAGGGTTATCCCGAAATCGGTCTTTATTGGGAAAAGGCAGCTTTGGAAGAAGCCGAGCATGCCGCAAAGTTTGCCGAGATGTTGGGCGAAGTAGTAAGCGAAAGCACCAAGGAAAACTTAAAGGTTCGTGTTGAAGCCGAAAACGGCGCAACAATGGGCAAAAACGAACTCGCAAAGCTTGCAAAAGAGTTAGGCCTTGACGCCATTCACGACACCGTTCACGAAATGGCTCGTGACGAAGCAAGACACGGTAAGGCATTTGAGGGGTTACTTAACAGATATTTTAAGTAATAACAGTTGACAAATCGGAATAAACTGTTATAATAAAAACAGAAAGGCTACCGAATAGACGGTCAGCCCTCAAAATTATCGAAAAATAAATCGCCTAACTTTGCAGAGCGGGGCGGTTTATTTTTTTATGCTTATTATGTAGCCTGTGGCTGCAATCAGTACTAAAATCAAAAGGAAATAATACTCCATAGCATCACCCCCTCAAATACAGAGAGGGCGAACGCCCTCTCATAAAAAGAGGACCAAACCGCCTATTACCGTTATGGTAGCCTTTAAGGGTGCATTTGCACCGAAAAGATAATATCATAAAATAAGGTTTTTGTCAAATGTCGGTAATATTGTAAAGCAGGAATTTTAAGTGGTATTTAATTGACGGTTGCTAAAAAATATGATATCATTGTTGTAGCGTATATTTTTATTTTTCATTATAGGAGAATGCAAATGACTAAAAAACAACGAATAGAATATCTTGTTTCTACAATGTGCGTGTTGGTCACAGGCTTTATTCTTTACGGATTTGTTGGCTCTATGCAACCTTTGATAAACGATAGCAAAATACAATCATTCTTACTGTTTGGTTGTTTAGGTGGTTTTGGATTCAGTATGATTGTATCAAGTATTATACTTGCTGTCCGTTATATCTCAAAGCGCACATTAAAGTTTAAGATATTTGCCTCTGTTTTTTGGATAATAACATTTGCTTGCGCAATATATGTAGGAATTTTTGCGTATTTTCCTTATCAAATTTATAATATTGTTAAAATCATTAAGGGAAACAAACATAGAAATGATACAACTGATATTTCAAACTGATAACTCTTGAAAAATTTAAAAAACAGTTATTAAGCATATATTTTTGAGTGCTTTTGGTGCGAACTGTGGTGCGATTTTTTGCGTGTGAATTGATACGCACTGTATTTATGAGGGTTTCACGAAATGGCTCGTGATGAAGCAAGACACGGTAAGGCATTTGAGGGACTTTTGAAGAGATATTTCTAATAAAAGTAACGGTTTTTTCAAATATTTTTACATTTACGGTAATAAATAAAAGGAAAATTCGCAAAACTATTCTAAATATATGTAAAAAATGCTTTACTTTTATAAAACCTTGTGATATAATTCATAAGGTTACCCTATTCTGTGCCTTTGGCGGCTGCCGTTTTATGCGGTTCACTCGTGACCTTCGGCTCGGAATACGGCGGACAAATTTTCAGTTTAAGGAGTGAAAGAAATGACAGCTGAAACAAAGAAGCAGGTTATGGCTGACTATGCCACACACGAAGGCGATACCGGTTCTCCGGAAGTTCAGATTGCTCTTCTTACAACCCGTATCAATGAGTTAAACGCTCATTTAGAGGTTCATAAGAAGGACCATCATTCCCGTCGCGGTCTTCTTAAAATGGTAGGTCACAGAAGAAACCTTCTTGCCTATCTTCAGAAGAACGATATTGAAAGATATCGTGCTATCGTTAAGAAGCTCGGTCTTCGTAAGTAATCAAAAAAATTTAAGCAAACCGGGGTTTTGGCTCGGTTTGCTTTTATTTAGGTGGAGATTTTGTTGCTTAGCGGTAAATCTAAGACCTACATAGTTTTTAAGTTTTAGATTTATTGCTAAACAAAAATCTCCGCAAAAAAATTTCAAAAGGAGATTATTTGTATGTTTGAAAACTACAAGGTTTATGAAACCACCATTGCCGGCAGACCCTTTAAATTGGAAACCGGCAAAATGGCAGGACTTGCAAATGCCGCTTTTTTGGCTTCCTACGGCGAAACAAGCGTTCTTTGCACCGTTACTGCCTCCGCAAAGCCCCGTGAGGGTGTTGACTTTTTCCCGTTATCTGTTGATTTTGAGGAAAAAATGTATGCCGTTGGCCGTTTCCCCGGCTCTTTCCAGAGAAGAGAGGGAAAGGCAAGCGAAAAGGCAATTTTGTCTTCCCGCTGTATTGACCGTCCTATCCGTCCTTTGTTCCCTAAGGATATGCGTAATGACTGCTCGGTAGTTGCAACCGTTATGTCGGTTGACCCCGACTGTTCTCCCGAAATTACTGCCGCTATCGGTGTTTCCGCCGCTATCGCAGTATCCGATATTCCTTGGGACGGCCCGACCGCTTCAACAAGTGTCGGTCTTGTTGACGGCAAAATCGTTATCAACCCCGGTCTTGAAGACCGTGCAAAAACCGACCTTACCTTAACCGTTTCTTCAACCGAAGATTTGGTTGCGATGATTGAGGCAGGCGGTAACGAAATCCCCGATGACCAGATGTTTGACTGCATTATGGCAGGTCACGAGGTTAATAAGGAAATCGTTAAGTTTATCAAGGGTATTGTTGCCGAAATCGGTAAAGAGAAGTTTACATTTGAGTCAAGCAACCCCGACCCCGAGATTATGGCTCAAATTGAAGAATTCTGCATTGAAGATGTCAAGAAAGCTCTTGATACCGACGATAAAAATGTTCGTGGTGCGGCTCTTCTTCCGATTTACGATGCTGTTCACGAGAAGTTTGACGAAATGTTTGAGGGCAACGAAGCCAAGCTTGACGAGATTATGTATCTTGTTCAAAAGCATGTTGTTCGTTCCTGGCTTAAGGACGAGCATAAGCGTGTTGACGGCAGAGGAATTGACGAAATCCGTCCTCTTAATGCTCAAATTGACCTTCTTCCGAGAACTCACGGCTCGGGTATGTTCACCCGTGGACAAACTCAGGTTTTATCGGTTGCAACCTTGGCTCCGATAAGCGAAGCTCAGAAGCTTGACGGTCTTGACGAGGATGTTCAAAAGAGATATATACATCACTATAATTTCCCCTCGTATTCAGTAGGCGAAACAAAGCCGTCCCGTGGCCCCGGCAGAAGAGAAATCGGTCACGGTGCTTTGGCTGAGCGTGCTCTCGTTCCGGTAATTCCGTCGGTTGACGAATTCCCGTATGCTATCCGTGTTGTATCTGAGGTTCTTTCTTCAAACGGCTCAACCTCGCAGGGCTCTATCTGCGGTTCAACACTTGCTTTGATGGCTGCCGGTGTTCCGATTAAAGCCCCCGTTGCCGGTATTTCCTGCGGTCTTATTACGGGTGATGACGGCGTTTACGGCGACTTTATGACAATGGTTGATATTCAGGGTCTTGAAGATTTCTACGGCGATATGGACTTTAAGGTTGCCGGAACTCATAAGGGTATTACCGCTATTCAGATGGACTTAAAGGTTCACGGTCTTACTCCCGAAATTATCAAGGAAGCATTTGCAAAAACTCATAAGGCAAGAGATTATATTCTTGATGAAATAATGCTTAAATGTATTCCCGAGCCCCGTAAAGAGCTTTCAAAATATGCTCCGAAAATGCTTACAACCGCTATTTCACCCGATAAAATCGGTGATGTTATCGGTAAGCAGGGCAAGGTTATTCAGTCCATTCAGGAACAGTGCGATTGCACTATTACCATTGAAGAGGACGGCAGAGTATTCGTTTCCGGTCTTGATACCGAAAAGGCTAAACAGGCAATCTCAATTATTGAGCTTATTGCGAATGACCCCGAAATCGGTGCCGTATATTCAGGTAAGGTTACCCGTCTTATGACCTTCGGTGCCTTCGTTGAAATCGCTCCCGGTAAGGAAGGCCTTGTTCATATTTCAAAGCTTGATGTCAAGAGGGTAGAAAAGGTTGAAGATGTTGTTGCCGTCGGCGATCAGGTAATAGTTAAGGTTACCGAAATTGACGATCAGGGCAGAATTAACCTTTCAAGAAGAGATGCTCTTGTTGAGGTAAACGGCGCCGTTGTTGAGGACGATGCCTTTGACGACCAACCGAGAAAACCCCGTAAACCCTTTAAGAAGCACGATAGATAATTAAATTATCAATATAAAAAACAAACGGACACAAACTTTTCGGTTTGTGTCCGTTTTTATACATTTTATAAAAGTTCTGCGCCGATTTCTTTGCAAAAATCAATTTCACTCTTCGGCCAGACCGAAGAATGGACCTCGCCGATGTGCGCCTTTTGCAAAATAAGCATACAAAGCCGTGACTGACCGATGCCGCCGCCTATTGAAAGCGGAAGCTCGTCATTTATGAGCGCCTTATGGAAGGGAAGATTTAACCGTTCTTCCTTGTCCTCGGCTTTAAGCTGAGACAAAAGCGCGTCTTTATCAACACGAATGCCCATTGAAGAAATCTCAAAACTGCGGTCAATAACCCTATTATATAATAAGATGTCGCCGTTAAGCGTCCAGTCATCATAATCGGGGGCTCTGCCGTCATGCTTCTCGCCGTTTTTGAGTTTTCCGCCTATCCCGATAAGGAAAACCGCACCCATTTCTTTTGCTATTGCGTCCTCTCTTTGCTTTGATGTCAAATCGGGGTATTTATCCAAAAGTTCGGTTGTGGTAATAAAGTTAATTTCCTTTGGAAGATAGTTATCAATTTGAGGATAGAGCTTTGATATTTCCTCGGCGGTTTCATAAACCGCACTGTAAATACTTTTAACGGTTTCTTTTAAGTAATCAACCGTTCTGTCCTCTTTTGTTATAACCTTTTCCCAGTCCCATTGGTCAACATAAAGCGAATGGATTTGGTCGCACTTTTCATCACGGCGAATGGCATTCATATCGGTATAAAGTCCCGAATGAACGGGGAAGTTATACTTTTTAAGCGCCATTCTTTTCCATTTTGCAAGTGAATGGACAACCTCAACGATTTCGCCCGTTTCCAAAATATCAAAACGGACGGGGCGTTCAACACCGTTAAGGTCATCGTTAAGACCACTGCCCGTTTTAACAAAAAGCGGAGCGGAAGCACGGGTTAAGTTCAGCGCATCGCAAAGTTTTTCTTCAAATTTATGCCTTAAAAAGCGGATTGCCTTTTGGGTTTCCAAAACATCAAGCTTCGGAGTGTATTTTTCCATAAATATCTTCCTTTTTAAGAAATTGAACCGACAGTTCTCGGATAGAGAATAACATCTCTTATATTTTGAACACCGGTAACATACATAATAATTCTTTCAAGACCGAGACCGAAACCGCTGTGCGGAACAGAGCCGAATTTACGAAGCGAAATATAATCCTCATAGTCCATAAGATTCATATTTCTTATCTTCATAGCGTCAAGGAGCTTATCAAGGTCGGCTTCACGCTCACTGCAACCGATAATTTCGCCGACACCCGGCACCAAAAGGTCGGTTGCGGCAACGGTTTTTCCGTCGGGATTTTGTTTCATATAAAATGACTTGATTTCCTTCGGATAGTCGGTAAGGAATACCGGCTTTTTGCAAATAACCTCGGAAATGTATCTTTCGTGCTCGGTCATAAGGTCAAGTCCCCACTCAACGGGATACTTAAACTGTTCGCCGCTTTCCTTTAACTTCTGTATTGCTTCGGTGTAGGTCATAACCGCAAAATCGTTATTTGCAACATTTGTAAGTTTTTCAATAAGTCCCTTTTCAAAATGAGCATCAAAGAATTTAAGCTCCTCGGGACATTTTGTAAGAACGGCGTTTATTATATGCTTAATAAGCGCCTCGGCTATCTCAATAATATCGGGAAGCTCGGCAAAAGCAACCTCCGGCTCAACATGCCAGAACTCTGCAACATGGCGGGGAGTATTACTCTTTTCGGCTCTGAAAGAGGGGCCGAATGTGTAAATCTTACCGAGTGCCATAGCGGCAACCTCGCCCTCTAACTGTCCCGAAACGGATAGAGCGGCTCTTCTGCCGAAAAAGTCGGCGGCGTCTGCCTCGTCCTGCGTCTTGAAGCCGTCCTCAACACCTACCGTTGTAACCCTGAACATTTCACCTGCGCCCTCACAGTCGGAGGCGGTTATAAGCGGAGTATGAATATAGGTATAATGATTGTTTTGGAAAAACTCGTGAATAGAAGCGGAAACTACCGAGCGAACACGGAACACCGCATTAAAGGTATTTGTGCGAACTCTTAAAGCGGGGATAGTGCGAAGATATTCAAGGGTATGGCGCTTCTTTTGAAGCGGATATTCGCTCGGACAAGTGCCCAAAACCTCAATGCTTTCTGCGTTTATTTCAACGCTGTCAGCCGCAACAACCGATTTTACGACCTCGCCCGTTACCTTAAGGGAAGTGCCAAGCTTCATAAACTCCGAAATATCGCTCATTTTTTCTTTATCAATAACAATCTGCAAATGTTTAAGGGTTGTTCCGTCGTTAAGCTCCAAAAAAGCCATATTTTTAGAGTCCCTTGATGTTCTGACCCAACCGCACACCGTAACATTATTATTAACAAGTGCCCTATTGTTTAATACCTCAAAAATGTCTGTGTGTTTCATAAAATACCTCCGAAAAATAAAAATAACGCCTATTCTCCCGAAAACATCAGGACGAATAGGCGTAGAATTTAATATCCGCGGTGCCACCCGATTTACCGCAAAAGCGGTCAACTCACAGCAAAAACTGTTTACGATTTTAACGCATCGTTTACGGCGCACCTACTAAGCATCTGCCTTTCAGATTGCAGCTAAAAAGTGTTCTTCTCAAAACCCGTTCTGCCGTATTCCCACTATCTACGGCTCACTTAAAGTTAAAGGTTAAGATACTTTTCTTTCTCAAAGCTTTTAGTTTATATGATAATTATATCACCAAAACAAAAAATGTCAACTTTTTTATTAACTTTATTCTTTGCCGAAATATTCGCCTATATATATAATGTATAGTGAATTTTTCTCTTAAAAAAATTTTTTGAAAAAAATTAAAAAAATACTTGCAATTTGACTTGATTTATGATAAGATACTTAGGCACGCTGCGAAAATGTGGCGTAATTACATGCGTTGATGCGGGAGGTGGCCGACTTTTAGGTCGGGAAATTTCCGCGGAGTATGTCCGATTTTAAACCGGGCGAAAGAATGAGGAAGCACGAAGGATACTTGCGAATCTTTGTGCTGCGACGGTGCGAGCCGTCGTCCGGAATTGCAGACAAACCCTAAGCAATGCCGGTTTTATATTGTGCCGAGAAGAAATGCACGGCACGGTGTAAGTTTTGCCCGCCAACTAATTAAGGAGGCGAATTTTCACATGGCAGTGAAAGAAAAAATCCGTATTCGCATCAAAGGTTACGATCATGCACTTGTAGACCAGTCCGCTGAAAAGATAGTGGAAACCGCTAAACGTACAGGCGCCAGGGTATCAGGACCCGTTCCGCTCCCTACCGAAAAGGAAATCGTAACAATCTTGCGTGCTGTTCATAAGTATAAAGACAGCCGTGAGCAATTTGAGATGAGAACACACAAAAGGCTCATTGACGTTATCCGTCCTTCAAACAAAACTGTTGAAGCACTTACAGGTCTTGAGCTCCCCGCCGGTGTTGAAATTGAAATCAAGCTTTAATATATAATATGTATTAAGGTATCGGCTCACCGGAGAGGTCATGTCAGCAAACGCTGACCAATAACCATTAGGAGGAAAAAACAATGAAAAAAGGAATCGTTGGCAAGAAGCTCGGTATGACCCAGCTTTTTGACGCAAACGGTAATGTCGTTCCGGTTACTGTTATTGAAGCAGGACCCTGCGTAATCTCTCAGAAGAAAACCGCAGAGAACGACGGTTATGAAGCTGTTCAGGTCGGTTTTGACGATCTTAAAGCTTCAAAGGTAAATAAGCCAATGAAGGGACATTTCGCAAAAGGCGATGTAGCTCCCAAGAAGGTTCTTCGTGAATTCCGTTTTGAAGACACAAGCGCTATGAATGTTGGCGATATCATCAAGGCAGACATCTTCGCTGAGGGTGATGCTATTGATGTAAGAGGAACTTCCAAAGGTAAAGGTTATGCCGGCACAATTAAGCGCTGGAATTTCGGACGCCTTAAGGAAACCCACGGTACAGGCCCTGTTCACCGTCACGGCGGTTCGCTCGGTGCTTGTTCCAGCCCTTCAAGAGTGTTTAAGGGCAAGAAGATGGCAGGTCACTTAGGTCATGAGCGTGTAACCGTTCAGAACTTAAGCGTTGTCAAGGTTGATGCTGAAAAGAATATAATCGCCGTTAAGGGTGCCGTTCCCGGTCCCAAGGGCGGAATTGTTGTTCTTTTTGACAGCGTAAAAGCTTAAGGGAAGGAGTGCTCTAAATCATGCCAAGTTTATCAGTTGTAAATATGACAGGCGAAAAGATAGGAAAGATTAAGCTTTCCGATGAAATTTTCGCAGTAGAGGTTAACGCCGTTGTTATGCACATGGCAGTTGTTAACTATCTTGCTAACCAGCGTCAGGGCACACAGTCCACTCTGACTCGCACAGAAGTTTCCGGCGGCGGTAAAAAGCCATGGAGACAAAAGGGTACAGGTCATGCCCGTCAGGGCTCAACAAGAGCTCCTCAGTGGAGACACGGCGGTATTGTTCATGCTCCGAAGCCCAGAGATTACTCATACTCATTAAATAAGAAGGTTCGCCGTTTGGCTCTTAAATCCGCTCTTTCGGATAAAGTTGCTACTAAGGACTTAATCGTTCTTGACGAATTAAATCTTACCGAGTATAAGACAAAGGCAGTTGCCGATTGCTTAAAGGCCATCGGTGCCAAGAAGAAAGTTCTTATTGTTCTTCCTGAAAACAATGCATTTGCCGTTCGTTCAATTAAGAACATTGAGGGCGCAAAGGCAGCTCAGGTTAATACAATTAACACCTACGATATCGTTAACGCTGACACTCTTGTTATCGTTAAGGATGCCGTTAAGATGATAGAGGAGGTGTACGCATAATGAAAACCGCTCAGGATATCATTATTGCTCCGGTAATTACCGAAAAGAGTATGTCAGGCATTGCCGACAAGAAATACACCTTCAAGGTCGCTAAGGACGCTAACAAGTATCAGATTGCTGATGCTGTTGAAAAGCTGTTCAAGGTTGACGTTGCCAAGGTAAACACCATCAATGTCCGCGGTAAAGCAAGAAGAATGGGCAGATACGAAGGATACACCGCTTCTTTTAAGAAAGCTATCGTAACCTTAAAGCCCAATTCAAAGCCGATTGAATTCTTTGACGGTTTGCTTTAATAAGTAAGGATATTTGGAAATTAAGATTTCCGGTGATGTATGAAGTGGGAAAACCACTTCGCTAAGCCAAAATAGGAGAGTGAAACAAATGGCAATTAAACATTATAAGCCGACTACCAACGGTCGCCGTAATATGACTACTATGGATTATTCCGAGTTGTCAAAGGTTGCACCCGAGAGAAGTTTGCTTGATACTATTAAAAAGAATGCCGGCCGTAACAGTTACGGACGAATCACAGTTCGTCACAGAGGCGGCGGCAACCGCAGAAAATACAGAATCATTGATTTCAAGAGAGAGCGTTTCGGCGTTGAAGCTACCGTTTTAACCCTTGAATATGATCCTAACCGTTCTGCATTTATCGCTCTTGTTGAATATACCGACGGCGAGAAGCGTTATATCATCGCTCCTCAGGACCTTAAGGTCGGCGATAAAGTTGTAAGCGGACCCGATGCCGATATTAAGCCGGGTAACGCACTTCCGCTTGTAAATATACCGGTTGGTACTATTCTTCATAACATTGAACTTTACCCCGGTAAGGGCGCTCAACTTGCACGAAGCGCAGGTAATATGGCTCAGCTCATGGCTAAAGAAAACGGTATGGCACTTCTTCGTTTGCCGTCCGGTGAGCTTCGTAATGTTCCTGAAAACTGTATGGCTTCCGTTGGCGTTGTATCAAATCCCGAACACGCTAATGTAAACTACGGTAAAGCAGGACGCAAGCGTCACATGGGTTGGAGACCTACTGTCCGTGGTTCTGTAATGAACCCGAATGACCACCCCCACGGCGGTGGTGAAGGTAAGTCACCTGTCGGTCGTCCCGGACCTGTTACTCCTTGGGGTAAACCTACTTTGGGTTACAAGACCCGTCAGAAGAACAAGGCGAGCGACAAGTATATCGTAAAGCGTCGTAAATAAGTCGGACGAAAGGAGATTTCATAATGGGAAGAAGCATTAAAAAAGGCCCTTATGTGCAACCTGTATTGCTCAAAAGAGTCAAAGAAATGAATGAAGCCGGTGAAAAGAGAGTTCTTAAAACCTGGAGCCGTTCGTCAACCATATTCCCCGATTTCGTCGGACATACATTTTCGGTTCATGACGGACGTAAGCACGTTCCGGTATATGTAACCGAAGATATGGTTGGACATAAGCTCGGTGAATTTGCTCCTACAAGAACCTTTAAGGGTCATGCAGGTTCAAAGACAACCGGTAAGTAAGCAGAAAAGGAGAGTTAAATTATGGAAGCAAGGGCTACACTTAAATTTGCCCGTATTTCACCCCGTAAGGTGAAGATTGTTTTGGATTTAATCCGCAATCAGGATGCTGAAAAAGCAATGGCTATTCTCAAATTTACTCCGAAATCTGCTTGTGAGTATTTAGAGAAGCTTTTGCACTCAGCTATGGCTAATGCAGAAGAAAAAAGCATGGATATGTCTAAGCTTTATGTTGCAGAATGTCTTGTTTGCCCCGGTCCTACACTTAAGAGAATTCGTGCCAAGGACCACGGCAGAGCTCATCGCATCTTAAAGAGAACAAGCCATGTTACTATCGTTCTTAAGGAACGTGAGATTTAAGAAAGGGAGGTTAAATTATGGGCCAGAAAGTTAATCCCCACGGATTCCGTGTAGGCGTAATTAAAAACTGGGACTCACGTTGGTTTGCCAAAGACAGCACCTTCGGTGATACTTTGGTTGAGGACTACAACCTCCGTAAATACCTTAAAAAGACACTTGAAGCTGCAGGTGTTGCAAAGGTTGAAATTGAACGTGACGAAAAGAGAGTCAGATTGCACATTCATTGTGCAAAGCCGGGTATTGTAATAGGCCGTAACGGTGCTGAAATTGAGAAGCTCCGTGAAAAGTGCCAAGCTAAGCTCGGTAAACCCGTTGTTATCAACATTGTTGAGATAAAGAGTCCTGATGCCAATGCTCAGTTAGTTGCTGAGAACATTGCCGCAGCACTTGAAAAGAGAACATCCTTCCGTAGAGCCATGAAGCTTGCCATCGGCAGAGCTATGAGACTCGGCGTTAAGGGTATCAAGACCAAGTGTTCAGGTCGTTTAGGCGGTGCAGAAATCGCAAGAAGCGAAAGTTACCATGAGGGAACTATCCCGCTTCAGACCCTTCGTGCCGACATTGACTACGGTTTTGCAGAGGCAGATACAACCTACGGTAAAATCGGTGTTAAGGTTTGGATTTACAAGGGTGAGGTTCTTAACGAGAACCGTCGCACCAACAACAGAAAAGGAGGCGCACGATAATGTTAATGCCAAAGCGTGTTAAGTTCCGTAGAGTTCAGCGCGGCAGATTAACCGGTGCTGCTTCCAGAGGAACTACAGTTACTCATGGCGAGTTCGGTCTTCAGGCCTTGGAACCTGCTTGGATTACCTCCAATCAGATTGAGGCAGCCCGTATTGCCATGACCCGTTACATCAAGCGTGGCGGTCAGGTTTGGATTAAGATTTTCCCTGATAAGCCGATAACCGAAAAGCCGGCTGAAACCCGAATGGGTTCCGGTAAAGGTTCTCCGGAATACTGGGTTGCAGTTGTTAAACCCGGCCGTGTAATGTTTGAAATCGGCGGTGTTAGTGAAGAACTTGCAAGAGAAGCTATGCGTCTTGCAGCCAACAAACTTCCTATTAAGTGTAAGTTTGTTACAAAGGGAACGGATGGTGAGCAGTAATGAATGCAAAGGAAATAAGAGAAAATACAATACTTGAACTCAACGAACAGTTGGGTAAACTCAAGGAAGAGTTATTTAACCTTCGTTTCCAGCATGCGATCAATCAGCTCGATAATCCCATGCGTATAGATGCTGTTAAAAAGGATATTGCTCGTGTTAAGACAATTATACGTGAGAAAGAATCCGCAAATAACAGCACGGAAGCTTAAAAGGGGAGGTAAACTTTGATGAGTGAAAGAAACCTTCGTAAAACAAGAGTGGGCAGAGTTGTAAGCGATAAGATGGATAAAACCGTTGTTGTTGCTATTGAAGACAATGTTAAGCACCCGCTTTATAAGAAGATTATTAAAAATACCATTAGATTAAAGGCACATGACGAGAACAACACCTGTGGCATTGGCGACAGAGTTCTTATTATGGAAACAAGACCTCTCTCAAAAGATAAGAGATGGCGTGTTGCCGAAATAATCGAAAAAGCTAAATAATTGGCTGCAAGGAGGAAACCACTGTGATACAACAACAGAGTTACCTCAAGGTTGCCGACAATACCGGTGCAAAGGAAATCATGTGCATCCGTGTTCTTGGAGGCTCCAAAAGGAGGTACGCCAACATTGGCGACGTCATCGTAGCTTCTGTAAAGAAAGCCACCCCGGGTGGTACTGTTAAGAAGGGCGATGTTGTAAAGGCGGTTGTGGTTCGTTCCGCAAAAGGTCTTCGTCGCAGTGACGGCACATATATTAGATTTGATGAAAATGCGGCTGTTCTTATCCGTGATGATAAGAACCCTCGTGGAACCCGTATTTTCGGGCCAGTTGCCCGTGAGCTTCGTGACAATGAATATACAAAAATCTTGTCGCTTGCTCCGGAAGTTCTTTAATGGGAGGTAAACGGAATATGAGTAAGCTTCACATTAAAACCGGTGATACTGTAGTATTACTTACTGGTGATAAGAAAGACCGTAAAACCGACGGCGGTAAGATGAAGACCGGCAAGGTTCTTCAAACTTCACCGAAGGAAGGTAAGGTCATCGTTGAAGGTCTTAACAAGGTTAAAAAGCATGTTAAGCCGAAAAAGGCCGGAGATCCGTCCGGTATCATTGAAACCGAGAGCGCAATCTATGCTTGTAAAGTTCAGATTGTTTGCCCGAAGTGTGGTAAAGCTACCCGTGTAGGTTCAGCTTTGAACAAGCAGGGTAAGAAAGTCCGCGTTTGCAAAAAGTGCGGCGAAACTTTTTAAGGTAAGGAGGACATGACATGTCAACATTGTCAAACGAATATAAGAAATCAATTGCTCCTGCATTGATGACCAAGTTTAACTATAAGAGCGTCATGGAAATTCCTAAGCTTGAAAAGGTTGTTATAAATGTAGGCTGCGGCGAGGCAAAGGATAACTCAAAGGTTATTGATGCTGCTATTACCGACCTCGGTAAAATTACCGGTCAAAAAGCTGTTCCCTGCCGTGCAAAGAAATCGGTAGCTAACTTTAAGCTCCGTGCCGGAATGCCTATCGGTGCAAAGGTAACTTTAAGAGGCGAGAGAATGTATGAATTTATTGAAAGATTGTTCAATACAGCTCTTCCCCGTGTTAGAGACTTCAGAGGAATCAACCCCAACGCTTTTGACGGCCGCGGCAACTATGCTATGGGCGTTAAAGAGCAGTTGATTTTCCCTGAAATTGACTATGATAAGATTGATAAGGTTAGAGGTATGGACATTATGTTCGTTACTACCGCTAAGACAGATGAAGAAGCTCGTGAGTTATTAACTCTTATGGGCGCTCCGTTTGCAAGATAAGGAGAAGGAATTATGGCTAAAACATCTA
>JAKSQJ010000011.1 GCA_024404195.1 Clostridia bacterium | reverse complement strand
GATAAAACGGATAAAGCTATAGAAACAAAGAGCCATCTGCTTTTTTGAACATACATAATAAGCGGTAAAAGGCATATTGGATAATATGCAATTATTGCAAAAATTGCTTTTTCACCTTGACTATGTCTAATCATAAGAAAAAGCGAAAAAACAGACACAGCATAATATCCAAAAATAATTAAACGGCGGTTAGTTTCAAAAACACCTTTATCAGCAAAAGTATAGATAGCAATTGTTGCCAACGGAACATATCCAATCATTAAAAAAGCAAAGACATTACTGATACTAAATTCAAATCCGCTGATAATTGCCATAAACCACGCCCAAATAAAATAAGCGACATAAAATTTAATCGGGTTTGGAAGTTTGCGTCTCTTTCCTAAAATACCAAATAAACATAAAAATCCCAATCCTGTCAAAGCAGCGTTAATAATATTCCAAATTCCACCCTGGGTAGTCGTATCAAGGGAATTATAAGAAGCTCGGTATGACTTTAAGAAAATATAAAGAAAAGTGAGCGAAATAACAAAAGCCAACATCTTATTAGTTGACATTTTGTTACTACGGGTGTTAATAGGTTTATTATCCAAAATACATTCTCCTAAGCAAAATCAAATGTTTGCACTATATTCATCATAAGATATCATTTTTCTGAAACCTTTTTTTCCGCAATTCATCCAATGGATTTTTTCCTTCAATGACAGCTTATTGTCTTTGCGGGTCCGATACAAAAAATATAACAACCAGATTAAAAAAGTTCTATTATGAATTGCGGCATAAAAGGCGCCTTTACCGTAAAAGAATTTTTCGTCAGCACCTGTATACCACGAGGAATTCTCCATAGAAACTTTTCCGATAGTTTCTTTTGAAACATAAAATTTAAGTCCTGCTCTTTTTGCCGTAATCAAAAAAACAGAGTCCTCCCCCGACGGAAATATGCATCCGCCGCCAAAGAGAGTATTAAAAAATAAATTAGCTTTCTTTATTGAATTTAAGCGAAATGCAATTCTAATTCCGCCCCATGGCATCCTTTCAAAAAAACTGCATTTTCTTGTCTTTGAATACACTTTTTGTTTTCTTTCGGTGCCCAAAGTATCAAAATTAAAAATAAAAATATCGGCTTCTGGGTGAGATTTGAATTCATCTGAAATCTTCTGCTCCATACCGTCATAATAAACAACATCATCATCTGCCAAGAGACAAATATCGGCATCGGCATAAGCTAATGATATGTTACGGTTTATACCTACCCCTACCGTATTTGTAGAAATCATTCTTGCGGTATGCTTACCGTCAAAAACCGTTTCTTCATACTTAACAAAATCGGTTTGGTTTGCAAAAACAACATCTGAATGAATATTCATTTCACCGATTTTTGAAAAATCAGTTTGATTCATTGTAACACAAAGAATTTCAAAATCCTTCATAATCAATCCTCAATGTATTCCGAATAATCTTTATCAACATCATAGATATATGCATGTATTGCCGCTTTTTGCTGTTCGCTTGAAGGCAATTTCATATAATCGCCGTATCTATACTGAAGATAATCTTTAATATACTCCGAAGATAAGAGTTTCGTATCTTCAAAATCAATATCAACGGGTTTTGAAAAAAACTTTTTGTCAAACAATCCGTTTTTGAATTTTGCAGGTGTTATCCAATAACAATAAAGGAAATTATCGGCGAGATTATCATACTTATAAATCCGTTTATAGCATCTTTGCGCAATAAATTTTGAAGGCAAGATTTTGAGAGATTTAAGTATTGCCGACTGCAATTTTGTTTTCGGAGTCCAACCTCTTTCGGAAAGACCTAAGAGGGTAACAAATTTTGAATCAAAATAAACAATTTTTTGGATAAATCTATTGTCAGGGACTTTATGCAAAATCATAATATCTACATATATACCCTGATGCAAGTCTTTGCGCTTTGCAAACTGCTTTTCTATAAAGGTTGTATTGCTCATTCTGACCTTTGCATATTCAAGATATTTTGGTGTTGTTTTCCATTCTTGAATAACAAACATTTCGCTGTTTTCATTATAAAATGCAGTTTTGAATTTTTCATAATTATCGGGTGTCATAAAAATATCCAGGTCATCGTCCCATGGGATAAAACCGCCGTGGCGAACGGCACCTAAAGCAGTTCCACCCATAATGTAATATACAATATTATTTTTTCGGCAAACAAAGTCAATAAACTTCATTATTTCAAGGATTTTTCCCTGAACTGCTTTAATATCGGTCATAAATTACCTCAAATCTTCTTTGCCAAATAGTAATATTTGCTCATAAATTTCCTAAACATAGGAATTCTCATAATTATTTTTGCAAAAAATTTGACAACCTTAAATACAGCAAGATGAAAAATATACTTGAATTTTGATTTTTCCCATCTATGAGGATGGATGCTTATTATTGCTTTCTTGTCAAGATTACAAAATAAATCATTCAAGTTATTATATGTAATATTTTTTTCATCACTATTGATAATATCATTATTAAACGGGTCAAAAATCATTTTAAATTTTCTTCCCGCATCGGAATAATAAGTATAAGAAACATTATGATTTTCAGGGAAATTCACCATTATATCGGAAATATTAGGATATGCGTTTTTTATACCCTCGTTCCTGAAAAAATCACGGTTTGAGGTATAACCTATCCGTTCTACTACGGGATTACCATGCTGACAAACGGTTTTAAGAATAAATCCGTTTTTCTCAAAAACAGCTTTGTTTTTTTCAAATTCCTCTTTTGCAAGTTCTAAATCGCCGTGACAGCTATCCATAACATCATAGTGATATGATATTTCGTGTCCCATTTTTTGCATTTCTTTTAATAATAGAATATTTTTCTCATTATCCAAAAGATATGCCTGAACATAATACGAACCCTTATGACCGTATTTACTTTCTATCTTCGCAATTTCAAAAGCTTTGGGAACATTATTTTCAACATCATGCTTTAATACCAAAAATGAATCATAATCATCAAAAACATCTTTTGCAGGAATAGATACAATGTCATTATTTTTAAGGATTTTACAAAAATCGTCCCACTTTTTATACACAAAAATCATAATTTGTTAATTCTTTCCCTTAATACTGATGAAGAAATTCCGTCGGTATGGTCTAAATAAACAACCGAGCATCCAACTGATGCAAACTGTTTTTCATACTCAAGCCATGCATCCGTTCCCTTCCAGTCGGAACCTACAAAAACGGCATCAGCGTTATGCTCTTTAACAGCATTTATCTTATTCATATCGGTTTGAAGAACAACCTTGTCAACATACTTTATTGCCGAAACAATTTCAATTCTTTCATTTTCGGGGATTATCGGCTTTTTATTCTTTCGCAGAAGACACAGTTCATCGGTTGTAACGCCGACGATTAAAAAATCACACTGTTCTTTTGCTCTTTTTAAGATATTCAAATGCCCGATATGAAACATATCAAAAACACCCGTTGTATATCCTATCTTATATTTCTTTTCCATAAAATAACCTCAATGATTTCTGGCAAAATGCTTAAATAGCCATCCTCTTACCTTGTTAGGCATCAAAACCTGCAAAACAAATCGCTTTGTAACATTTATTAAATAGGTCCAAAATCCGATAACTTTATTATTTAACATAAATTTTTGCAGTTTTGCTTCGCTAATAAAATATTTAAGTCCGCCTCGGCGCTCATATGAATTTCCACTAACTCGCATAAAAACAATCACACTTTCAACATTAGCAAATTTTTTATCTGCCAATGCCAATCTAATCCATAAATAATAATCTTCGTCACAAAACCAATCAATATATCCCCCAACCTCTACAACATCATTTTTCTTAAACATAACTGTTGGCTGATTGAATGGACAGCGCTTTTTCATATATTTTTTAATTTCAATGTCGTCGGTTGGAACAAACCGACTACCTTTTAGGTTATTTTTGGTTCCAATAAATTCAGTTATTTGTCCGCCGACAATTGAAATTTCACTGTCATTTTCAAAAGCCGCAATTTGCTTTTCAAATCTATCGGGAACACTTATATCGTCGGCATCCATTATGGCAACAAGGTCGTATTTACAAGCTTCAAGACCTATCCTTCTCGCTTCACCGTGACCCAAATTTTTCGGAAGACGAATACAGTTGACGCAATCATTCTTTTCAAATTCCAAAACAGCATTTTCAAGCTCGTCATATATAGGTCCGTCAACAACCAAAACGATTTCATTAGGTTTGACGGTTTGATTTAAAATACTGTTTACCGCTTCCTTAAACCAACGAGGATTATCGCCGCCGTAAACACACATTGATACGGAAAAGTCCATAAATCAACCTCTGGCATTTAATAATTCTTTTGCTTCTGACAGGTTTTCGGTGTATGTAGTTATATCAATCAAACCTTTGGAATAAAGATAATCGCATAAATCCTGCGCCGTTGCCATATCGCCCTGAGTAACATTCTCTCGCTTGATAAATGCGCTTAAAACAGTTTTTACAACAACCTTAAAATCAACCCAAAAGGATATTTTCCCGATATAGATTAAATCCCAATAAAACTTTTCTTCCCATTCTATCTGATTTCTGCCGTTTACCTGAGCAAGTCCCGATAAACCGGGGCGAACCAAATGCCGCTTTCTTTCGGCATCAGACATAAACACCATATCTTTTACTAACTGCGGTCTCGGTCCTACAACTGACATATCACCGATAAGAATATTGATGGCTTCAGGTAATTCGTCAAGAGATGTATCACGAAGGAATTTCCCGTATTTATTGAGCCGAACCTCATCGGGCAAAAACTCGCCGTTTTCGTCCTTACGGTTATCCATCGTTCTGAACTTAATAAGCTTAAATATTTTTTCATCTTTGCCCGGTCTTTTTTGAACAAAAAACGGATTTCCGCGCATAAAAAACGCACCGAGTATTATCAAAATAATATAAAGCCAGGAAAAAACCGTTAATGCCAAAATGGCGCAAATTATATCAAGTCCCCGCTTAACATATTTTGAATAAAAACTTTCTTTAAGCACGGCTTCATCTACTCTCTTGACATTTAACTTTTGGGTCGTCAAGTTATTTCCTCCGATCAATCAAAGCAATGTTTAATAATTTCTATAATTGTTTCTTGTTGCTCTATTGTGATTTTATTATCGCTCGGCAAACATAATCCTCTTTCAAAAACATCTTCGCTGACAGGTGTTTCGGCAACAGAGACAAAAGGATAATCTTTATAAACCGGTTGTAAATGCATCGGCTTCCATATAGGTCTGCCTTCTATGTTAAACGACGCCAATGTTTCCAAAATCTCGGTAGGACAGGTTTTTCCGCTTTCTTTTGAATAAGTAGCAGCGGTATCGGTCCTGATTTGACGGGACATTGCCGATTTATCAATCAGCAAACAGGAAAGCCAATGATTAGGCACCATATTTTCATCAAAAGGATTCATCGTTACGGGCAATGAGTTAAATCCGTCTTTATAACGGTTAAACAACTCCGTTTTTTGAGAAATATGCTCTTCTAAAAACGGAACTTGTCCACGAACAACGCCTGCGATAACATTACTGATGCGATAATTATATCCGACAAATTCATGCTGATACCAAGGAGCATTTTCTCTTGCTTGTGTTGACAGCTTCCTTACAAAATCAGCCGTTTCTTTTGAATCGGTAAGCAACATTCCGCCCGAAGAACCCGTAATAATCTTATTACAGTTGAAGCTTATTACAGAAACATAACCGAAAACACCGGATTGTTTACCGTTATAGGTGGCGCCAAAGGATTCGGCAGCATCTTCAATCAAAACGGCGTTATGCTCTTTGCAAATAGAAACTATTTCATCAAATTTGCTCGGCGTTCCGTAAAGATTTGCAAGCATAACAAATTTCGTATCGGGGTATTTTTCAAATGCTTTTCGGAGCGCTTTAGGGCACATATTCCAGGTTTCATATTCACTGTCAATAAAAATCGGATTTGCACCGGCATACATCAAAGGATTAACCGTTGCGGCAAATGTCATATCAGAACAAAAAACATTATCACCCGGTTTTATACCGCTTGAAATAACCGCAAGATGAAGCGCCGTTGTTCCGGATGATAAAGCAACCGCATATTTGCGACCGATTTTTTGCGAAATAATTCTTTCAATTTCGTCAATATTCTCTCCGATAGTTGACATCCAATTAGAGTCATATGCCGATTTGACATAGTTCATCTCGTCCCAATGCATTGTCGGAGAAGATAACCATATTTTATTTTTGAAAGCTTCAAGTTGTTGATTTGCAGCAATAAACAAAAATATCATCCCTATTATGAAAATATAATTAAAATTATAATAGCATAATTCGTTGTTTTTGTCAAACAAAACCTTGATATTTATTTGTCAAAATTTGACGATGTTTTTTTAGAAATCAATAAAAAATGCCGTTGAATTTGACAACTCAACAGCATACAAAACATTATAAAATATATTCCATGTTTGTTTCCTTCGGCTTCATTCCGAGCCGATTGTAAAAGTTTTTGGCAGAGTCATTACCCTCCCATACATTAAGCGTAATTTCATAGCAATTATTCTCCTTGGCAAATTGCTTGATAAACTCAAAAAGCTTTGTTCCTATACCCTTTCCTCTCTCTTTCGCATCAACACAAAAATCGTCAATAAAAAGCGAAGTAAACGGCACCATATTATTTGAAAACGGTTGATTTTTAAAGGCGCAAAATGCATATCCCAAAACATTATCATTTTCGTTAACGGCAACAAAAATCGGTTTTTCCTCGTCCTTAAACATTTGAGATAAATTTTCAGATGTATATTTTGTTGTTCCCGAAATGAAAATATCCGGTCTTATTTCGGCATGAACTTCAAGAACCTGACTTAATAATTTTAAAACGCTTTCTCTATCCTTATCCTCTGCTCTTCTGATATTCAAAACAATCACTCCGAAATAAAAAGTAAATTAAGTGAAACTTAAACTCTATATAATTATTTTGCTACTTTTTTATATTTTGTCGGCAAAGCCGACACCGCACTTATTCACTATTCGCTATAACTTATTACTTTCCAAAAATCCCTTTATAATGCATTTGGGGATAGTGAAGAAGTAAAAATCCCCGTTCTTACGAACAGGGATTTTTGGTGCGGGTGACAGGACTTGAACCTGCACATCGGTGACACTAGCTCCTAAGGCTAGCGCGTCTGCCAATTCCGCCACACCCGCGTAGGTAGTATTGTATAATAAATACTTAAAAATGTCAACCTATAATTTAAAATTTATTCCGATTTTTTTAATTTCTCCATATTCTCACCGAAAATTCGGTTTTACATTTAGGGCAAACGGTTTTATGCTTGCCCTTTTTTCGCGGTAATCTGAGGGTTGCTTTACAATTCGGACATTTTTTATAAACATGAAGTTTATCGGCATTTCTCACACGAAAATCATTATAAAGTTTTGATAATTTGATAAAAATTTTACTGAAAAATTCATTTTCTTTGCGTCTTGCCTCGTAGTTATTTGAAAAAAATCTGAAAACAGCAAAACCCGACAGGAGATAAACGACTATTTGCAAATAAAACAATCTTAAAAATAAATTAAGGAGTGCAATTACTGCGGCAAGACCGAACAAAAAATAAAACAAACTGTCAATGCCGTATCTTCCGTTAATAATTCTGAATAATCTGTCACGAAATCTCATATTTCCACCTACAACTTTATCTATTATGTTATTTTACAACAAGTTTCTCTTAATTTGTTAACAATACTTTAATTTTTTGTTGCCATAAGTTCGTTTTTGAGTTATAATAATTTACAATATTTGTTCTTAGGGAGGTTACTATGATTAAAAAGTATCTAAACCGAATTTTTATTGACGGTCTTTCGGGTATGGCTTTGGGACTTTTTTCAACACTGATTATCGGAACTATCATTTGCCAAATCGGAAGTATTGTAGGGTCAAATGAAGTAGGTTCTTATATTATGCAGGTAGGAAATTTAGCCAAAACCTTAATGGGTGCCGGTATCGGCATCGGCGTTGCAACAAAGCTTAAATCCTCCCCTCTTACCTCAGTTTCCGCCGCTGTTTGCGGTATGATTGGTGCTTTTCCCGATATGGCTCTTACTGACCTTGCAATAGGTAAACCGGGTGAGCCGCTCGGAGCTTTTATTGCCGCTATTGTTGCCATTGAAATAGGTCAAATTGTTTCCGGTAAAACAAAACTTGAAATAATTTTAACTCCGCTTTGCTGTATTTCGGTCGGCTCGGCGGTCGGGATATTTGTAGGTCCTTATATTTCTACTGCTATGACTTGGATAGGAAATCTTGTTAATATCAATGTTACAACACACCCGATTATCGGCGGTATTATCGTTTCGGTTGTTATGGGAATCCTTTTAACCCTGCCGATTTCCTCCGCTGCTATCGGCGTAACGATGAAATTATCCGGTCTTGCCGCAGGTGCCGCTACAATAGGTTGTTGCTGCAATATGGTTGGCTTTGCGGTAATAAGTTACAGAGAAAACAAGTTAGGCGGTCTTGTTTCGCAAGGTATCGGAACATCTATGCTTCAAATGCCTAATATTGTTAAAAATCCGCTTATTTGGCTTCCTGCCATTATTTCAAGCGCTGTTTTGGGACCGATTTCTTCCGCCGTTCTTAAAATGGTTTCAAACCCCGTCGGCTCGGGTATGGGCTCCGCCGGTCTTGTAGGACAGTTTATGAGTTATCAAACTATGACAGAGGCAGGATTTTCTCCCGTAATTACGCTGCTTGAAATTATCGTTATGCAGTTTGTTTTACCTGCTTTGCTTTCTCTTGCCATTGCCGAAGCGATGAGAAAACTAAAACTTATTAAATCAAGCGACTTAAAGCTTCCCGATGCCTCAAATGCGTAAAACCGAAATCACCGAAAAAGCCGTTGCTTCGCTTAAAGTATTATACCCCGAAGCAATATGCTCACTCGCTTATTCCGACCCGTTTCAGTTACTTATTGCAACTCGGCTTTCGGCACAATGCACCGATGCACGGGTAAATATCGTTACTCCAAATTTATTTAAGAAATTCCCCGATGCAAAAAGCATGGCAAATGCCGAAATAAAAGAAGTTGAAGAACTGATAAAAACCTGCGGACTATATAAAACAAAAGCAAAAGATTTAATCGGCATCGGCAAAATGATTACCGAAAACTTCGGTGGGGTTGTTCCCGATACTATTGAGGAACTTACGAAACTTCCGGGTGTTGGAAGAAAGACGGCAAATCTTGTTTGCGGCGATATTTACGGAAAACCTGCCGTTGTTACAGACACGCATTTTATTCGCCTTTGCAATCGCTTGGGGCTCGTTAATACAAAAGACCCCAAAAAAGTTGAAGATTCAATGAGAAAACTTCTTCCGCCCGAAGAATCATCAAATTTTTGCCATAGAACAGTTCTTTTCGGCCGTGATATTTGCACGGCGAGAAAGGCAAATTGCGAAAAGTGTCCGATGAATGATTTTTGTCCTAAAAAAATATAAAAATAAAAAACCGAGAGACGCATCATTTTGCATCTCTCGGATATTTTTTTGCAAAAATAATTATAAGCCGAGTTTTTTGAGAAGCAAGGGAGTTCTGCCCTCAAAGTCAACGCCATACTTCATATTCGGCTCATTCTCTTTGGTGTATTTAATACAAGCCGCAGTAAATTCACAAGCAATTTGAGCCGCTTCCTTAAGGTCTTTTCCATTAAGAACGGCGCTAAGTAGACAACTTGTAAATACATCTCCCGTTCCGTGATATGCGGCATCAACCTTCTTTTCAAAAACATACTCTGTTTTGCCGTTTTCGTATGTTGCGGCGCCGATGTTTTCGCCGTCAAAGCATACACCGGTCAATACAATTTTTGCCGAAGTCATTTTTGAAAGTTCTTCTATGATTTTTTCAACATATTCTTTTGAATGAGGCGGCTGCTTAAATTCCATTCCGAGCATTAAAACCGCTTCGGTAATGTTAGGCGTAATGATATCGGCAACCTCGCATAACTTTCGCATTTCTTTGGGAAAATCTTCGGGGAAACCGCCGTAAAGCTTACCGTGGTCAGCCATAACGGGGTCAACAACTGTCATTCCGCCGTCTTTTTTTATAATATTTGCCGCTTCCATAACGATAGAAACCTGCTCTTTTGAGCCCAAGTAACCGGTATAAACCGCATCAACCTCTATGCCCTCTTTTTTCCAATGGTTTGCAATAGGCAAAATATCATCGGTTAAATCTCTGAAAGTATATCCGGAAAAACCGCCGGTATGGGTTGAAAGAATGGCAGTCGGAATAACGGAACATTCAATACCAACCGAAGAAATAATCGGCAAAGCAACAGTTAAAGAACATTTTCCGAAGCAGGAAATATCATGAATTGCCGCAACTCGCTTTTGATTTGTGTTATACATTTTTATTACCTCTTTACTTTTTTCTTAAATCAATTATAATGTAATTGTGGTTACTTAAAAATATTCAAACAAAGAAAGGTTTTAGATACCAGATGACAAAGTATTTATCACTATATCAAAAAATCAAAAATGATATACAGCAAGGTGTTTACAAGCCGGAAAGCCGATTGCCTTCAAAGAGAACCCTTGCCGATTTATACGGAGCGAGTTTAACAACCGTTGAAAAGGCATACGGTATGCTCTTTGACGAAGGATATATTTTTTCGGTTGAAAAAAAGGGATATTATGTTTCAAAAGCCATTGATACAAGAAATTTTGCAGTTAAGAAAACAAACGAAAATCTTAAACTTTTACCGCTTCCGAAGAAAGAAAATTATGCCGACGGTTTTGAATATTCTTTATGGTTTAAGACAATAAGAAAGGTGCTTAACGATAACGGCGAATTACTGTTCAGAAAATCACCGCAAATGGGTTGCGAGGTTTTAAGAAATGCCGTTTCGGAATACCTATTACGATATCGGAATATGGTAGCGCAACCGAGTAATATTATTATCGGCTCAGGTGCGGAGCAATTATACGAAACTGCGGTTTTATTGCTTGGCAGGAACAAGGTTTACGGCATTGAAAACCCATGCTATTCAAGAATATTAACGGTTTACGGCGGTATGGGAATTAAACTTAAAAAACTCAATATGGGCAAGGACGGAATAAAGGCATCCGAACTTGAATATAAAGATTTTGAGGTGTTGCATGTTACACCTTTTCACAGTTTTCCGTCCGGCGTTACAACATCTATTACCAAAAGAACAAAATATCTTAATTGGGCAACAAAAAACGGCAGTTTTATAATTGAGGATGACTATGACAGCGAATTTTTTGCAAAAGGTCACCCGATTGACACCTTATATTCACTATGCAAAGATAACTCGGTAATTTACATCAATACTTTTTCAAAAAGCTTATCCCCTTCCCTTCGCCTCGGTTATATGATTATTCCCGACTCGCTTTTGTCGGTTTACGAAGAAAAAATGAAGGACCTTTCCTGCTCTGTTCCCGTATTAGACCAATATATCCTTGCGGATTTTATTAACAGCGGAAATTTTGAGCGGCATCTTGGAAGAAAAAGAAGAAAAATGTAAGGTTATTGACCTTTAATCCATTTGACAAAATTTGATGCGTATTATATAATTATGTATATTTAAAAGATAATATGGAGTGCTTAAAATGATTTGTCCTTTTTGCAATAATGAAATAAACGATAACTCAAAAGTATGTGAGTTTTGCGGTAAAAATATCAATGGCGACTTTGTAAACACAACCGAAAATCAAGATGAAAACACAAACGGCTTTTACGGTGAACCGATTACCGAAAAACCGAAGAAAAGTAAAGTTGCAAAGTTTATAACAATCGGTCTTTTAATTGTTGTTGCCTTAATTGCGGCGGTAGTTATTGTATTTTTCCCGTATTTTAAAAATCAGTTCAGGAATATTTTTTATTCAAACGAAAAGTATATGGCGGCTGTTATTAACGATGATTTTTCCGAAGTTGCCGACGATGCTTCGGTAGTTTACGGTAAAATCGCAAACGGAAAAGCCGACCAATCAAAGCAAACCGTTTCGCTAAATATTTCAAACTCTGCTAAATCACTCTTAAAAGATTATGCAGAAATTGACCTCGGCAAATTAAACGGCATTTCGTTAGAAACCGAAATCGCTGACGAAAACAGTCAAATATATTGCGGAGCAAAATTAAACATCAACGGCAAAAATTCCGCTAACGCAAATTTAATTGCCGATAAAAACGGCGCATATTTAAGAACCGATTTGCTTGATAACAACTATTATAAGCTTGACGGCGACAAAAACAATGTTATCGGCAAAATTCTATCGGCAAGGTCTTCCCTGCCGAGCGAAAAAACCGTTAAGAAGCTAATATGCAAATACGGAAAAGTTGCCACAAGTAATCTGAAAAATGTCAGCAAAGACGATGAAAAAGTTACATTCGGTAATCTTTCGGTTGAAACCACCGAGCTCTCGGGCAAAATCAGCGATAATATTGTTATTGATGCCGCAGAAGATATTCTTAACACCGCCGTCAATGACGAGGAAATCAAAAAAATCATTAAGGATATTTGCAAAAACAAGTCGGTTAACGGAAATTACAAAGACGCCTTAAAAGATTATGAGGACTTCCTTGACGGTATAAAAGATAAAATTTCCGATGTTGATTTCAAAAAAATAAAGGAAGCGGACATTCTTCTGACAATCAATGTTGATAACCGCGGAAAGATTGTTTCAAGAACGGTTGAAATTAAAGATAAATTAAAAATTACTGTATATTCGCTTGAAAAAGGCAAGAAAATCGCATACGGTATTTCGCTTGATACCGAAGATAAAACCTTCCAATTATTATTTGACGGAACTAAAACCGACAATAAATCAAGCGGTAAAGTTTATTTCAAATACGGCAGTTTAAAACTTGATATCGGAACATTTAAAGATGTTGATTTCAGCGATTTTGCAAACGGAAATGCGACGGGTAAAATCTGTCTTACGGCGAAAAAACTGCCCGTTTTGTTGCTTAAAGGTTTTCTCGGCGAAGATTTGACAAATTTATTATCAACCGCAAAAATAAACATAAATATTAACGCCGTTGCAAAGAAAAATTCCTCTGATATTTCCGTTGATATTATCGGTGGCGGCGATCCCCTGCTTAATCTTCGCATAGAAAGCAAAAAAGGAAAAGTAAATATTCCGAAAATGAATAATATAAAGAAATTCAGCGATGTTTCAAACGAGAAGAAAATAGGGATGATTACTTCACTCGGAAGAATTTTAAGCGAATATATTGACGAATAATAATTGCTTCGTATAAATTTTTAGAAGGTGTTCTTTTGGATATAGATATAATCGGAATTAAGAAAAAATACGGTAAAAGCACAGTGCTTAAAGATATAACTTTTTCTTGTTCAAGCGGCGAATGTGTCGGAATACTCGGTTGCAACGGTTGCGGTAAATCAACCTTGCTTAATATTCTTTCGGGAATAATAACTTCAAACGGCGGCGAATTTCTATGCGACGGGAAAAATCTCTTAAAAGACCGAAAATCAAGAGAAAAACTGACTGCCTATGTTCCCCAATTCCCCCCGCTTATTGAGGAACTTACCGCAAAAGACAATTTGTTATTATGGTATTCGTCAGGTGAAATTAAAGCATCGGCTTCTTCGGGAGTTATAAAGATGCTCGGAATTGACAAATACTTAAAATCCCCCGTTAAGAATATGTCGGGCGGTATGAAAAAGCGGTTGTCTATTGCCTGCGCCGTAAGCAACCGACCGAAAATACTTTTTCTTGATGAGCCCTCCGCCGCTTTAGACCCGATTTGTAAAAAAACAATATGCGACTATATTGAGCGCTTCAAAAAATTCGGCGGTATTGTTATTATTGCGACCCATGACTTAAATGAACTCTCCGTCTGCGATAAATGCTACATCATTAAAGACGGCCGTCTTAATGCGTTTGATGATAAGAATGATTTTTCAAAGTTGGTTGATAATTTATGAGCAATAATTCTTATTATAAAACAACGCTAAAACGCAATTTCAAGTCTTTCCCCGCTATTTTTATTTCAATTGTTGCAATACTTCTGATTTTTGCAATAATCGGCGCAGTAACTTTTAATATGCTTTCAAAGAGCGATTATAAAAAGAAGGTTAATATCGGCCTTGTCGGAAACAGTAAGGGCTCTTATTTGGGACTTGGGATTGATTCTTTAAGTAAATATGATTCCCTCAGGTTTGAAATGAAATTCATTTCTCTATCCGAAAAGGAAGCAAAAGAACAACTGCTTAATAAATCTTTGGCCTGTTATATCGTAATTCCCGATAATTTTGTTGATGACCTTATTGACGGTAACAATCCGCATCTTGATTATGTTACAACCGACAGCGAAACATTTTTGGGAGCGGCAATAATAAGGGATGTTACGGTTATAGTCGCAAAATGCCTTTCAGAGTGTGAAGCAGGAATATATTCTATGCATAAAATCGCCATTGACAATAATATTTCCGACGAAAAAATATCCGACGGCGATATTGTTATGAGCGAAAAATATATTAACTTCGTTTTAGGGCGCAGCAATGCTTTCTCACCGCAAATATTAGGCATTTCCGACGGTGTTTCAACCGAAGGTTACTATTTTTGCGCTATTCTTTTCTTTTTTTTGATGATTTTCGGTGTTTTTTACGCAAAAATACTTTTCAGGAAAAAGCAATATTTTATCGGCTATCTTAAATCAAAAGGTATTGGCATTAAGAGACAAATTTTTTGTGAATACTTTTCTTATTTTACAGTTTCCGCACTGACACTTTTTTTCTTTTGTCTTGTCGGCTCGGCGGTTTTGGGATTTTTAAAACTTAATCTTATTGGTTTTGCCGAAATAAATATGGTAAGCGGTATTTTATTCTTTATAAAACTTATACCTATTTTACTTATGATTACCGCTTTTCAGTTTTTGCTTTTTGAGGCAATCGGCTCCGAATGTGCCGCCGTTTTGGCGCAGTTTATGTCGGCAATTATTTTCGCATACTTGGGCGGTTGCTTCTACCCTATCAACTTTTTCCCGACCTACTATCAAAAGTTAGTAAACTATCTGCCGAACGGAGCAGGTTTCTCTTACATAAGGCAATGTTTTTCTGGGCAATTTAATGTTTTTTGCTTTTTAACCGTTCTTGCCTATTTCGTTTTGTTTATCGGGATTTCAATAGCAATAAGAAGCAAGAGAATCGGAAAGACGGGTGATTAAATGAAATTTTTTGTTACTCCTTTTCTTATTCAAAAACGGCTTCTTAAAAAGCCGAGCTTTATCATTATCATTCTTTTAATTCCGTTAACGGTTTTATCCATTATGACTATTTCAAAAAAGGATACCGGTATGCTTACCGTCGGTGTTTATGCATCCGAAAAATGCGACGAAGCGGTCAATTCATCGGTTAAAAGCATAATGACAAACAACAATTTTATAAGAATTAAAAAATATGACGATGAAAAAGCAATTATGAATGACATAAATTACGGAAAGCTTGATTGCGCCTGGATTTTCCCCGATGACCTTAAAATCAGAATAAAGGACTACCTAAACGATGCTGGATACGATAAAAATCTTGTGACGGTCATTCAAAAGGACGACAGCGTTCCGGCTATGCTGTCAAGAGAAATGCTTTTCGGCTCGGTATTTCCCTCGGTTTCGCGACAAATATTTAAGGATTATATAGAAAACGACTTGAATTTAACCCGCAGTTTTACCGAAAATGAACTCAATAAAATATATGACGGTATTTATTTTGAGCAGGATTTAGTTAAATTTACAAATTCAAACGGGAAAGTAATGGAAAACCCGAATTTTCTTGTTTCGCCTGTCAGAGGTATTCTTTCAATATTTATTATGGTATGCTCTTTGGCATCGGCAATGTATTATCTAAATGATTATCAAAACGGTGTATTTTCAACAATGCCCCTAAAAAAGCAACTGTCAATACTGTTTTATTCAACTTTTTTCGGAGCATTTGACTGTGGCATCATTTCAGTTATTTCATTAAGCTTTACACCGTTATTTACAAATTTAGGCGAAGAAATTTTATCAATGCTTTTATTCGTCTTGGCAATATCGGCTTTTTCTGCATTTTTCGCAACAATAATAAACAAGCCGCATATTTTAGGGACATTTATAGTTTTTGTATCCCTTATTGTATTCATTCTTTGTCCCGTATTCTTTAACCTTGAAATAAAATATATTCCAAACGCTTTTCCGCAACAATTTTATCTTTTATCGGTAGGCAACTTACAAATGATACCAAAACAAATTTATTTATTCTTATGTTACGGTTTACTGACAACCGGTATTTTCTTCTTAAAATCAAAAAACAAAAAAGCATAAAAAAAGAACGGCAGGTAAAATTACCTGCCGTAATCTTTTTTAAGTAAAATCAATCTTCGGAAATTGCCTCAACAGGACAACCTGCTGCACAAGCACCGCAAGAGCAGCACTTTTCGGGGTCAATTTCAAAGTGAGAAGCACCCTCGGCGATAGCATCGCAAGGACAACCACCTGCACATGCACCACAGCTGATGCAATCATCAGAAATCTTAAAAGCCATTTAAAACACCTCCAAACAATATTCGTATAACAAGAAGGTATCCCCTTTTATACTCTAATCACATTTTAACAATAAACCGATAAAAAAGCAAGTGGAAAATTATTTATTATCATCGGGTCGCTTTTTATTTGAAAGAATTTTTACATCTTTTCGGTTTACCTTAAATACAATACCGTCTTCATCTTTCGGTTTAACAAGCAAGTTGCCCGTAATCATATTTACATCGGTTACTATTGCGGGACCATCGTCGGTCATAACGGTTGAGCCAACTGACGGGGTGATTTTCATTAAATAATCATAGGAATCCTGCTCATATTTAAGGCAACACATAAGCCGTCCGCAGCTGCCGGAAATCTTTGTAGGATTTAGAGATAACCCCTGCTCCTTTGCCATTTTTATTGAAACGGGCTGAAAATCGTCCAAAAACTGTTTACAGCAATAAGGATAACCGCAAATGCCTAAACCGCCTAACATTCTTGCTTCATCACGAACACCGATTTGACGAAGCTCAATCCTTGTATGAAAATGAGAAGCCAAATCCTTAACAAGCTCACGGAAATCAACACGACCGTCCGCCGTAAAGAAAAATGTTATTTTTCCGCCGTCAAATGAATATTCAACATCAACGAGCTTCATTTCCAATTTATGGTCTAATATCTTTTGAGAGCAAATTTCAAATGCTTTTGGCTCTTTTTTGCGGTTTTCTTCTGCCGATTTCATATCGTTTTCATTGGCAATTCTTATTACCCTTTTGAGCGGAGGAACTATTTTTTCGTCCTCAACCTCTTTAACGGGACCGCAAACCGTTCCCATTGCGTTTCCCGAAACGGTATCAACAATTACCGTTTGACCAACAGAAAGATTGTCTATCGGCTTAAAATAGTAACCCTTACCGCTATCATTAAATTTAACTGATACTACCTTTGTCATGGTTTCTCCTTTATATAAAACTTTTGAATTTACTTATCATTGCGGAAAACAAAAGTGACATATTAACATTAGTATTGATAGACTCAATATATTCGCCTATTTGGTCAAATATCTTACTGTAAACCAACGAGCGATACATTGAAATATTGCCGCTTTTGAGATTATTCACACACAAATCTTTGATTGAATTAAGAAGTTTTTCCGATTTTATCCTATCCTTTTCGTAGGATTTTGTCATTAAAAGTATATCATACTCTTTTGCCTCAAATAGTAAAGACAAAATGTTTTCTGCATCGGTAATTATTTTTTTATCGGAAATTTCT
This sequence comes from Clostridia bacterium, assembly GCA_024404195.1. GTDB lineage: Bacteria > Bacillota > Clostridia > Oscillospirales > Acutalibacteraceae > UBA737. The sequence goes on along the minus strand of JAKSQJ010000011.1, from coordinate 13,591 downwards.
TCGGTTGATAAAAGGAAAATACTACATCTTGATATAACCGTCGGCAAGAGAAGTGTCCTTGAAGACACAAGCAATATAAACACGACGGTTTTAGGCGGCTCTTCAAGAATTTTTAGGAGCGCATTTTGTCCTTGCTCGTTCATAAGCTCGGCATTTTCAATAATAAATACTCGCCTTTGCGCCGAATGAGGCATTATATATGCCTCCTGCCTTAAATTTCTTATCTGCTCAACCGAAATAAACTTTTTATCCTTTTCGGGACGCAAAAAAGAAATATCGGCATTTGAAGAACTGTCGGCGGTTTTGCATTGGTTACAATTATTGCAGGGTTTTTCATCGCCCGAACAAAGAACACCTTTTGCAAGATAAATCGCCGTTTTCATTCTTTCCTCAAATGTAGAGCCCTCTATCAAAAAAGAATGAGGTATTCTACCGCTGTTTATTATGCGTTTGAGGTTTGAAATCACCGAAGAATTAACAGAAGCAGTTTCCATCATAAAACAAATCCAACTTTTTTCATTGCCTTAAAGTATGTTTTTCTCGCAACCCTTTCAGCACGGTCGCCGCCTTCACGGAAAAGGCGCTCAAGCTCTGCCTTATCTGTAATAATTCTATTGTAATTTTCTTTAATGGGGGCTAATTCATCGGCAACTGCCTCGCCGACGGCAAGTTTGAATTCACCGTAGCCCTTACCCTCAAATTCTCTTTCAACTTCCGAAACGGTTTTGCCCGTTACGGCAGAATAGATGGTAATAAGGTTTGATACACCCTTTTTCTCGTCACTAACATATATGCCGCCCTCGCTGTCGGTAACGGCTCTCTTAAATTTACGGATAATGGTATCCTTATCGTCAAGAATGGCAACCCAAGCATTTTGGTTTTCATCGGATTTTGACATTTTCTTATCGGGGTCCTGAAGCGACATTACCCTTGCTCCCGTTTTAGGGATATATGCTTCGGGAACGGTAAATACATCGCCGTAATGATTATTAAAACGAATTGCTATATCACGCGCTATTTCAAGATGCTGTTTTTGGTCTGCACCTACCGGGACAAAATCGGGCTTATAAAGAAGAATATCGGCAGCCATCAAAACCGGATAAGAAAACAGTCCGACATTGACATTATCAGCATGTTTAGCCGATTTATCCTTAAACTGCGTCATTCTTGACATTTCGCCGAATTGGGTATTACACGAAAGAAGCCAGGAAAGTTGAGCGTGTTCGGGAACATGCGACTGAATAAACATTGTGCTTTTTTCGGGGTCTAAACCGAGAGCTAAAAGTATCGCATAGGTAGAATAAATCTGACTGCGAAGCTTTGCCGGCTCCTGACGGACGGTTATGGCGTGCAAATCGGCAACCGCAAAGGTTGAATCAAATTCATCCTGCATATTAACCCAATTTTTTAATGCACCGAGGTAGTTGCCGAGCGTCAACATTCCGCTCGGTTGAATACAACTTAAAACTTTTTTCTTTTCAACATTTTCACACATAATTACAAATCCTTCTTATCAGTTATTACTGAAATCCTCTAAAATTAAGCCCTCGTTCTTTTCAAGCGCCCAGTTAATATTCCACTCACTTGTGAAAATAAGAAGATTATTACCCTTAAAATCCTGCACCCATTTCGTATCGGATGTAAGATTTAAGGACTTAATATCAATGTTATCATTTCTTATCCAACGAATATGCTCATAAGAGAGATTATTTCTTATGACATCAACATTATATTCGTTTTTAAGGCGATATTCAAGCACCTCAAACTGCAAAACACCTACAACGCCGACTATTACCCTTTCCATACCGGTATCGGGCTCATGGAAAATCTGAATGGCACCCTCTTGTGCTATCTGCTCAACACCCTTAACGAACTGTTTTCGCTTTAAGCTGTCAACCTGTTCAAGCATGGCAAAATGTTCGGGCGCAAATGTTGGAATACCTTCAAAACGAACCTTGTTTTTTGTATCGCAAACGGTATCGCCTATTGAGAAAATTCCGGGGTCAAATACGCCGATTATATCACCTGCGTATGCCTCGTTTATTATCTGCCTGTCAGAAGCCATAAGCTGTTGCGGTTGAGAAAGACGGAGCGATTTTTTGCCCTGAATATGATAATACTCCTTATCTCGCTCAAATTTACCCGAGCAAATACGCATAAAGGTCATTCTATCCCTATGTGCCTTATTCATATTCGCCTGAATTTTGAAAACAAAGGCGGAAAAATGCTCATCGGTCGGCTCAATTTCACCCTCCGCCGTATTTCTTTTAAGCGGCGGCAAGGTCATTTTAAGAAAATTTTCAAGAAACGGCTCAACACCGAAGTTTGTAAGCGCAGAGCCAAAAAATACGGGAGTAAGTTCGCCTTTATGCACCTTTTCCAAATCAAAATCAAAACTTGCACCGTCTAATAGCTCAATTTGGTCAACTAAATCTTTGCGCTGATATTCGCCGATTATTTCGTCAAGCTTATCGGTATTTGTTATATCGCACTCAATAGCATTAAGCTTTTCCTGACCCCTATGGTGTTCATTAAACGCCATAATTTGCTTACTTGTTCGGTCATATACACCCTTAAAGTCAACACCGCAACCGATAGGCCAGTTAATAGGATATGTTCCGATGCCGAACTCCTTTTCAAGCTCATCTAAAAGCTCAAACGGGTCTCTTGCCTCACGGTCAAGTTTATTGATAAAGGTAAAAATCGGGATATGGCGCCTTGCGGTAACCTTAAAAAGTTTTCTTGTTTGCGGCTCAATACCCTTTGCGGCATCAATAACCATTACAACACTGTCGGCAGCCATAAGAGTTCTGTATGTATCCTCCGAAAAGTCCTGATGTCCCGGAGTATCAAGAATGTTTATACAATAACCTTCATATTCAAACTGCATAACCGAGGATGTTATTGAAATACCTCTTTGTTTTTCAAGCTCCATCCAGTCGGAAACAGCGTGTTTTGCGGTTGCTTTACCCTTTACGGAACCTGCCGTTTGTATTGCGCCGCCGTATAAAAGCAATTTTTCCGTAAGCGTCGTTTTACCGGCGTCCGGGTGAGAAATAATTGCAAATGTCCGTCGTCTGTTTATTTCATCTTTTAAAGCCAATTTATAGCAATCTCCTTTAAGACCATTATAACACATTATAATTTTACCACACTTTAACTATTTAATCAATATTTATTGTGTAATAATAAGAAGAAAATTTGATTTTTATACAAAATTTAGGTATTGACAAAGAAACGATTTGGTGCTAAAATACTAATGTAATAATTTACATAAAATATATCTGCTATTTTGGAGGTAACTCAAATGAAAAAATTATCTGCACTTTTATTAGTTGCTGCAATCGCTCTTTGCCTTTGCATTCCGGCATTCGCCGTTAGAAGTCCTTCTGCCAATTCTGTTTTCAATGTTCAATATTTCGGTGTTGACAATGTTAAAGACGGCGCAAGACAAAATGTTAAATACGGCGCTAAAAACAATAAGATAACAATCAATGCTGACCCCGATAAGGGAACCTTTGATAATTGGAGTATTTACATCATTACTACCGATTCAAAGGGCAACAGAAAATATAAAGATGCAACAATCAGCTATGATTATGAGCTTATCATCAACGACCCGAATATCACCGAAGCTGATATTGAAGCAAAAATCAACGAATTCCTCAAAGAGAAAAACTTAACCGTTCTTCCGAAGAGTGATGTCATTATTTGCGGTAACTATAACGGTAAATTCACTTCTCCTTTGGACGGTAAGCAATATGATAGCAAGGAAGATATTTTCAAATTAACTCCTCCTGCCGATAAGAATGATTCTCCGAAGACCGGTGATAATGCTTCACTCTTGTTCGTATTCGCTCTTCTTTCATTTGCAGGTTTAACCGTTTGCACAAAGAAAGTTCTTTCTAAATAATAGCATTTCTATAAGATTTAAGACCACCCTTTCGGGTGGTCTTTTTTTGGTTAAAAAAATTGAGCCGATATTAAATCGGCTCAAAGTTATTCTTTATTTCATCAAAGAGAGAATGAATTCTATCGGTGTTTTTTGATAAATACAAATATCCGAATAACGCTTCAAGTCCGGTTGCTATACTGTAATCATGTCTTGTTGCATTTTTCGGAACGGTTGCGGTATGGAAATTTCTTCCCCTTTTGAATACCGACATTTCCGTTTCATTAAGCTTATTCTCAATGATTTCAAACGCCTTCGCTTGTGCCGATGCATTTACCCATTTAACCGACTCTTTATGAAGTTCACCCGACGGACGGTTGATTTCGGCTAAATGTTCACGGACCAAAAGACCGTAAACCGCATCACCGACAAAGCATAAAACCGAAGGACTCAAATTTTTAATATTATCCATTTTTTCACCGTTAATCTATAAAGTCAAATTCAACATCATAAACGCTTACGGTATCGCCTTCTTTGACACCTGCTTTACGCAAAGCGTCAATGATACCGCGTGAGCGAAGAACTCGCTCAAAATATTGAAGTGATTCATAATCGTCAGGGTCAACGGTATTCATAACATCAAGAAGCCAAGGCGCATCCTCAACAAAGAATACATTATCGCATTTACGAATATTAAATGTTCTTTTCTTTTGGACGGTATAATCAACATGAGGTTTCGGCTGGGCTTCATACTTAATCATCGGAGGAAGCTTTTGAAGTTCCGCCGCAACGCAGTTGATAAGGTCAGTCGTTCCCTCGGCTATTGCGGCCATAATGGGAAAGAACTTATAACCTTTATCTTCAAAATACTTACGAAGCTTTTCTATATCCTCATCCTCGCACAAATCACACTTGTTTGCAACAATAATTTGAGGACGGTTTATAAGCTCATTACTGAAAACTTCAAGTTCTTTATTGATTTTATTAAAATCGTCAATAGGGTCTCTCCCCTCGCTGCCCGATGCATCAATAACATGCAAAAGCATTCTGCATCTTTCAACATGGCGCAAGAATTCATGACCGAGCCCGACGCCTTCACCGGCGCCTTCAATTAGTCCCGGAATATCCGCCATAACGAAAGACGAGCCCTCACCCATACGGACAACACCCAAAACAGGCGTAAGGGTTGTAAAATGATAATTGGCGATTTTCGGCTTTGCCTCACTTACAACCGAAACAAGCGTTGATTTTCCGACATTCGGAAAACCGATAAGCCCGACATCGGCTAAAAGCTTAAGCTCAAGAACTATATCAAGTTCCTCGCCGGGATTACCGTTTTTTGCGAAACGGGGCACCTGCCTTGTTGAGGTGGCAAAATGAATATTACCCCAACCACCGTTACCGCCTTTGGCAATAACATAATTTTCATCATCGGAAACATCAGCGATAATTCGCTCGGTTTCCGCCTCTTTTACGATAGTTCCCCTCGGAACATATATAATCAGATTTTGCGCACTTTTACCGGTGCAACGGGAAGCACCGCCGTTTTGACCATTTTCGGCACAGTATTTTCTCTTATAGCGAAAATCGGCAAGGGTTGAAAGATTATCGTCAACCTTAAAGATTATATCGCCGCCTCTGCCGCCGTCTCCGCCGTCGGGGCCGCCTGCGGCGACATATTTTTCTCTATGAAACGAAACTGCGCCGTTGCCGCCGTTTCCGGCTTTTATATGAATTTTTGCTACATCAACAAACATTAGTTTTCCTCTTCAAAATCTTCCTGTTCTTCAATACTTGCTTCAAGCATTGATACCGCAGTTTTATATAATTCGGTTGCTTTGTCTAAATCGCTTTTTGCAACATAAATCTTTATTTCGGTATAAAATCCGCCGAAGCCCATGTGCATACTTTCGGATAAATCGTTTTGGTCACTTGTGAATAAAATGTTATTTTCAGTAAGCAAATCGCAAAAAACTTCCGCTTCTATGGGGTCGTTAATCGTTGTTACCAATTCGGGCTCCAAAACCATATCATTATTCTGTTCGTTAGATTTAATTGCTTCACCCGTTTCGCTGTTAATAAGCTCGGCGCCGCAAACGGGACAAATTTCAGTATTATCCTCACATTCTTTTCCGCAAACATGACAAATCAACATAATTTTCACCTTCAATAATAATAAAAATCCGGACAGCATAAATATTGCCGCCCGGATAAATTACATAATAAAATTACTGCTCTGCGTAGATACTAACCTGCTTACGGTCCTTACCTACACGCTCAAACTTAACCTTACCGTCAATAAGAGCGAAGAGAGTATCGTCCGAGCCACGACCGACATTGTTACCCGGATGGATATGAGTTCCTCTTTGGCGAACGAGAATATTGCCGGCAAGAACAAACTGACCGTCGGCACGCTTAACACCAAGACGCTTTGCTTCGCTGTCACGACCGTTCTTGGTGGAGCCCATTCCCTTTTTATGAGCAAATAACTGAATATTGATATTAAGCATTACTTCTACACCTCCGTATATGTAGTAATTCTTGTTTCATTTTGTTTTTTAAGTTCCGAAATATGAAGGGAAAAACCTTCAAGCACCTTTTGCGAAGCTTCGGAAGCATTCTTCACAAAAATTTTCATATATCCGTCTTTAACATCGGCATCAATACTATCCCCGATAATCTCGGAAATCGTATTTGCAGTCATATACGCAGCAGAAGAAATCGCACTGCATAAAATCTTGCCTTCTGTATCAGTTTCGGATACCGAGCTATGACCGCTGATTTCAAATCCGCAAAGGCGGGAATTATCAGCCAAAAACACAACCTTTGTCATAATTAACCGATTTCGTTAATCTGAACCTTTGTATAGGGTTGTCTATGACCCATTTTGCGAGAACTGCTCTTCTTGGGTTTATAAGTGAAGATATTAATCTTCTTGCCCTTGCCGTTCTTCAAAACAGTGCCCTTAACGAAAGCATCTTTAACATAAGGTTTACCGACCTTTAAGGTCTTATCGCATACGGCGATAACCTTATCAAAGGTAACTTCCTCGTCAACATTGGCGCCAAGCTTTTCAACATAGATAACATCACCGTTTTCTACACGATACTGCTTTCCGCCTGTTTCAATAATAGCATACATTTTTCTTTACACCTACCTGATATTTAACAGTCTCGCTACAGAGGGCGTATGCCAAAAATATAGGCATAACTTAAAAAGCCCACAATATGCGGCTTAAGTATTCTACCACAAATAAAATACGATGTCAAGAAGTTTTTATTATTTTTCTATTATCTCTTTATAAAGCTTTACATAGCAATTTGCGGAGGATTTCCAACTGTTATCGCAAGCCATTGCCCGTTTTTGAAGAATTTCAAAACCTTTTTTATCATCATAACAGCCGATAGCTCTCCAAACGGCGTTTTGCATATCATGAGCATTATAGTTTGAGAAAGTAAAGCCGTTCCCCTCTCCGTCGGCACTATCTTTAATTGTATCATTAAGACCGCCGGTTTCGCGAACAATAGGAATTGTTCCGTATCTAAGTGAAATCAGTTGAGCAAGACCGCAGGGCTCACTTTTGCTCGGCATAAGGAAGAAATCGGCACTTGCATAAATTTTATGGGCAAGTTTATTATCATAACCGAGCTTAAGGGCAACCTTTTCGGGATATTTTTGGCTCATATCATAAAAGAATGTTTCATATTCCCATTCGCCCGAGCCCAAAATTACAAACTGCAAGTCGGCTTTAAGCAGTTCTTCAAAAACACATTTAATAAGGTCAATTCCCTTATGACCTACAAGACGGGAAACAATACCGATAACGGGACAGTCCTTTTGGGGAAGCGACAGTTCTTCCTGCAATTTCTTTTTATTTACTTTTTTATCCTTTAATGTATCGGCATTATAGTTTTTATAAATAAGCGTATCGGTTTCGGGGTCATATTCATCATAATCAATTCCGTTGACGATACCGGTTGATTTATAGGTAAACTCACCTAAAATACTATGCAACCCGTGAGAATAATAAGGGTCAAGGATTTCTCTTGAATATGTCGGCGAAACGGTCGTCACCTTATCGGCGCACTGAATAGCACCCTTCATAAAGTTAACGCAACCGTCATACTCAATTATGGCTTCTCTGCCCTCGGGAAGTCCCAAAACATCGCCGTAAATCTCCATACCGTATTTTCCCTGATACTGAATATTATGAATTGTAAACACGGTTTTAATATCAGCATAAAACGGGTCGGCTTTATACATTTCATTTAAGAAAATCGGGATTAGCGCCGTTTGCCAATCGTTACAGTGAATTACATCGGGCTTAAAACCGATATGAGGGATAATTTCAAGAACGGCACGGGAAAAAAATGTAAATCTTTCGGCATCGTCATAGTAACCGTAAAGTCCGTCACGCTTAAAATAATACTCGTTATCAATAAAATAGTAAATAACGCCGTTTTCATGCGCCTCAAAGACACCGCAATACTGCATTCTCCATGAAACGGGAACGGTAATATTGCAAACAAAGGTCATTTTTTCTCGCAGTTCGTTACCGATAGTGCTGTATAACGGCAAAACAACCCTTGCGCCGACCATTCTCTTTCTTAATGCCTTAGGCAAAGCGCCGCAAACATCGGCAAGTCCGCCGGATTTTGCAAAGGGACACGCTTCGCTTGTTGCAAATAAAACTTTCATCTTTTTCTCCTTAATCTATGAGTGTTTGATTCTTTTTAACGATAAACGCCTTACGGTTTGTGCCTTTAATCGGGTCTTTTCCGCCGATTACGGCATTTTTATCGGAAGCAACATATTTAATCTTTGTATTTTCTCTTATCTCAACACCCTGCATTAAAATAGAGTTTTCAACAACGGCTCCCTTGCGGACACGGACACCTCTGAAAAGTATTGAATTTTTAACCGTTCCGTCAATAATACAACCGTCAGCAATAATGGAATTCTTAACAGAAGAATGAGTGCCGTATCTTGTCGGCATATCGTCTTTGGTTTTTGTATATACCGGTCTTTTCCTATTGAATAACTGTTCTCTTATATCGCCGTTTAACAGTTCCATACTTGTTTCAAAATATGCTTTTCGGCTATCCATAACGCCGACAAAGCCCGTATGCTCATAGCCGAAAATGTTATAAGCCGAAAACTTTTTGGTCATAACACTTACAAAGGTATCCTTTGTGTTGACCTTTGACGCCATATTTACAAGCTCCGAAAAAGCCGCTCTTGTAAATATTGAAAATCCCATTGTAAGTTTTCCGCCCTCATCGGACTGCTTGGTATCGGATATTTTTATAACCTTGCCGTCATCATCAAGCTTTAACTTCAATGTTCTGTCAAACTTATCGGTTTTTTCACTTGTTCTGTAAAGAAATGTTATATCGGCATTTTTTTCAATATGGTAGTTAAGCACCGCTTTAACATCAATATTTGCAACAGTTCCCGACTCGCATACAACAACATATTCGCTGTTATTACGGTTGATATATTCAACCGCTCTGTCGGCGGCATCAAGCTCACCAACATTGTTTTTTGAGCCGCTTATAAATGGCGGAAGAATTGAAAGACCGCCGTTTTTACGGTCAAGGTCCCAGTATATTCCGCTTCCCAAATGGTCAAGCAAAGAACTGTAATTCTGATTTGTGATTACACCGACATTTGATATACCGGCGTTGACAAAATTTGAAATGGTAAAATCAATAAGGCGATATCTTCCGCCAAAGGGCAAGGAAGCCATTGAGCGAAAAGATGTAAATTCCTTTAATGCGCTATCGTTGGAATTAGTAAAAATAATACCCGAAACTTTTCCGTTCATCATATCTTTTCGCCCTCCTTTACCTCTTTCTTTATCATTTTATTGGCACCGATTTTGGCATTTTTACCAACTTTTACACCGTCGCCGATAACGGTAATGCCCCATTTTTGAGCGTCCTTATAATCAGGCTCCTGACCTACCGTTGCATTTTCATCAATAAGCGAATTTTCGGCGACAATCGCATATCTGACAACGGCACCTTTTTTAATTACGGCACCCGGCATTACAACCGAGTATTCAACCGTTGCGCCTTCTTCCACCTTAACATTTTCAAAAAGGATTGAATAGTCAATATTGCCCGAAATATTGCAACCGGCGGTAATGAGCGAATTTTCAACCTGAGCAGTATCGGAAATATACTGAGGCGGTAAAGCGCTTGTTCTTGAATAGATTTTCCAATTCGGGTCGGAAAGATTAAGATGGATTTTAGGATTTAACAGGTCAAGGTTTGCTTCCCAGAGCGAATCAACCGTTCCAACATCCTTCCAATAATCCGAAAACCTGTAAACCATCAATTTTTCGCCTGAATTAAGCATTGCGGGGATTATATCTTTACCGAAGTCGTTTGAAGAACCTTCTTTCTCGTTATCCTCGGTTAAATACTTTTTAAGCTTATCATAGGAGAAAACATAAATGCCCATTGAAGCCAAGTTGCTCTTCGGCTTTTCGGGTTTTTCCTCAAATTCGTAAATCGTTCCGTCCTGCGTTGCGTTCATAATTCCAAAACGGGATGCTTCATCAAGCGGAACTTCCATAACGGCAATAGTGCAATCGGCACCCGATTTTTTATGAGCCGTAATCATTTTTGAATAGTCCATTTTATAGATATGGTCGCCCGAAAGAATTATAACATATTCGGGACTGTATCTATCAATAAAGCCCAGATTCTGATAAATCGCATTAGCGGTCCCTTTATACCAGTCACCGCCCTTTTTACCCTGATACGGCGGCAAAATATGAACACCGCCGTTTGAACGGTCAAGGTCCCAAGGTTTGCCCGAGCCGATATAGTCGTTAAGCTCAAGGGGTTTATACTGCGTTAAAATTCCGACAGTATCAATACCCGAATGGATACAGTTTGAAAGCGGAAAATCAATAATCCTGTATTTTCCGCCGTAAGGAACGGCAGGTTTTGCAAGTTTACCGGTCAAAACACCAAGGCGGCTTCCCTGACCTCCTGCCAAAAGCATAGCAACACATTCTTTTCTACTCATAAATGTTTCTTCTCCAAATTTATTTAGAATTTTTTGTTCCTTTCGGAACCTTATAATAAGTTACCGACATTGCGGGAATATTTATCGCTATTGAATTATCGTAGCCGTGCATTTTAACAGGCTCACTCTTAACGCTTGAAAGTTCTTCGGTTTTTCCGCCGAATTTTTTATAATCGGAACAGAATATCGGTCTGTAATTGCCGCTTTTCGGAACACCGATACGGTAATTTTCACGGCTGACGGGAACAAAATTGCAAACGCAAATAATTTCATTGCCCGACTTATCAATTCGCCTGAAAGATATGATACTTTGAGCATTATCATCATTTGAAATCCAAGAAAAACCGTCCCAAGAATAGTCAACCTCAAAAAGTGCCGGAGTTTTAAGATAGAATTTATTAAGCTCTTTTACATAGTTTTGCATATTCTTATGCGTATCATAGGAAAGCAAGAACCAGTCAAGCGGTTGCTCATAGTTCCATTCAATAAACTGAGCAAATTCCTGACCCATAAACAAAAGTTTCTTGCCGGGATGAGCCATCATATAGGCATAAAAAGCACGAAGGTTATCAAATTTTGCCTCGTATTCTCCGGGCATCTTATTTATCATTGAACATTTACCGTGAACAACCTCATCATGAGATATCGGCAAAACGAAGTTTTCCGAAAATGCATAGAAGAAAGAAAAGGTCAGGCAATCGTGATTATTCTTTCTGAATAACGGGTCAAGGGACATATACCGAAGCATATCGTTCATCCAACCCATATTCCACTTATAGTTAAAACCGAGTCCTCCGTCATGAGGCGGTTTTGTAACAAGCGGCCATGCGGTTGACTCCTCGGCAATCATCAAAACGGCACTGTTAGCATTAAATGTGGCAATATTGACCTGCTTTAACAGTTCAACAGCTTCAAGATTTTCCCTGCCGCCGTAGGAATTGGGTATCCACTCCCCGTCACGCCTGCCGTAATCAAGATAAAGCATTGATGCAACAGCGTCAACACGCAATCCGTCAATATGAAATTCTTTAATCCAAAATACCGCACTTGAAACAAGAAAACTCATAACCTGCGGCTTGCCGTAATCAAAAACGCAGGTCCCCCATTCCTTATGTTCACCCTTTCGCTCATCGGCATACTCAAAGCAGGGGGTTCCGTCAAAACGGTATAAACCGAACTCGTCCTTCGGGAAATGCGCAGGAACCCAGTCAAGAATAACGCCTATACCGTTTTCATGCATTATATCAATAAACTCCTTAAAATCATCGGGAGTTCCGTATCTTTGCGTCGGGGCAAAATATCCGGTCACCTGATAACCCCAAGAGCCCTCAAAGGGATGCTCCGTAACGGGCAAAAGCTCAACATGGGTATAACCCATTTTTTTAACATAAGCGGAAAGCTTTTTTGCGAGGGTTACATAATCAAACAAATTACCGTCATCGTAACAGTCCCAAGAGCCCAAATGAACTTCATAGATATTTACAGGCGATTCATAAAGATTTTTGCTCTTTTGCAATTTCAAAAACTCTTTATCGCGCCAAACATGCTTTTTATCCTTATAAATCTTGGAAGCATTATTGGGGGCGCCTTCATAATGTCTTGCAAAGGGGTCGCTTTTAAGAACAGTATTTCCGCCGTTTGTTACGGCATACTTATAAGCATCAAAATCTTTTACACCCGAAATTTCGGTTTCAAAAATACCGTTGCCGATATTCTGCATAACATTAATGCTACTGTCCCAACCGTTAAAATCGCCTACAATGCTTACACTGTCGGCATTAGGAGCCCAAACACGAAACAGCGCCTTTTTTCCCTTCAAAAAAGCGCCTAAATATTTATATAAATCTCCCTTAATAAAGGAATCAAAATTATCAAAATAAACTTCCATGCATTTACCCCTCTTGTTAGTTTGACAACATATATAGTAATTATACCATTATTTTCTTATATTTTCAATCGCTTTTTTATTGAAAATTCGCAATTCGGATAAAAGTTTTCTCACGGTTTTTGTAGGAATTTAACAAAAAATTACTGTTTTCCGTTTTCAATACGGCGATACTCAAAGGAGTTTGTTTTAACAAGGACGGTTTCTTCGCCGATAACCGCAATATCCTCAAAAGGAATTATAATATCCTTTTCTTTACCCAAAAGACCGAAAGCGCGAAGATTTCCGAAAATCACAATACTTATAAGCCGACCCGACATTGTATCAAGTTCAACATCGCCGACAACTCCGAGAACATAACCGTCGCTGATGCATACTACCTGACGGTTTTTAAGTTCATCTATTCTGCATATCATATTTATCACCTTAAAAATGATATGATATTGCGTCAATAATAATTACAAAATAAAAACGGCATACAAAAGTATGCCGTAAAAAAATTATTCTTCTGTTTCTTCTGCGTCTTCTTCCTCTTCCCCGTTCTCGTCTTCTTCGTCCTCAAGTTCGGGAATATCAAGTCCTAAATTGCGGCGAAGCTCAATATCCTCGCCGGGATGATTTTCATAATAAGGATTTATAACAAACTTAATAATTCCGGGGAAAGCCGCATACTGAATCATTAAAAATCTGAAAGCGGGTAACCAAAGTATTGCAATAATTATTTCTATTGCCAATGCCTGAACCGTAAAGGAAGCCGGAAGAACAATAATAAG
>JAKSQJ010000010.1 GCA_024404195.1 Clostridia bacterium | reverse complement strand
GTGTGGGGGTCAGGGGTTCGAATCCCCTAAGCTCCACCAATAATAAGAAGGTGTCCTTTTGGGGCACCTTCTTATTATTTTGTTTAAGTATGCTGGGGGATTCGAACAAGGAGGGAGCGTAAGCGGGAGAAAACAGTCCGGCGGACTGTTTTTGCCGACGTGGCAACGAGCAAAGCGAGGCGAAAGGTGCGGCAGCACCGCCAAAAATCCCCTAAGCTCCACCAAAGCGAAAATCCTATCACGAAGGTGGTAGGATTTTCGCTTTGTATTATATAATGTGTAACCCTCTATTTATGCGTTTCTTTGGCGAGTTTTCTTCTATACTGTTCGTCTTCAACAACGAGTGTTATTATATCTCCGGCGGCGTTAAGGAAAGAATAGAACTTTGAAATAAGCGCCTCAAAGATAAGAACAACGGCGACAAGCTCACTTGAAATTCCGACAAAGGACATAAGGATAATCATACCGAGCAAAAACGAGCCGGGCAGGTTGGGAGCGCCTACCGAGAACAAAAGCATAATTATTGCAACACCTAAATATTTCATCGGGGAAATGTTGACACCTGCGGCGGTTACCATATTCATAAGAACTACCGTTACGGTAAGGCAGTTACCGTCCATATTAAGAAGAATACCGAGCTTTAAGCCCTCGTCAAGATAATCTCTTGAAAGCTTCATTTTTCTTGACAGTATTCTCTTATTGTAGGGAAGTGAGTCAATATTTGAAGCGATTTTAAGGTTATCTCCAATAAGCTTTGAGTAGTTCTTGAAAAATCCTTTTATGCTTACTCTGCCAACGAGCAATCTTATCATATAGTAAACTACAAGAAAAATCATTGCAACAGTGACCGATAAAAGTTCAAGTCCCACCATTTTAAGCATATTACGGTTAATTTTAAGTATCAAATCAACAACCGCAAAGAAAATAAAGAACGGAATGGTCCCGTAGATTATGTTCATCATTCGGGCGAACAAATCGTTGATGGAAATAAGTCCGTTTTGCAATGTTTCGCCGCTTTTACCGAAAAGACTGCTTGCCGCAAGACCGGTAAGAATTGCATTCACCAAAAACGGAATGGGGTTCGGTATTCTGAACGGCTCAATAATGTTTGTTGAAACGGCATTTGTAAGGAATGCCTTTAATGAGTTGCCGATAAAATTATCCTCGGTGCCTTTGAATGCCGAAAGGTCATAAGAAGGAGCAAAATTGGAAAATATAAGCCAAACGAGAACGCCGAGCGCTATGGCAATCATACTTGAAATAACATAATGAATACTTAATTTAATTGTTTTATTGTTTCGGTCAAATGCACGACGGACATTAACAATAAATGCCGCAAGCGAGAAAAACGCTACGGGTATGGCAACGGTTTGCATACAGTTGATAAAAACCGACACAACCGGCAGAGTAATATTCGTTTTTATCCATAAAAGGCGGTCGGCGTCGTAAACCAAATGCAATATGATACCTACGGCGACGGCAAGACCTATTGAAATCAAGTTTTTAATTAAAATTTCATCGGAAGAAAACGAAGTTGTGAAAACTATTTCGTTAACACCAAAGGAATATGACTGCCTTAAATATTCGCTGTATTCTTTAATTATCTGTCCTGAAAAGTCAAAGCTTTCTTCACTGTCAAGCAAAACGGGTTTGCCGGGACATTTGATTTTTGCGGTAATTTTGCCTAAATGCTTCTTTAATTCAAAGGTAAGTTCACTGTCGGGGTCGGCAGCCAAAACAACCTTTGTTATAACCTCTTCCATCAGAAGTTCATATTCTCGGCATAGTTTTCCGCTTATTTTGTATTCCTTGATTCTTTTTGAAAAATACTGCGATATATCAGCTATTGAGGCCTCGCAAGCCGAAAATGTCTGTTCCAAATCATTTCCCCCATACATAAATGAATATACTACTGAATAATAATATCATTTAACGCAAATATTGTCAAATGAATTTAAGTAAAACCGCAAAAAAAGACCGTTTGAGATTATTTCCCCAAACGGTCTTAAAGTTATGTTTTTTACTGTAAAAGAAGCAAACTGAATACGAGGGTGAAAAGCGCAACGGTTTCAACGATACCGATTACGATAAAGTAGTTTGCGGCGCCCTTGCCCGTTTCGCCTAATGCATCGGCAGCAGCGGCGGCAACTTTACCCTGGAACAAAGCCGAAAGACCTATTGCAATACCTGCAAAAATGCCGACAGCCATACAAAGCATAGCGCTTGCTCCGCCCTCAAAAGCCGAGCGGATAAAGTTCATAAGAAGGAAGCCGTAGATTGTCTGGGTAAGGGGAGCGCCCGAAAATGCAACCATCAGGAATGATGCGGGTTTACCGTTTGCGTAACACTTTTTCCAAGCTCCGACAGAAGCCATAGCGGCATATCCGGCACCGAAAGCCGAACCGATTGCCGAAAGTCCCAAGGCACAAGCCATACCGATTGTTTGAATGTTCATAATTATTTTCTCCTTTGATTATATTATTTCTTTATTTTATCTGATTTTTTGAAGGGCTCATAAGCCGTTCCCGACCATTCCATACCGAGCTGACCGGAAAATTCAAGCAAATTAAGTCGGACACCGTGCACTACGACCGACAAAAAGCCCATAACGATATTGATTATATGTCCGAGTATTGCGATAACGGCACCTACGATAACAAGCGCTCCGCTGAAACCGGAGGACATATTGTTAAAGCTTTGGGCAATGGCAAGAGATGCCATACCAACCGCAAAA
Source organism: Clostridia bacterium (assembly GCA_024404195.1). GTDB lineage: Bacteria > Bacillota > Clostridia > Oscillospirales > Acutalibacteraceae > UBA737. Next base: position 32,509 of record JAKSQJ010000010.1, on the reverse strand, counting down.
AGCCGTATATAACTCATAACATTACCGAAAGCGCTTATTGTATTGAGAAATACCGTAAACATATCGGCAAGTCCCGATTTAAGACCCTCAATAAATGTTTTATCGGGCGACATTCCGCCGAATAATGAAACAAGCAGGAAGCCGATACCGACGATGACACCGATAATAACTAAATTTGCCTTTTGATTTATTACCAAAACAAGCACCATAAAATATAAAGCGCAAATGGATAACAGCCAGCCGACATCGGCAATTAAGCTTAAATCCTTGGTTACTATTTTCCGCCTTATATTCATAAGACAAGCAAGGGCAAGCTGAATAACGCCGATACTGAAACAGAATTTCATAACACTGTTTTGAGCGGCAGAGGAGTCAACCCCGAAATAAGAAGGATAGTTTGCAAAGTTTGGTATGACAAGCGCCTTTAAGAAGGGAACCTTCATAGCCGCTTCAATACCGAACCATGTTCCGGTAAGTGAGCCCCAAACTATTGTGCCGATGGATAAAACCGTTAGTAGAAGTGTCGCATTTGTCCATTTTTTCATTTTGACGGTTAAAATTATAGCGCCGATAAGGAATAAAACGCCGTAACCCGCATCGCCTATTATCATTGCAAAGAAAAGCGTGAAGAACGATAAAAACCAAAACGAAATATCATATTCGCCGTAACCGGGAACAGTTCCCAAAATATCAAATACGGGTTGCATTAAAGCGGTCAGCTTATTGTATTTAACCTTTGTCGGAACAAGTCCGTCGTCGGTTTCAACCGTTTCATATTGGTAAGCCCAGCCGTTTCCCTTTGCGCAGGAGACGAATTTTTCGGTTTCGCTTATCGGAATATACCCTTTAAGCCAAACAAGTCCCGAATCGGTTGTAACTGTATTGCGGACCGAAGAATATTCCGCATCGTTTTGGGCTTTTAATATTTGCGCCTTATAACTTTCAAGCTGCATAGCCGAAAATTTAAGCAATTCTTCAATAGAGGAAAGCTCTGCATCAATGGTATCAATTTCCGTTTGTAATTCGCTTATTCCCTTTTCGGGAAGAGGGAAGGGAATGGCAAAAATATCATTCGGAAGAGTTCCCAAAACCGCAACGGTTTTCATCTTGTCAATTTCCGCAAGATTTACAAACTTAACATTCTCGTTATTTACGAGCTTTTTATATTCATTCTTATCAAGCTTATAAAAATTAAAATCATAACCCTTTAAGGAGAGCTTTCTTATATCGTTCGGAGAAAAATTCCCCCAAGGCCGCAGTTTTTCAAGCTCCAAAAGCTTTTGATTTTTGGTTTCAAGCAAAACAGCTTTTTTATCAAGAGCTTTTTTGGTTTTCTCAAACATTTCTTCAAATTCGTCAAAGCCCATAATCTCTGAAGCGGTATAATCTTTAGGGCAGTAATCTTTGAGCTCTAAAGAAAGTTTTTGAAGCAAATTAAACCTTTGTGATAACCGCTCGTCGGGACTGTTCTTTTCGCTTATATGAACAACTCCCAAATCTCTAAGGGCGGTAATCATTTCATTTTTCTTTGACTCGGCGGCAACGATGTATGTCAGATTCATTTTTTCAATCATACACTCGCCTCCTGCCTTTTGCGTTTGGCAATTTTACCACGGACTACCGCACTTGTCTGCTGGTCGCCGATGTAAATACCGATTTGACGGATATTTTCTTTTGCTTCGGGAATTTTTACCTTTTCAAACAAATTTACTCGCTGAGAGGTAAACCGAAGCTCCTTGCCAAGCAATTCATTTTGAACACGAAGAGTTCTAAGGAGCATATTGAGCTTTGCGATATCCCTTAATCTGAATATGGCTTCATCAACCCATAGCGGATACTCTGAAATATCGTAATCAATCTCTTCAAAGGACAGTTCCTTAAAGACAGGGACCGTAACACCTGCGATGTTATCCTCCGTGCAGACAACATTTTGGGGGTTGACAAGATTTTGGAGCTTTTTATCTTCCTCAAAGATTTTGTTTTCCGCAAAGACGGCAACCCATGAATCAAGGCCGTCAACCATATTGGAAAGCTCCTTTTCCTTTTCCTCAAGCTCAACCGTTATTTTCATCATAACGGTTTGAAGCTGTTGCTTTTTAAGCTCAAGGGTCGGAAGATAACGCTCAAATCTTTTAAGTTTGTCCTTTTGCACCTTTAACTCATTCTTTGTAAGTTTAACAGATGCCATATTTTTTTACCCTTATGCCTTATTAGGCCATCTTTCCGAAATTAGATTTGTTTTAAGTCCCGTTTCGTTGGGCTCAAAGCATTCTGCCAATATCTCCCAACCTAAATCAAGGGCTTCCTCCAAGCTTATATTAACCGATAGGTCCATAAGCTTTGTTTCAAAAAGTTCACCGTATTTTAAGAGCTTTTCGTCCCATTCGCTCATCATAAAGCCCATTGACTTTTTCTCCAAGCTTTCGTTATAGGAACTGTAAAGCTTAATCATACCGTCCATTAAGGCACGGTGGTCATCACGGGTGTCCTTATTAACATTCTGTTTGAGTCGTGAAAGGGAGCCGAACGGCTCAATTCTGCCGTTTTTAAGGTAATACTGACCCTCGGTGATGTAACCCGTGTTATCGGGAACGGGGTGGGTAACATCATCGCCGGGCATTGTTGTAACCGAAAGAATGGTTATAGAGCCCGAGCCCTCAAAGGCAACCGCCTTTTCATAACGGGAGGCAAGACAGCTGTATAAATCGCCGGGGTAACCTCGGTTTGAGGGAACCTGCTCCATCGTTATTGCCGTTTCCTTTTGAGCATCGGCATAGTTAGTCATATCGGTTAAAAGAACAAGCACCTTTTTGCCGTCAAGAGCAAATTTTTCCGCAACCGCCAATGACATATCGGGAACAAGCGTGCATTCAACGGTAGGGTCGGACGCCGTATGAACAAACATAACGGTATGACCCATGGCACCGCTTTTTTCAAGAGTTTCCTTAAAGAATAAATAGTCATCGTGTTTAAGACCCATACCGCCCAAAACGATGATATCAACCTCTGCCTGCATGGCAATTCTTGCAAGAAGCTCGTTATACGGCTCGCCCGAAACAGAAAAGATGGGAAGCTTTTGGCTTTCAACAAGGGTATTAAACATATCAATCATCGGAATACCCGTTCTTATCATTGTTTTAGGCACTATTCTTTTGGCAGGGTTAGCCGAGGGACCGCCTATTCCTATCATATTATCGGAAAGCTCCGGTCCTTTATCACGGGGAACACCCGCACCGTTAAATACTCTGCCTAAAAGCTTATCGGAATAAGAAACCATCATCGGCTTATTGAGAAATTTTACCGAATCGGTTGTGGAAATGCCCTGCGTTCCCGAGAAAACCTGCAAATAAACGAGGTCTTTATCAAGCTTTATAACATTTGCAAAGCTTTTGCCAACCATGGCAAGGTCGCCGTTTCTTGCACCTTCTGCCTTGACAACAACAACATTTCCGACAATGGATTCAATCTTTGTGTAAATCTTTTGCATTTTAGGGCACCTCCTTACTTAACAACACTTTTTTTATAGAAATCTTTTATAACCTGCTCTTGATTATAAAATTCGGGGGTATCAAAAGCGGTTGTATGCCAGTCAAGAAGCTCCTGCCTTAACTGGTTGAAGAAAAGACGGATATCTCGCTTTGAAGTAAACGAATAATTTTCGGTAAGTATCGTATAAAGCAGACCGAAAACATATTTTTGACGGTCAATACCGCAGGAGGCATCAATCGGGTCAAAGGAGTTTTGCTGTAAATAAACCGCATCCAAAAGTTCACCCTTTTGGTAAACTATATAGTCCTCGTTTGATGTGCCTTCCTCGCCGACAACCATCATCATCTGGTTTATTTCGGTGCTTCTTATCAGATATTCTCTTGCCTTATTTACCTTATCCATATCTATAATACCCTCGTATTTAGACCAGGAATCAATAGGATGAATGGCGGGGTATTTTCTCGCATCGGAACGCTCACGGGAAAGACCGTGGAAAGCGCCGACAACCTTTAAGGTTGCCTGAGTAACCGGCTCTTCAAAGTTACCGCCGGCAGGAGAAACCGTTCCGCCTATGGTAACCGAGGCGATTTCTCCCGATTTAAGCTTTACCTTACCGGCTCTTTCATAGAAAGAGGCGATAACCGACTCAAGATATGCCGGAAATGCTTCTTCGCCGGGGATTTCTTCAAGACGGCCGCTCATTTCACGCATGGCTTGAGCCCAACGGGATGTAGAGTCGGCAAGCATTAAAACATTAAGTCCCATTTGTCTGTAATATTCGGCAAGTGTAATACCCGTATAAACCGAAGCTTCTCGTGAGGCGACAGGCATTGATGATGTATTACAAATAATAATTGTTCTTTGCATTAAAGAACGGCCTGTCCTCGGGTCGTTAAGCTCGGGGAATTCTTTAAGAATTTCAACAACCTCGCCGGCACGCTCGCCGCAAGCGGCAACGATAACTATATCAACATCGGCATTTTTTGCTTCCATGTGTTGAAGAACTGTTTTACCTGCGCCGAACGGTCCCGGAACGCAGAATGTTCCGCCCTTTGCAACGGGCAAAAATGTATCAATACAACGAATTTTCGTAATAAGCGGCTCATCGGGGCGAAGGCGCTTATCATAGCAGGAAATTGCCTTTTTGATAGGCCATGAAAATACCATTGTAAGATTTTCGGTATTTCCCTTTTCGTCTTTTATAACGGCTACGGTGTCATTAACATTATAAACACCCTTTTCGGCAATTTTTTCTACCGTCCATTCGGTATCTTCAAGTCCGAAAGGAACCATTATTCTGTGATTAAACATTCCCTCGGGAACTGTTCCGACCGCATCGGCAATGCGAACGGTATCGCCGACGGATACGCAAGGGGTAAATTCCCAGTCCTTATTCGGTATCGGGTCTAAATAAACACCTCTTTCAAGGAAGAAGCCGCATTGTTCGGCAAGCTCGGGCAGAGGGTTTTGAAGGCCGTCAAAAACCTTTGACAAAAGTCCCGGACCTAATTTAACACTCATAAGTTCTCCGGTAAATTCCGCCTTGTCGCCGACCTTGATACCCTCGGTCATCTCGTAAATCTGCATACTTGCGACGCCGTTATTTACCCTTATTATTTCGCCCTTTAATTTTTTGTTGTCAACCAGAATATAGCCAACCTCGTTTTTCTTAATTGAGCCGTCAACTTTAACGAAAACAAGGTTGCCGTTTACTCCGGTTACAACTCCGGTTATCAAATTATCCATTTTCTTTCTCCTACTTAAAAAGAAATTATCAGTTTACTTTTTCTACCTTTTCTTCAATTGTTTTAAGAATGAACTTTAATTCCTGTTTACCTTTGTTTTGGTCAAAGGAAGTATATCTTTCCAAAAGTTTAAGCTTTAATGCATATCCGAAAAGCGCATAATCGTCAAATGTATGTGTGCCTACCAAGGAATCAAGCTTATCAAATAAGAACAAAAGCAAGGTTTTTTCGGCGTTTAGGGGGTTAGAGTCCGCCATAGCCGCCGAAATGGCTTTTGTTGCCTCAAAGTCCTTATCAAAGTTTTGGTTTGCAGGTCTTGAAAGCCGTTTTAAGCGTTGATAACTTAACTCATTTTTGAACTTTTTATAAAATCCCGACCATTCTTTAATTAAAGGCCCTTCGTCAGCTTCGGGGGTTAAGTCCTTTAAGATATTATAGCTTTTTTTGCTGACACTGCCTTTGCAGTAATCCAAAAACTGCTCATATTTAATCGGCATTTGTTCGCAAACTCTTAACATCGGCAAGCTTGACATTAAATAAAAATATGAAGCCATAGTTATTTAACCTCAAAACTTTATTTCGGAAAAGAACGGTTCAAGCATTTTTGTTATTTCCTCGTTTGAACAGTCAAAATATCCCGAGCCGTCCTTTGCGCTTAAACGAAAGCCCGTTTTAACAGAAGGACTTATTTTTATTTCCAATCCGTTCTTAATTTCGGTTGCAAGTTTTGCTTCAATACCGTCCGCAACGGAAGAAATTTCCGCAACATAGTCGCTCGGGTTTTCGCCGTTCATAGCGGCCTTTATAAGAGCGGCAAGATTATCGCCCTTTAATGCCTCGCCGGATTCTTTTTCAAGGATTTTTTCAAACTTATTCTTTACTGCGCTTGCAAAAGGCAAACCCGCATCTCTTTGCGCTTGAAGAGTGCTGACCCTTGCGCTTTCTTTAAGGGTTTCAATCTCCATAGAGGATTGTTCCTTGATTTTTTCCTGCTCGGCTTTTGCGTCGGCAATTATCTTCGCCGCCTTTTCTTCGGCGTTCTTGATAATCTCTTCGGCTTTGGCGTTGGCAGTATCAATACCGTCCTTTTTTATTGATTCAACCAGGTCTTCAATTTTAAGTTCCATATCAAAATATTTCCTTTCTAAAATATGGTAAAAATCTTGCAACCACATTCAAAACTATTATATCAAACTTTATATAAAAATGCAACTTATAAATAATAAAAAAACACCTGTCTTGAACACAGTCAAAACAGGTGCAAAAAGTTCCTTATCGGCGAAATTATCAAAGAACTGCGTTTAAGAAGTCCTTTGTTCTTTCGTTTTTGGGATTATTGAATATTTCTTCGGGAGTTCCTTCTTCCATTATTACGCCGTCGGCGATAAATAATACTCTGTCGGCAACATCCCTTGCAAAGCCCATTTCATGAGTAACGATAACCATTGTCATACCGTTTTTTGCAAGGTCTTTCATAACGGCAAGAACTTCGCCGACCATTTCGGGGTCAAGGGCGCTTGTCGGTTCGTCAAACAGCATAATATCGGGGTGCATACATAAAGCTCTTGCAATGGCAACACGCTGTCTTTGTCCGCCCGAAAGCTCATGGGGATAACTTTCCGCTTTTTCCGAGAGACCTACCATATCAAGCATTTTCATAGCTTCTTGTTTGGCTTCTTCCTTGTTTGCCTTTTTAAGCTCTAACGGGGCTAATGTAAGGTTACTAAGCACATTAAGATTTGCAAAAAGATTAAAATGCTGGAAAACCATACCGATATTTTCTCTGACCTTATTCATATTGGTCTTTTTTGAGGAAATATCAAACCCGTCAACAATAACGGTGCCTTTTGTAATGTCTTCAAGACGGTTAAGACAACGAAGAAATGTGCTTTTTCCGCCGCCCGAGGGACCGATGATTACCACAACCTCGCCCTCTTTTATATCGGTCGTAATACCCCTTAAAACATGGTTTTTATGGAATGATTTATGGAGATTTTCAACGTGAATTTTAATGGGAGTGTCTTCTGCCACGGTTAAGTCTCCTTTCAAGCATTTTTGCAACAAACTGCAGGGCAAGAATAATAATCAAATACATAATGCCGACGATTATCCAAACCTGAAACGACTTAAATGTTATGGAGATAACATTTTGCGCCTTGTTAACAAGCTCCGGAAAACCGATTACCGAAAGGATAGAGGTATCCTTTAAGGTGATAATAAACTGGTTTACTATACTCGGTATCATATTTTTAATTGCCTGCGGTAAAACAACCCTGAACATAGATTTCCAATAGGGAAGTCCGAGACTTCTTGCCGCCTCCATTTGTCCGGGGTCAATCGCCTCTATACCGGCACGGATAATTTCCGCCATATAGGCGCCGCAGTTAAGAGAAAGACAAATTGAGCCGGCGGTTAAAGCGGTAAAAACAAGCGGCTCGCTTAAAATACCCTTAAACCACTCGGAATTATTAACGGCATAGGGTATGCCTAAATAGATGAAAAATGCTAAAACTATCATGGGAACGCCACGGATAATATTAACATAAATAAGAGAAATAACATTACATACCTTGTTGTCAACAACACTTAAAAGACCGAAAAATACGCCGATTATACAGCCGAAAAACAGTCCTAAAAGCGCAAGGAGTAATGTTTGCCCCATTGCTTCCAAAAGGAAAATGCCATATTCTTGAATAATTTGGTTCATACAGTTCTTCCTATCATTTATAAAGGCAAAGAAGAAATCTTCTCTGCCTTTAATAATCATATTAAAATATCAAATATTAAAAGGGTTATCCGAGATAATCTTTAATAATTCTGTCGTAAGTTCCGTTGGCTTTGATGTTTTTAAGACCCTCATTGAAGAGTTTAAGAAGCTCGGCGGATTTACCGTCCTTCTTGAAGGTTGCAAAGCCGTAGTTTGCCGGCTCGTTCTCGGTTCCGTCAATATACTTCATCTTAAGGTCGCCCGTCTTAATGGAATACTTTAAGATAGGTGTATCATCAAAGCAGGCAGCGGCCTGACCGCCCTGAACCTGAGCATACATATCGGGAGATGTTGAAACGCGAACAACGGTAAACTTATATTTCTTTGAAAGCTCGGTTGCGTATGTATCGCTCATGGTGCCGTTTTTAACAACAACATTTTTACCCTTTAAGTCGTCAAAGGATTTTACGGTTGAATCCTTGCCTACTGCCATACCTTGGGTTGCTTCATAGTAACCGTCGGAGAAAATCCAACCTTCTTCTATTCTCTTATCGGTAATTGAAGCGCCGGCAATCATACCGTCTGCCTGACCTGCCTGACATTCGGCAATGGCGGCGTCCCAACCGATGTAGTGAAGTTCATAAGTAAAGCCCTGGTCTTCGGAAACGGCTTTAAGAATGTCCATATCAATACCTTTGATATTTCCCTTTGAATCCTCAAATTCAAAAGGACTGAAACCCTTGTCGGTAGCAACGATAAAGGTTTTCTTTGCGGTTTTTTTATCGTCTTTTTTGTCATTTCCGCAACCTGCAAAACAGGTTACAAACAATACGCATGCAACTGCAAGTGAAAGTGCTTTTATTAGTTTTTTCATTTTGTTTTCCTCCCAAAAGAGTATATATTTTTCTCTATTTTAATGTATAACAGCCGAATTGTCAAATTATTGACAAAACAAAAGCGGCGAAAAATCGCCGCTTTTGTTAATAATATTAAGTTTGTTTTACAGTTTGCCTAACAATATTAAGCATTTTGCATAATTTTATTAAGTTTATTAGAAAACCCGAAATTTATATATCGGGGTCAAAAGATGGCATAAGTTTTAACTTGAAAAGGTTTTGTTTATGCTTTTTATCTATTAAATCTTTATGCTCTTTATTATCTATTTCGCCCGTGCGGATATATTTGTCAAGCTCGCTATATGTAAAGCCCAAATTATCCTCATCGGTTTTACCCGAAAGCCCGTCAATCGGCACCTTATCAATAAGAACATCCGGCAGTCCCAAAACCTTGCCTATTTCCTTAACCTCGGCAACGGTCAAATTTGAGCAGGGACTGAAATCACCGACGGAATCGCCGTAACGGGTAGAATAACCGACATAATCCTCCGAAAGATTGCAGGTGTTTGCAACCCTGCCGTTATAACTTTGCGAAACGGCATAAACGGTTGACATTCTTATACGGGGTTGCAGATTTTGAATACTTTGCGCCGAAAGTTCAAACGGAATTTCTTTAATTAGACCGTCAACGGCATTTTTAATATTTATAATGTAATGCTTAATGCCTAAATGCTTAACAAGAAGCAAAGCCATATCAATATCGGGTTGTTCTCCGCAGGGCATAAGAACACCGATTACCCTGTCTTTTCCGAGCGCTTCAACGCATAAAGCGGCAACAACGGAACTGTCTTTTCCGCCCGAAATGCCTAATACGGCGTTGCAGTCCTTACCGTTTTCATTGAAAAATTCTCTTATCCATCGGACACAGTCGTTTTTAACCTTTAAGGCATCAAACATCTTCATCACACCTTAACTGAAATTAAAATAATTATATATCCGATTTTTTCGGTTGTCAACAAAAGGACTATTTATTTTTATTCGGTTTAAGTTCGTAAACAACATCGGCTTCTTTTGAAACATCGGGGGAATGGGTAACTATGATTACGCATTTGCCTTCCCTTGCAAGAGTTTTGAAAATCTCCATTATTTCTTTTTGAGTTTCGGTGTCAAGATTTCCCGTCGGCTCGTCGGCAAGAATGATTTTCGGGTCATAGGCAAGGGCTCTTGCAATAGCAACCCTTTGTTGCTGTCCGCCCGAAAGTTTAAGAATACCTCTGTTTATATCCTCGTCTTCAAGTTGAACTTTTTTGAGAAGTTCTGTTGCATGTTGCCTTTTGTTTTTTATTTTAGTTCCCGAAATATCAATGGAAAGCATAACATTTTCGGTAGCAGTCAGGTATGGGAGCAGGTTAAAGCTTTGAAAAATAACGCCTACAAGGTTGCTTCTGTATTTATAACGGTCAATTTTTGAAATATCCTTTCCGTCAAAAAGGATTTTGCCGTCGGTAGGTTTTGCAAGTCCCGAAAGCAGGGATAAAAGCGTCGTTTTTCCGGCACCCGATTTTCCTACAATGGCATAAATCTTACCCTCCTCAAAAGAAAAATTCAAATCATTTAACACATAGGGTAAATCTTTTTTATATCTGTATTTTAAGTTGCATAATTCTAAAATGTTTTCCATATTTTACTCCTAATCTCTGTTGTTAAGAATTTTTAATGGCTCATATCTCATTACAATAACAAGGGCGGCAACAGATGAAATAAGCGTTAAAATTATTCCGACGGCTATCATTTCAAGAATAACGGTAATATTTGTTGCCGAGTTAACCGAAGCCACAAAGTTTTCGGTTTTGTTTTTTATGGCTTTAAATCCTCCGCCGGGCATACCGTCGGGAGGAGTTTTTTCGTTTTGAGCAGAGTCGGGGCGTTCGGGAGGAGTCATTCTATCCGTGTTTTTATCATCATTTTGCGTGTCGGTTTGCGCTGTGCTTGTGTTTATGGTTTTTAATAATTTGTTGGTAACCGGAACCGAGGATACGGCACCGACACTGCTGCCTATTATGAGCGCCGCAAAGGTAACGATAAACAGTTCAAGAATAAATTGAAGCGCAACCTTTTGCTTTTTCATACCTATTGCGGTTAAAACTCCGATTTCGTATTTTCGGTTTCTGATACTTTGCAGGTTGATGATAACAAGAACAAATGCGCCGATAACAAATATTACAATAAGGAAGTATGTTGCGTATTTGCCGAGGGTTTCAAGCTGTGAAACACTTTCTTCATAACGCTCAACATCTTCGGAAACAACACTGTAATCATCGGAAATGCTCTTGCAAAAACTGTTGTAATCTTTTAGATTTGCGAAGATAAACGACCCTGAATATGAAGCCGAAAGAGCAATAAGTTTATTTTCGTTTTTCTCGGTTTTTGCGGTGCCGTTTAGAGCCGAGGATTTTGAAATTATGTTTTGAGCGGTTGCGTAATTTACATAAATACTATTGTCGGCAAACGAGGCGTTTGAGGCGGTTTCGCCGTTATTTGAATCGGTTGAAGAATCGCATATTCCGGCAATAGTAAACTTGTAGGTTTCATCTTCGTTTTCGGGATTTTTAAGGGTGAATGTGTCGCCAACCTTAAATTCGTTTTCTTCGGCTAAATTTTTTGAAATTACGCATTTATAATCATCGCTTTTAAGGTCAAGAACGCCTAATGACGAAACATAATCGGGCAGGGATTTCGTATCTTCGCAACCGATTACGGAAAAATCGTTCATTGATGCCATATTGAAAAAGAAATTATTGGTTATAAATGTATCTCCGTCTGGGGGTTGGGGAGCAGATTTATTGTCAAAACTTTTGTTTTCGGGAGGAGAAATGCTTTTTTCGGATTCTTTGTTGCCGCTTTCGTTTTGTTCCTTTTGCGGATTATCGGCATCGGTGTTGTCCTTATTACTATCATCGGCAGGAGTTTCGTTTTCTTTTTCTTCGTTTTTTTCCTCCTGCGGTTTTTGTTCGGGCGGAGTGTTTTCATTTTGGCTTTCGTCAGTATTGGAAAGCAATGTTATCTTATTTGAAGTATCAAAAACGGCGGAGGTTCCTTCTACCGTTGTTGTAGAGGATTCACCGTTCTTTATGTCGCCGTGTTCTTCCCTGAAATCTTTGTTTTCTTTGAATGAACCGGCAACATCAATGGGCTCTATGTCGTCACCCGAAGCAAAGTATAACGAAGCGGTTTTATAAAATGATTTGACGGTCTTTTTGCTTTTTAGTGAGTTTAGTGTATCAAGTGTTATTTCGGTCTCTCGGCTTTTGGCATTGACCGAAGCGGATATTTCCATGTTATTCTGATATTCTTTTTTAAGGGTTTTGTTCGCTTGTCTTATTGAAAGTCCTATGCAGGACGATACCGAAAGCAAAACAACGATAAGGGCGATAAGAATATTACGGCTTTTCGCCCTGTTTATGCAGCGGACTGCGTTTTTTAAGATATACATGTTTGACCTCTTTTCGTTTTTGTTAAGACCATTTTAGTTGGGATAATTTACTAAATAATAAACCGCATATAAACAATAGGTAAATATTTTATGAATAATTTGTTAAGCGGGTAATCTTGACAAACGAAAGTAAGGCAGTTATAATGTATGAAAAGTAAGAAAAGTTATACTTTTGAGGTGGAGTATGAAAAAACAAAAAGACGATAAATACTTTATGTCAAGCGTTAAGGTGGGTCCTAAAGGTCAAATCGTAATTCCGAAAGAAGCAAGGGAAATGTTCGGCGTTGAGATAGGGGATACGCTTGTTTTACTTGCGGATAAGGGGAAGGGTATTGCCATTCAAAGAATGGATATGCTTCATCCATACTTAAAAAAGGTGTTTGACGGCGAGGTAGAATAATAATGAATATTTTGGAAATTAAAGGGCTTTGCAAAAACTATAATTCTTTTTGCCTTTCTAATGTTTCCTTTTCGGTGCCTAAGGGGGAAATAACCGGATTTATCGGCAGAAACGGCGCCGGAAAAACAACGACCCTTAAAGCAATTTTAGGGGTAATTCATAATGACGGCGGAACGGTTTTGTTTAACGGTGCCGATACAAAAGAATGCGAAACCGAATTTAAGGAAAATATCGGAGTTGTGCTCGGCGGAATTGATTTTTACCGCAAGAAAAAACTTAAAACCGTCGCAAAGGTTACATCAAAGTTTTACTCCTCTTGGGATAACGGAAAATATAAGTATTATCTTGACTTTTTCGGCTTGGACGAAAATAAAAGGGTTGATGAACTTTCGGCGGGAATGAGGGTTAAGTTTATGATTGCGCTTGCGCTTTCCCATAATGCGAAGCTTCTTATTCTTGATGAGCCGACGAGCGGTCTTGACCCTGTAAGCAGGGATGAGCTTACGGAGCTTTTTTCCGCAATAGTCAAAGACAAAGAAAGAAGCATTTTGTTTTCAACCCATATTACAAGCGACCTTGAAAAATGCGCCCGAAATATCGTCTTTATAAAGGACGGTAAAATTCTTTTTGACGGAACAAAAGAGGATTTTATGAACGATTTTAAGGATAAGGGCGAAACCTTGGAGAATATTATCGTTGCGGTTGAAAGGAGGAAAATAGATGAAAGCGCTATTATATAAACAAATTCGGCTTGTTGCCCATCCGATGACCTTTGTTTTTGCTTTTTTCGGGGTAATGTTTTTAATACCCGGTTATTTTTATTCGGTTATATTCTTTTATTCAACATTGGGACTGTTTTTTATGTTCCTTAATGCAAGGGAACAAAGGGATAACGATTTTTCCTCGCTTTTGCCGATAAAAAAAGCCGACATTGTTTCCTCGGGTATTGTTTTTTGTATAATAATTGAACTTTTAACGGTTTTATTTTCAATTCCCTTTGCTCTGCTTTCAAATATGATAAACAAAAACGGAAATGTCGGCGGAATAGATGCAAACCTTTCAATTTACGGTGTGGCATTTATTCTTTACGGATTTTTTAATCTTATTTTCTTTACATCCTATTATAAAAACGGATATAAGGTCGGCACGGCTTTTTTAAAGGCGAATATTCCGATATTTTTTATAGTGGCGCTTGATTTTATGTTGCCGACTGTTTTGGGTGTTAAATGGCTTGACGGAGAATATAATTTTTATCAGCTTGTTTTGCTGACAGCAGGTTTTGTATTTTTCGTTTTTGCTACTTTTCTTTCGCTTATTAAAAGCAAAAAACTCTTTTTAAGGGTTGATTTGTAATCTATAAAAACAGAAGCAAACTCTTAATTCATAATTTTACTTTTCTTTGAATATTATTTAGTAACAAATAATATTCGGAGTGTGAAATTATGGAAAATAACATTATTAAAACAAGTATATGGACAAACGAAACAATACTTAATGAAAAGTCAGAACAACCCGTTGATGTGGACTTTTCTCTGCCCGATTATTGTCCCGATGTTCGCCGTGTTCTTAAATGCAAGGCGGTGCCGAGAATAACTATGAAAACTTTAAGCGGAAATACGCTTACCGTTAACGGCTCGGTTGCGATTACCGTGTTTTATGCCGACGAAGAGGGGAAAATCAGGTCGTTTTTATATTCATATCCCTTTGAAAAAATGAAGGATTTGGAAACCGATGTAAGCAATGACCGAATAACCGTAACCGCAAAATGCGAATATATGAACTGCCGTGCGGTTACAAGCCGAAAGCTTGATATTCACGGCGCCGTTTGTATCTGTATTACAGCAAAACGAAAGAAATCCTGCGAGATTATTTCGGATATTGACGATAAAAACATTGAGGTTTTAAGGGGCACTTCCCCCGCAACAACACCGACCGATTTCGGCGAAAAGTCGCTTATTATTGAGGAGGACGGGGAACTTCCCTCGGGCGATATTTCGGATATGCTTTTAAGATACGAGGCGGATGTCTGCATAAAAGAGTGCAAGGCAATAAGCGGCAAGGTTATAGCAAAGGGCGAAATGAAGTTATTTTTGAGATACCTTTGCGGTGATATGATAAAGAGCATGAAAACGACCATTCCTTTCAGTCAGGTAATTGAGGTTAAGACAACGGGAGAAAACTGCGAATGCTCCGCCAAGGCGCAGATTTGCTTTTTGGATATTAAGCCGAAAACCGATAATGACGGCAATTTTAATATCTATTCCGTTAATGCAAAACTAATTATTTGTGCCGAAACTTATTGCAAAAACGATGTTGCCGTAATACTTGATGCCTATTCAAAGAAATATAACGCCGAAATAATAAAAGAGCCCGTTTCGTTTGAACAGCTTATCGTAAATATCGGAGATTCTTTAAGCGTTAAAAAGGTTGTTGAGCTTGAAGATATAAGCATTTCCTCTGTTAAGGACTGTTGGTATGATACGAAAATAAACGATATAAAGGTAATGGGTGAAAACCTTTGCCTTTCGGGCGCTTTAACGGTTTGCGTAATAGCCGAAGTGAAGGGCGAAAACACCTCTTATTATGAAAAAACCGTTGATTTTGAGTATTGCTGTCCTATTGAATTCGCAAACAGCGAGCTTCGCTTTGAGCCGAGCTTATCGGTCAATTCCTTCGGATATACGATAACGGGGGATAACAGTATTGAAATAAGAGCCGAGGTTGCGGTTTATATCCCCGTTTTCAAAAAAATAATGCTTGATGCGGTAACAAATATTACGGTTAACGATGAGGTAATCAAGAAAGAAACCGATGATATTGCGATGATTGTTTATTTCGGAAATCAGGGCGAAAAGATATGGGATATCGGTCAAAAATACTATGCGGGTTGCGAGGAGATTAAGGAAATCAACGGAATTACCGATGATGAATTAAAGACCGATACAATGCTTTTAATACCCGTTATATAATAAAAACTGCTCTCGGAAGGGCGCTCTCACTTAGGGATAAACCGCCTGAAAATGTGTCTTTTTGCGAATAACTGCTTCAAAAATTGCCGACATACGTCAGTATGCCGGCAATTTTGTTCATTGTTCTTCATCAAAAATCCGCTGTTTTCAGGTGCAAAGCAGTTTTGTATGAGTAAAATTTTGTGCAGAGCGAAGTGAAAAAACGCAGTTATACTGCCGTATAACAAGGATTTTTCACAAGTGAATGCGTAAATTTTACCATTCAAAACCTCTTTCTCCCTAAGTGAGAGTGCCCAAACGAGAGCTTTTTTAATACCGTAATCCAAAATTATCCATATTTTGACCAATTATTAAGGTAATATTTTGATATTATTATATAATAATATAAAATATGGCACACCGTATTGACTTTTAACGGCTTTTTTATTACTATTATATTGGAATGTTTTGTATCAAAACGGAGGTTTTTAGTAATGGAAAACACCAAAAAAACAATGGAAAAAATAGTAAATCTTGCAAAGGGCAGAGGTTTTGTGTTCCCCGGCAGTGAAATCTACGGCGGACTTGCAAACACCTGGGACTACGGCCCTTTGGGAGCCGAGCTTAAAAATAATATTAAAAAAGCTTGGTGGAAGAAGTTCGTTCAGGAAAATCCGCTTAATGTCGGTCTTGATGCCGCTATTCTCATGAATCCTCAAACATGGGTGGCTTCGGGTCACTTGGCAGGATTCTCCGACCCTCTTATGGACTGCCGTGAATGTCATGAGCGTTTCCGCGCCGATAAGTTGATAGAGGATTGGTGCGCCGAGAACGGCTTTGAGCTTCCGAAACCGATTGATGCTTTTTCTCAGGAAGAAATGAAAAATTTTGTTGAGGAGCATAATATTAAATGCCCCTCCTGCGGAAAGCATAACTTTACCGATATCCGTCAGTTTAACCTTATGTTCAAGACCTTTCAGGGCGTTACCGAGGATGCAAAGAATACCGTATATCTTCGTCCGGAAACCGCACAGGGTATTTTCGTAAACTTCTCAAATGTTCAGAGAACATCAAGAAAGAAATTGCCTTTCGGTATAGGACAAATCGGCAAATCCTTCCGTAATGAGATTACACCCGGAAACTTTATTTTCCGTGTTCGTGAGTTTGAACAGATGGAACTTGAATTCTTCTGCAAGCCCGATACCGACCTTGAATGGTTTGACTATTGGAGAACTTTCTGCAAGAACTGGCTTCTTTCCATAGGTCTTAAAGAGGAGAATATCCGTCTTCGTGACCACGATAAAGAGGAGCTTTGCTTCTATTCAAAGGCAACAACCGACTTTGAATTTTTATTCCCGTTCGGTTGGGGAGAACTTTGGGGCGTTGCCGACAGAACCGATTACGATTTAACCCAGCATCAAAATACATCGGGTAAGGATTTAACATATTTTGACCCCGAAACAAACGAGCATTATATTCCTTATGTTATTGAGCCGTCTTTGGGTGTTGAAAGAAGCTTTTTGGCAGTTCTTTGCGATGCTTATGACGAGGAAACCGACGAAAAGGGCGATATAAGAACAGTTCTTCATTTTCATCCGTTCCTTGCTCCGTTTAAGGCGGCCGTTCTTCCTCTTTCAAAGAAGCTTTCCGAAAAAGCGCAGGAAATTTATGCCGACCTTTCAAAAGATTTTCCGGTTGACTTTGATGATGCCGGCTCAATAGGTAAGCGCTATCGCAGAGAGGATGAAATCGGAACTCCGTTTTCAATTACTTATGATTTTGACAGTGAAACCGACGGTTGCGTAACCGTTCGTGATAGAGATACCATGAATCAGGTCCGCATCCCGATAACCGAATTAAAACAGTATATCAAGGATAGAATTGACCTTTAATTAAGGAGAGAATAAATGAGCGCAACTGATATTATTTCAATGTTGGCACTTCTTTTAGGCGGACTTACATTTTTCCTTTTTGGAATGAATGTAATGTCGGGCGGTCTTGAAGAAATGGCAGGCGGCGGTCTTGAAAGAACGCTTAAAAAGGTAGGCAAAAACGATGTTTTGGGCTTTACCGTCGGCGCAGGTATAACCGTTGCCATTCAGTCGTCTTCCGCTATGACCGTTATGCTTGTCGGTCTTGTAAATTCGGGCATTTTGGCATTTTCCGATACCTTTGGAATGATAATGGGCTCCCATGTGGGAACAACCCTTACCGCTTGGATTTTAACCCTTAATGCAAACTCGGGACAAAGCTTGGTTATGGTGCTTTTAAAACCTATGACCTTTGCTCCGATACTTGCCTTTGTCGGAATTGCGATGCGTATGCTTTCAAAGAAAACAAGAAAGCAAAAGTTAGGCGAAATATTTATCGGCTTTGCAATTCTTATGACGGGTATGTCATTTATGAGTGAATCAATGGCGGATATAAGACAGTATTCAAATGTCTTGGCTGTTTTCTCAAAATATCCGTTTGTTGCGTTTTTAATTTCAACCGTATTTACGGGTGTTATTCAGTCCTCTGCCGCAACCGTTGCCATTGTTCAGGCACTTGCGCTTTCGGTAGGACTTGACTATAAAGCGGTTATTCCTCTTGTTGTCGGCGCCAATATCGGAACATGTATGACAGCGCTTATTTCAAGTATCGGAACAAACAAAAGCTCAAAAAGAGTTGTTGCCATGCATATTTACACCAATGCGATAGGCGGTGTGGTATGTATGATACTTATGTATATCGTTATGATATTTTCTCCGACTGCTTTTGATAAATCGGCGGGTATTATTGCCGTTGCGGTTGTTCATTCATTGTTTAATATAATTAACACCATAGCATTTATTCCGTTTAAGAAACCGATAATAAAACTTTGCGAAAAGACGGTTAGCAAGAGTAAGGACGAGGAGCATACCGTATTTTTGGACGAGCGTATCTTCCAAAATACTCCTCTTGCAATTTCCGAATGTAAGCGCCTTACAAACGAAATGGCGGAGCTTTCAAGATGCGCTATGGACAAGGCCCTTTCAATAATTTTATCTTATGATGAAGCGGTTGCCAAAGAGGTTGACGATTGCGAAAAGCGAGTGGACAAGTATGAGGATAGGTTAGGCACTTATCTTGTTAAGTTAAGCGGTAATCAGTTAAGCGAAAAGGATTCTCACGGTGTTGCGAGAATGCTTCACGGGCTCGGCGATTTTGAGCGAATTTCCGACCACGCTTTGAATATAGTTGAGCTTTCAAAGGAAATAAAGGACAAGCAGATTAAATTTTCGCCCGATGCAAACAATGAGATTAAAAATATAACATCGGCGCTTACCGATATTATCAAGATGACCTTTGATTCCTTTGTAACCGATGACGCAGGGCTTGCTTCCCATGTTGAGCCGCTTGAACAGGTTATTGATGAACTTAAAGATAAGCTTAAAAATCACCATGTTGACCGTTTGCAAAAGGGCGAATGCACAACGAGCTTAGGTTTTGTGTTCTCCGACCTGCTTACAAATTATGAGCGTGTCTCAGACCACTGTTCAAATCTTGCGGTATTTACAATTCAACTTAATATGACAAACCTTGATGCTCATAACTACCTAAACGGCATTAAGCGAATGGATAATACGGAATTTGCAAACGATTTTAATATGTTCAAAGAAAAATACGGTGTAAAAGAATGATAATTTGAGCATACTTTATAATAGAAAAAACTTTTAAGGGAGATAAAAATGGCTTCAGAATATACTATTACAAAACTTGCCGAAATGATAGAGCTTAAACTTTCTCATAATTTCGGCGTAACACCCGAGCAGGCGTCCGATGAGCTTTTTTATAAAGCTTGCGTTCTTGTTTTGCTTGAAATAATGAACACCCGCAAAACAGATTTTCGCAAAAATGTTGATAAGCAGGGTGCAAAAACCGTTTATTATTTAAGTATGGAATTTTTAATGGGCCGTTCCCTTAAAAATACTCTTTATAATCTTGACCTTACAAATAATATGGAAAAGGCACTTGCGAAGTTTAAGGTAAAGCTTCAAAAGCTTTATGACTTTGAGCCCGATGCAGGTCTCGGTAACGGCGGTTTGGGTCGTCTTGCCGCATGTTTCCTTGACGGTCTTTCAAGCGGCTCTTACAGTGCTTTCGGATATTGCATTAAGTATGAGCTTGGTATCTTCCGTCAAAAATTAGTTGACGGTTGGCAGACCGAAATGCCGGACTTCTGGCTTCCCGGCGGCAGTGTTTGGCTTGAACAGCGCCCTCATTCCGCCGTTGATGTTAATTTCGGCGGATATATTGACGAGTGGTGGGATAACGGGTATCATCATGTTGAGCATAAGGATTACGATGCCGTTCACGCCGTTCCTTATGACCTTATGGTTGCCGGAAAGGACGGTAAAACCGTTAATATTCTGCGTCTTTGGAGTGCTGAATGTCAGGACTTTAATATGTCGGCATTTAATCAGGGCGACTATGTCAGAGCCCTTGAACAAAGAGCCAACAGTGAGGCAATTTCAAAAATCCTTTATCCTGAGGATAATCATGCCGAGGGTAAATCCCTTCGCCTTCGTCAGCAGTATTTCCTTGTAAGCGCTTCCGTTCAGGATATTCTTGCCCGTCATATGAGAAAGTATAATACCCTTGATAACCTGCCCGAAAAGGTGGCTGTTCATATTAACGATACCCACCCGACTTTGTCTATCCCCGAGCTTATGCGCCTTTTGCTTGACGAATGCGGATATTCATGGGAAAAGGCATGGGATATCGTTACAAAAACGGTTGCTTATACAAACCATACCATAATGCAAGAAGCTCTTGAATGTTGGCCTATTGACCTCTTTAAGAGATTGCTTCCCCGTATCTATCAGATAGTTGAGGAAATAGATAGAAGATACAGAGCCGAAATCATTGAAAAAACGGGCGATTTTGCATTGGCCGAAAGAACTGCCGTTATCAGTAACGGTCTTGTCAGAATGGCTAATCTTTGCGTTGTTGCCTGCCATACCGTAAACGGTGTTTCAAAGCTTCACAGTAATATTATTAAGGACGAACTCTTTAACGATTATTATAATATGACCCCCGATAAGTTTACCAATGTAACAAACGGTATTGCCCATAGGCGTTGGCTTTGTCAGGCAAATCCCGAGCTTACCGCTTATCTTACCGAGCTTATCGGCAACGGCTTTATTAAGGATGCAAGCGAATTAAGTAAGCTTATGAAATTCGCCGACGATAAGGCGGTTTTAAGTAAACTTGCCGAAATAAAACTTAATAATAAGGTGCGGCTTTCTAATTATATCAAAACAAATATGGGTATTGAAATGGACCCGAATTCCATTGTTGATATGCAGGTAAAACGGCTTCACGAGTATAAGCGTCAGCATCTTAACGCAATGCATATTATTACCGATTATTTGTATCTGAAAGAAAATCCGAATGCCGAATTCACCCCTAAAACCTATATTTTCGGTGCAAAAGCGGCTTCCGGATACCTGTTTGCAAAAGAGATTATTCAGATGATTTGCAAGCTTGCAAATGTTATAAATAATGATAGAACGGTAAACGATAAATTAAAGGTTATTTTTATTGAAGATTACCGTGTTACTCTTGCCGAGCTTATGATACCCGCCGCAGAAATCAGCGAACAGATTTCTCTTGCTTCAACCGAGGCAAGCGGAACTTCAAATATGAAGTTTATGATGAACGGCGCTGTAACTTTAGGCACGGAGGACGGCGCAAATGTTGAAATCCATGAGGCAGTCGGCGACGATAACATTATCATTTTCGGTATGAGAACTCCCGAAGTGTTAAAACTTCAAAAGCAGGGCTACAGCCCGATGTCATATTTCAATAACAATGCCGATTTAAGACATTCGCTTAACTTTATCGGCAAGGGTATTGACGGTATGCAGTTTGATAATATCTATAATACCCTTAAAAATGTTGACCATTATATGGCGCTTGCCGATTATGCCGATTACTGTAATGCGCAAAGAAAAGCAACGGAGCTTTATGCCGATAAGGAAAAATGGAATAAAATGTCGCTTGTAAATATCGCAAAATCGGGCATTTTTGCCGCCGACCGTTCAATAAAAGATTATGCCGATAACATTTGGCATATAAAACCGGTTAAGTAATTATGAATTATTATCCTTTTAATTCAAGAGAAAAACTTTATAAACCGCATTTTGGCGCAATCAAAGCAGGGGAAACCCTGCTTTTGCGTGTTTTACTGCATTTTGACGCCCATGTTCACGATTGCTTTCTTGTTATTAAGGAGGACAGCGGTAATTTTTACGAGGTTAAAATGGAGCCGAAGGAATGGCTTGAAGGTTACCGTTTTTACGATACCGAAATAACGCTTAATGAGGGTCTTTATTTTTATAAATTCAGATATACAAGCGATTACGGTGAGTTTTTTGTTACCAAAACGGGCGGCTCTTTGGGTATAGTGTCAAATGACGGAGAACTTTGGCAACAAACGGTTTATGCAAAGGATTTTTCAACTCCCGACTACATAAAGGGCGGAATTATTTATCAGATTTTTCCCGATAGATTTTATTCTTCGGGAACGAAAAAGAAGAATGTTTTTGAAGATAGATTTTTATGCGAAAGTTGGGAAAAGCAACCCGAATACAGACAAAATAACGGTAAATGTTCGCTTGGCAACGATTACTATGGCGGAGACCTTTTGGGAATAGAAGAAAAACTGCCCTATCTTAAAGATTTGGGGGTTAGCGTTATTTACTTAAATCCGATTTTTGAGGCACATTCAAATCATAGATACAACACCGCCGATTATCTTAAAATTGACCCGCTTTTAGGCGATGAAAACGACCTTAAAAATCTTTGTAAATCCGCCAAAAAACTCGGAATAAGTATAATTTTTGACGGTGTTTTCTCGCACACGGGGGACGACAGTATCTATTTTAACCGCTATAAAAGATACGGTGATGGCGGTGCCTATAACGATATGTCAAGCCCGTATAGAAAGTGGTATTCCTTCGGTAATTTTGACTGCGGTTATGCGGCTTGGTGGGGCGTTCCGTCTCTGCCCGAGGTCCGGGAAGAAACTCCCGAATTTTCGGAGTTTATTACGGGGGATAACGGTGTTATTTCAAAATGGCTTAAATTGGGACTTGCCGGAGTCCGCCTTGATGTTGCGGATGAGCTTCCCGATGTAATCCTTAATAAAATCAGGACCTGCGCCAAAAAGGTAAATAAGGATAGCTTTATTTTGGGCGAGGTTTGGGAGGATGCCTCCAATAAAATCAGTTATTCAAAAAGAAGAAAGTTTTTGCAGGGAAACCAGCTTGACTCGGTTATGAACTATCCCTTTGCAAACGGAATAATTGACTATGTTTGCACTAAAAATGCCGAAAAACTTGCCGAAACGGTTATGACTATTCTTGAAAATTATCCGAAAGAAAGCATACATCTTTTAATGAACCATATCGGCACTCATGACACCGCAAGGGTAATAACCGCCATCGCAAGATACAACTGTTTTTGCGGTGATAGGGCTTGGCAAAGCGGAGCGCATCTTTCAAATGATGAATATAATTTTGCCGTTTTGCGCCTAAAAATTGCGGCGGTTATTCAGTATTGCTTACCCGGTGTCCCCTCGCTTTACTACGGCGATGAGGCAGGTCTTACCGGCTACGGCGACCCGTTTTGTCGGGGAACATACCCTTGGGGCAAGGAAAATACCGACCTTCTCTGTTTTTATAAGGCGTTAGGAACTTTGAGAAGAAAACATAAATGCTTTGTTGACGGCGAATATGTGCCGATTTGTGCAAAGGACGGCGCTTTTGGTTTTTTGAGAATTAAGGATAACGATGTTCTTCAAATCTGCGCAAACGCAACCGAAAATAATGCGGATATAAATAATGTTTACCGCCTTAAAAATGTGCTTTTCGGTGAAAATATTTCCGAAAATGACGAAAAAATCACCCTAAAACCGTATGGTTACTGCATTTTAGGGTGAAATGTCTTGACAATAAAAATTTAATATGTTACTATAACTTAGTAAGTTTTCGTAAGAAAACCTTGATAGAGGAGCGAAAAACAAAAGTAACGCATTTTTAATGCCCGGATAGGTTTTGCGCCAAAGGGTTTTTCGCCGAAATAAATATTCGGTATCCGTCGGATATTTGTTGGGCCGTTATATAATATGTAACGGACTGTCACTTGGCAAACAGTGGGGCGCTATTAGGGGAGAAGTTAAAAAATTTTGCTTTGAACTAATATTAGGTCGTTTTGCTTTTTGCAAAGCGACCTTTATTTTATACAAAAAAATGAAAAGGGGAAAAGAAAATGAGAAATGGAATGAGCAGAAAATCAAAACTCATCCGTTGGTCTTTGGTTGCACTTATCTGTGCTTTTGTTGCCTTTATCGGAACATTTACCGCTTTGGGCGACGGTGAAACACCGGTTGATGTTGCAGCAGCGCCGGAGGTTGCCGAATCGGTTGATACCGAGGTAACCGAAGAAGCAGAAAAGACCGAAGAAATTGACCTTACTGACAGTGAGGCAGCAAACGAATATGTTGACAATTATGCCGATAATCTTTCGGACGATGAAAATTTTAAGGACAATATTAAAACCGCCCTTAAAACCGTTCGTAAAGATATTCCGAAATATGCAACATGGTGGGCTCTTATTCCGCCGGTAATTGCTATTTTGTTGGCGCTTATAACAAAAGAAGTTTATTCTTCATTGTTTATAGGTATTGTCTTCGGCGGACTTATTTACTCAAACTTTAGCTTTGAAGGAACAATGAATCATGTTATTCAGGACGGATTTATAACAAGTATTGCCGATTCATATAATATCGGTATTCTTGTGTTCCTTGTTATGCTCGGTGCTTTGGTTGCCATGATGAATAAGGCAGGCGGCTCTCAGGCATTCGGTAAGTGGACAACAAAGCATATAAAGAGCCGTGTCGGCGCTCAGCTTGCAACTATTTTGCTTGGTGTTTTAATCTTTGTTGATGACTACTTTAACTGTTTGACAGTCGGCTCCGTAATGCGTCCCGTTACCGATAAGCATAACATTTCCCGTGCTAAACTTTCGTATCTTATTGATGCTACTGCCGCTCCCGTTTGTATTATCGCTCCGATTTCTTCTTGGGCTGCCGCAGTTGCCGGCTTTGCAAAGGGCTCGGGTGCCGCAAGCGGTATGTCGCTCTTTATAAGCGCAATTCCTTATAACTTCTATGCTATTTTAACTATCGTAATGATGATTTTCTTGGCTATTTCAAATATGGATTACGGTCCTATGAAGAAGCATGAAATCAACGCTATGAACGGCGATATCTTTACGACCGGCAAAGAGCAAATGGCAGATACCGATATGGACGCTAACCCGAAGGGTAAGGTTTGCGACCTTGTTATCCCCGTTATTGCTCTTATTATTGCCTGCGTTTTAGGTATGATTTACTCAGGCGGATTTTTCGCAAAGGGCGACGATAAAGCCGACTTTATTACCGCATTTTCAAATTCCGATGCTTCGGTAGGTCTTGCAATCGGCTCGTTCTTCGCTATTATCTTTACGGTTATTTACTATCTCTGCCGCCGAGTTCTTAAATTTACGGAATGTATGGAAGCTTTGCCGAACGGATTTAAGGCAATGGTTCCGGCTATTATGATTCTTTGCTGTGCTTGGACACTTAAGGCAATGACCGATTCCTTGGGTGCTAAAATCTTTATCTCTCAAATCGTTGAGTCAAGCGCCGCCGGCTTCCAGTTCTTCTTACCTGCAATTATCTTCCTTATTGCCGTTGGTCTTTCCTTCGCAACCGGAACTTCTTGGGGAACATTCGGTATTCTTATTCCTATCGTTCTTTCAATCTTCGGTGCCGACGACGGAAACATCACCATCGTTGCAATTTCCGCTTGTATGGCAGGTGCGGTTTGCGGAGACCACTGCTCACCGATTTCCGATACAACCATTATGGCTTCCGCCGGTGCTCAATGTAACCACATTAACCATGTATCTACCCAGCTTCCGTATGCACTTACCGTTGCAGGCGTATCGTTTGTAAGCTATATCATCGCAGGATTTGTTCCGAAATGGTATGTTTCATTACCTATTGCAATAGTATTGATGGTTGGCTGTCTGCTAATCGTAAACGCATTTTCAAAGAAGAAAGCATAGAGGTTTAGTATCATAAAAATATTTCTATTAAAAGCGGAGGGTCAATAAGGAAATTTTTTGACATTGATTTTGCACTTCAATATGTTTTATACAAAAACCGTTCAATAAAACAATGTAAATTAAGGAGGACTTTATGCTTAAACAGAATTTGCTAAAATCGGTTACCCTGACAGTAGTTTTCGTTTGTATGTTTCTGTTAACTGCATGCGACGGTGATTCGGCAAAGAAAAACGCAGAACAAGCTCCTTCTCAGGAGGTTGTTGAAACAAAAAAAGAGCAATCAACTTCTGATTCTTCAGCGACCGAATCGGAATCAAAGCCGTCCGAAACTTCTCCCGAATCCAAGGGTAACGCAATAGCTAAAATAAACGGAGGCGCTGACGAAACGGGCATTTATTCCACCGTTGTAAGGTTGACCGATCAGGCGGCTGACAAAGGTGTGGTTGAGATGGTTTACCACGGAGCGAAGGGTTCACCCCAGGAAAATTCTATTGTAAATACATTTCGTATTGAGTATTATAAGGAATCTGACGGAACCTTTGAAATTCAAACATTCTTCAACGGAGATGTGTATCAAAACTTGCATCACAAAGACGAGGTGAAAGTGGTAAACACTTTTGATGCAACTCTGCGTGCCGGTGATGTAATCGTCTCATATACGCCTGATGGCGGGGATACTCAGGAAATATTCAGAGCGGATGCGGCGTATTTCTATGCACCTGCAAATTAAGATAAATAATACAGCCGTTTTTGTAAAATCAGGCGCACGGTAAATCTGAGATGTTCTGATTTGTTGAGTAATTAAAACCACCTACCGAAAGAGTAATTATCTCTTTCGGTAGGTGGTTTGTTTTATATTTATTCAAATTTCGCTCCCACTCTGCCGTAGCGGCATAAAGATAACCTGATTTTTAGTTCAGGTGGGTCCCGACCAAATAGCTTTGGGCTCCCTTCTTCCGAACTCGGCACAGCCGCGGGAGGTCTGCACACCCACTATTTGAGTTTATGGTCCCTAATTTAATAATTGTAGGGTTATAATAGCTCGGTTCGCGAACAGAGCAGGAGTAGCATATTTAATTGCTTTCGTCTATTTCAAAAAAATCTTCAAGACGGTCAACAAAGGCGTCGGCGATGGTTTCGTATTCGTCATCGTCCTCTATTTCGTAAAAGTATTCCTCGTCACCCTCAATACCTGCCTTAACAATAACAAGCTCGCCCGAATCGTTAAGCATTTCTTGCGGGTCGCTATACTGCGGAAGAAGAGCCAAATATCTGCCCGTATCGGTTTCAATGGCATCTAAAACCTCAAAGGTATATTCCTTTCCGTTGTCGTCAGAAAGGGTGATTATATCGGGGTTATACTCCTCATTTTTAATTTCGTCACTCATATTGTTTCTCCTGAAAAGTTATTTATTCTAAACATATTTTACTATATTTTTTATTTCTTTTCAAGCATAAAAAATCCCCACACGGTATAGTGTGGGGGAATAAAAGGTAAATTATTCTGAAATATCTTCAACAATAAGTTCTCTGACACCGTTTTCGTTTACATTGGCAGAGGAAGTATCCTTCTTTTCGCCGTCACGGTAAGCGAAGAACTTTTCGGCAACGGCAGGGAACAAAGCATAGCTTAAAACATCTTCTTCCGATTTTCCGATGCCCTTTTCTTTCATTTCGGCGGCATATTTTTGAAGCTCGGGTTCAAGTAAATCGGCAGGGCGGCAGGTGATAACCTTATCGTCACCGATACACTTTTTGCGAACATCCTCGTTAACTTCACCGGGTAATTTACCGTATTCGCCGCGAAGAAGTCCCTTTGATTCCTTCGGAACCATCTTATATCTTTCGCCCGAAATAACATTCATAACTGCCTGCGTGCCGACAATTTGGCTTGTAGGAGTTACAAGGGGAGGATAACCAAAGTCCTTACGAACTTTCGGAACTTCGGCTAAAACATCGTAATACTTGTCCTCTTTGCCTGCTTGTTTAAGCTGAGAAATAGTATTTGAAAGCATACCGCCGGGAACCTGATAGGTAAGGGCACGAAGGTCAATTTCAAGCACCTTTTGGTCAAGGTAACCTTCTTTTTTGAGACGGTCGGCAACACCACGGAAAATATGAGCAATTTCGCCCATTGCGTTAAAGTCAAGACCCGTATCTCTGTCGGTGCCCTGAAGGGTTGCAACCAAGGACTCGGTAGAGGGGTTTGAAGTGCCGTTTGCAAGGGGAGAAAGGGCGGTATCAACTATATCAACACCGGCTTCACTTGCCATAAGAAGTGTCATATCTCCCGTTCCTGTGGTGTTATGGGTATGAAGATGAATTGGAACTTTAACATTTTCCTTTAACTTTTTAACAAGCGAATATGCATCATAGGGCAAAAGCAGGTTTGCCATATCCTTAATGCAGATAACATCGGCGCCCATATTTTCATAGGTTTTTGCAAGATTAACAAAATATTCTTCGTTGTGAACGGGGCTTTTAGTGTAGCTTATTGCGGTTTCGCAAATTCCGCCGTATTCCTTGCAGGACTTAACTGCCTGCTCAAGATTACGGGGGTCGTTAAGCGCATCAAAAATACGAACAACATCAATGCCGTTTTCAATGGACTTTTTAACAAAAGCATCAACAACATCATCGGCATAGTTTTTATATCCCAAGATGTTTTGACCTCTGAAAAGCATTTGAAGCTTTGTGTTAGGCATATATTTTTTAATTGTGCGAAGTCTCTCCCACGGGTCTTCGTTAAGAAAACGCATGCAAGAGTCAAATGTGGCTCCGCCCCAACATTCAACCGACCAGTAGCCGATTTTGTCAAGAAGCGATAGGGCAGGAAGCATATCTTCAATAGTCATTCGTGTTGCGGCTTGAGACTGATGAGCATCACGAAGAATAGTATCGGTAATGAGTAGCGGTTTCTTTTCCATTTATATTAGACCTCCGATTAAGCGAAAATAGAAATTAAAACACCGGCGGCAATAGCAGAGCCGATAACTCCGGCAACATTCGGACCCATAGCATGCATAAGTAGGAAGTTTGAGGGATTTTCGTCCTGACCTACCTTTTGAGATACTCTTGCTGCCATCGGAACGGCGGAAACACCGGCAGAGCCGATAAGCGGATTTATCTTGTTCTTTGTAAAGATGTTCATAATCTTTGCAAGAAGAACACCGCCGGCAGTGCCTAAACCGAAAGCAACAATACCCATACCCATAATTTTAAGGGTTTGAAGATTTAAGAATGCTTCGGCGGTTGCGGTAGCGCCAACCGAGATGCCTAAAAATATTGTAACGATATTCATAAGCTCGTTTTGAGCGGTCTTGCAAAGTCGCTCGCAAACACCCGACTCTTTCCAAAGGTTACCGAGCATAAGACAACCTACAAGCGGAGTAGCCGAAGGAACAAGCAACGAAACGATTATTGTAACAGCGATTGGGAAGATAATCTTTTCGGTTTTAGAAACCTGACGAAGC
Organism: Clostridia bacterium; assembly: GCA_024404195.1. Taxonomy (GTDB): domain Bacteria; phylum Bacillota; class Clostridia; order Oscillospirales; family Acutalibacteraceae; genus UBA737. The sequence goes on along the minus strand of JAKSQJ010000010.1, from coordinate 3,281 downwards.
GGCTTCATAACGATTTGACGCTCTTTTTTGGTTGTTAAAAGCTTCATAATAGGCGGCTGAATAACGGGAACAAGAGCCATATATGAGTAAGCCGCAACGGCGATGGGACCTAAAAGATTAGGATAAAGCTTTGAGGTTGTATAAATTGCGGTAGGACCGTCGGCACCGCCGATTATACCGATAGAAGCGGCGGCTTCCTGCGGAAAAGCAAGATAAATACAACCGATAAATGTTGCAAAAATACCAACCTGAGCGGCGGCGCCCAAAAGAAGTGACTTCGGGTTTGAAATAAGCGGACCGAAGTCGGTCATAGCGCCAATGCCTACAAAGATAAGGCAGGGATAAATGCAGGTTTTAACTCCGATATAAAGAATATCCAAAAGTCCGCCGTCATGCATTATCGTTCCGTAACCGATTTTTCCTGCCATAAATTGACGCCAAAGCTCGGTGTGATACAAAGCATCGTTCGGGGTAAAGGCGGTAAGGTTTGTAAGAAGCATACCGAAAGCGATACCGACAAGTAAAAGCGGCTCAAACTGCTTCTTTATACCAAGCCATAAAAGGAAAAGGGAAATTCCTATCATAACAAGAGATTTCCAGTTTTCTCCCAAATTGCCGAAAAGCAGGTAAGCCCCCGTCGTTTTGGCAAAATCTATAATTTGATCTAACATTATTATTTCTCCTTTAATGCGGAATATCCGTTAACCGATTACGCAGAGTGTAGCGCCGGTTTCAACAGTGCCGCCCTTTGTAACATTAACAGATTTAACGGTTCCGTCGCAAGGAGCCATAATTTCGTTTTCCATCTTCATAGCTTCAAGAATCATAAGAACATCGCCTTTTTTAACTGCGGCGCCGTTTTGAACCTTAACATCAAGGATGTTGCCCGGCATCGGAGCTACAACGGTTTCGCCGTTTGCAGGAGCGGCGGCGGGAGCCGGAGCAGCAGCAGGAGCAGCTGCGGGAGCGGTTTTTACGCTTGCGGCATCAATTTCTTCAAGTGTGATTTCATAAGCGGTTCCGTTAACGGTTACTTTATACTGTTTCATAATAATTTACCTCGTTTTTTTATTTTAATTTAATAATTTCAGATTTTTTTGAATGATACAACTCTAAGAGCCGAAACATCCGTGCCCATATCTTCGGCACAAGCGGCAGTAACTGCGGCGATTATTTCCTGACGGTTTTCTATTGCTTTGCCGTTGTCGGCGGCAACAGGAGTAGGGACAGGTTTATTTTCTTTAACAAATATTTTGCAGAAAAGACCGACGATTTTACACATTATAATTATAAGAATCAGTCCTACAAAAACCGTTCCGATACCCATGCAAACAACAAAAGTATTACTCATAAAAAAGCACCTCCCAATACCTTTTTTACAGCGAAAAATCAGCATTTCCAAATTCTCGCCCAATTATTCATATTATATACCAAAAAGTCAATAGCGTCAAGAAAAATTTGGTATTTTTTTGATTTTTTTGGTGTTTTCATCAGTTTTTAGTATTAGTATTTGCAAATTCACGAAAAAAACAATAAAAAAACGGATACCTTTATAAAGTTAAGGTATCCGTCAAATCCATATTGCTTTTTTTACTGAACTAATTTTTTCTTATTTCCCTTTTCGTCAACAACATAAATCGTGTCAAGCTGCGACATAAGACTTGCCTTAAAACTGTCAATATACTCTCTGCGGAGAACTTTTTGTTCGGCAAGTTCTTCTTCGGTAAGCCCCTCGTTTTTTTGCTTTCTTGCAAGCTCGTTTATTCGGTCAATCTTCTTTTGTTCCATCAGATTTCGTTTCTCCCTTCAAGAGAACGGGCAAGGGTAAACTCGTCCGCATACTGTAGGTCTCCGCCGACGGGAATACCGTAGGCAAGTCGGGTGACCTTTATGCCCATAGGTTTACAAAGCCGTGAAATATAACTTGCGGTGGCTTCGCCCTCAACCGTAGGGTTGGTTGCCATGATAAGCTCTTTAACCTCACCCGTTGACAGCCGTTCCATAAGTTCTTTTATTTTAAGCTTATCGGGGGTAATTCCGTCAAGAGGGGAGATAACGCCGTGCAAAACATGGTAAACTCCCGAAAACTCCCTCATTTTCTCAAATGCCATAACATCCTTCGGGTCTTCAACAACGCAAATGACGGAATGGTCTCTTTGAGGATTATCGCATATTTGGCAAACCTCTAAATCGGTAAGCGCCTGACAACACTTGCAAAAATGAATTTTTTCTCTCGCTTCAACTATCGCCTTTGAAAATCTTTCGGCATATTCGCTTGGCTGTTCAAGTATGGAAAAGGCGAGGCGCTGAGCCGTCTTTTTTCCGATACCCGGAAGCCGAGAAAACTGATTTACAAGCTCATTAAGAGGAACAATATTATAACTCATTAAAACATACCCGGAAGATTAAGACCGCCCGTAATTGCGCCCATTTCTTCTTCGGCGGTTTTAGCGGCATTACCTATTGCCTCATTTACGGCAACGGTTACCAAATCTTCTATCATTTCGGCATCTTCGGGGTCAATAATATCGGGGTTTATCTTTAATGATTTAATAAGATGATTTCCGTCAACCGTTACGGTAACGGCACCGCCGCCCGAGGTAGCAGTATATTCTCTTTGCTCTAAATCTTCTTGTAAAGTTTGCATATCCTCCTGCATTTTTTGCGCTTGTTTAAGCATTTGATTCATATTTCCGGGACCGCCGGAATTCGGAATTCTTACCTTCATATAAATATCTCCTTAAATTACTTTTCTAAATTTTTAAGCCGAGCTCTGAAACTGTCTAACGGGTCGGCAGAGTCGGTATTTACGGCTTTTCTGTAAGGACCTAACTTATAGGTTTTGCCCAAAACCTCAAAAGCCGCTTTTTTAATGGCATCTCGGTAGGTTGAGGTTTGACTGTTAATAAGCGAACGGAACTGTTCATTGTTTGTATCAATAAGCAACCGTTCTCCTTCTATATATGCCTTTGAGCCGTTCAAAACTCCGCCCAAAAGCGGACAGCTTTTTTTAAGAACAACAAGGATATCTTCCCACCGGCTTAAAGCCCCGTCGGCAACTGCACTATCGGGTTCTTCCGCTATCGGCTCCACGTAATCCGTTTCGCCATCTATGCTCGGCGGCTCGGGCAGAGGAATATCGTCATCTGCTAAAATATTTGAATTATCGGTTTTTTCTTCTTTTGTTTCTTTTGGCGGTTGTTTTTTCTCTTTTACGGGAACACTAACAGTAATATTACCCGATTCCAAAGCGGCAATTCTTGCTTCAAGAGCCGCCAAAT
>JAKSQJ010000001.1 GCA_024404195.1 Clostridia bacterium | reverse complement strand
TTTTTATTCGTCAGCCAAAGATACGACTGAAGCCGTTCAGGAAGCCGCATGGGTTGATGCCCTCTTAAAAGAGCAAAAGAAAAAAGGCATCAACATCGTTTATCCGGTAGCATACGACTTTGAAGAATTCGGGTCACACTCTACAAGCCGTGCAAACGGTCTTTCAAAGGCGCAGGTTACAGATGATGCTGTTGCATTTTTAGATTATCTGAAAAGTAAAGATTATAAGGTGCTCCACTATTCCTGCAAGGCATGGATGACAAGTAATTGGGATGCCGCAAAACTTAAAAAATATGATTTTTGGCTTGCTCAATATTGCACAGCCGCAAATTATAATGGCTCCTATGTTATGTGGCAATACACTTCGCAAGGCAAGGTTGACGGAATAAAAGGTGATGTTGACCTTGATATTTCGGGCATTAAATCTTCGGAAAATGAAGGCAGAGCGTCCTTTGCCGTTTGCGCCAAGGATGAAGTTTTGGCTTATGAAAAACCAAATGCAAGTTCAAAAGTTTTGTATCATTTAAGCGGAGACACGATATACGAATGTCTTAAAACCTATGAAAAGGACTGGTCGGAGCTTTATATTTACCCCGACGGTCAGGAAAAAGGCATTTATGTTTATGTAAAGGATACCGATATTAAAGAGCCGGAGTTTTTAACAAACGATAATGAGTATGAAACCACCGAAAAAATCTCTTATTATTCAAAAGCCATTGATAAAAAAGCAAATATCGTCGGCGAAATTGAAAAAGATACAAAGTTAAATGTTTTGGGTGTTTATAAAAAACTTTGGCTTAAAATTGAGTATAACAACAATACTTATTATGTTAAATTCCTAAATATTAAGGAAACCGAAAAGCAAACCGAATCTCCCGATACTCCCCCCGAAACCATTGATAATCCGCCGGAAACCGAAACAACCAAAAAAGAAGTTGAATAATAAAAAGCATTACGGATATGAGAAACCTCATATCCGTAATTTTTTGTATCGTGTCATTTTCTTATGAAAATGACGGAGGGTTTGTTCGTAACGAACATCTCTTTTACAACCCCTCAGTCAGCTTATGCTGACAGCTCCCCTTGCACAGGGCGCCATTTTGTGCTATCAATTTTATTTCTTTTATGCGAGGAGTGCTTTTTGTGCTGTTGATTCTATTCGCATTCACATTGCTTTCCCGTATGGTCAATTTCGTAATTATCTTTATAAATAAGGTCGGATATGAAGACGAATTCATATCCGTCCTTTTTTAATGTCTCCAAAATTCTTGGTAATGCTTCCGGTGTATGCTCGGCGTCATTATGCATTAAAATTATTGAGCCGTTTTCCGTTCTTGACACTACCCTTTCATAGATACTGTCCGCCGTTGCGTTTTCCATCCAGTCGTGAGAGTCAACCGACCACTGAATTGCATTCATTTTACACTCGCTTACGGCATCAATAAGCAGGTTATCATAGTCGCCGTAAGGAGGTCTTAAAAGGGTTGGCTCAACCCCCGTTATGCTCTTTATCTTTTCGTTGCAGGTCTTTATTTCGTCTATCATTTTTGTTTTCGGCAGTTTTGTCATATATGGATGAGTATTGGAATGGTTTTGGATTTGATGCCCCGCATTTGAAAGTTCTCTGACACTTTCGGGGTATTTATCCACCCAAGCGCCGACAACGAAAAATGTTGCCGGAACATCGTATTTTTTTAGAATTTCAACAAGAGTATGAGTATCATCATTTCCCCATGCCGCATCAAAAGATATTGCTATTCTTTTTTTATCGGTTTGGACACAGTAAATCGGCAGTTTTTTATTACTGCTTGCAAAAACCATTTTCGTTCCTACCGTTACCATAACAGCCGACAAAACTATCGCCGTCATAAACATTATTTGCTTTTTTGTTATTATAAAGCACTTAAATCCGCCCTTAAAAATTGACATAAAATTCGCCGCCTTTCATTTTACCTTATGAAAGACGGCTTGTATAATATGAATAATTTAATTATGATGGATAAAATTCGGCTCAAATGCGGTTATGTTTATATCGGAAAACCTATCTTTAAGCATTTTTTCAAGCGGTTTTACGCAAACATTTTCGGTTGCGAAGTGACCGCAGTCAAAAAGGGATATTCCGGCATTTTCCGCTTCAACAAAGTGGTTTTGTTTAACATCGGCGGTAACAAGTCCGTCAAAACCGCAATTTACGGCATCGCTTATAAAATTTCCGCCCGAGCCCGAACAAACAAGAAGTTTTTCAACGGGTCTTCCTGCAACGAAACGAACGGGAAACAAAAGCGATTTTTTAAACTCATCGGCAAGTAAACAAGGGTTACTTATATCGGTTTCGGCGCTATTAAGCAAATAGCCGTCATAACCCTCAAATTTCTTTACATTTTTAAGTCCCAAACGCTCGCATAAAATATCGTTTACTCCGCCTATTCCGACATCAAAATTTGTATGCATTGAAATAACCGAAATATTGTTCTTACAAAGCTCAAAGACAACCGAACCCGCAAGAACACTTTTTAAGCCGTCAAAAATAACGGGATGATGCGTTACAATAAGGTTTGCGCCGATTTCCAAAGCTTTATTTACGGCAGATTTTGTGCAGTCAAGGGCAACTAAAATGCCGCTTACCTCGCTTAATTTATCCCCTACTAAAATGCCGACATTATCAAAATCACAAGCATCCGTTACGGGAAATTTACCGTTTAAAAATTCAAAAACATCATTAACTTTTATCATAATTTTTTTGAAAATGAATCTTTAAGACCGACAGTTCGGTTAAAGATTATATTATCCTTACTTGAATCTTTATCAAGACAGAAATAGCCCTGACGCATAAATTGGAATGTATCGCCGACAGTAGAATTTACAAGGTCGGCATCAATTTTAGCATTACTTAAAACGGTTAATGATTCGGGGTTAAGATTATCGGCAAATGAAGAAACGCCATCCTCGTCAGAAGGATTTTCGGTAACAAAAAGTCGGTCATAAAGACGGATTGTTGCAGTAGCACAGTGGTTAGCGCTTACCCAATGCAGAGTGCCCTTAACCTTTCTGCCGTCGGGAGTTTCGCCGCCGAAGCTTTCGGGGTCATAGGTGCAGTGAACAACCGTTATATTACCGTTTTCGTCCTCCTCGTGCGATGCATATTTAACATAATAAGCACCCTTTAAGCGAACTTCCTTTTCGGGACAAAGTCTAAAATATTTACCGGGGGGATTAAGACAAAAATCGTCCTGCTCAATATAGATTTCCTTTGAAAACATAACGGTTTTCTTGCCTTTTTCCGGCTTATTCGGGTTAATATCAACCTTTATTTCCTCGCATTTACCGTCGGGATAGTTATCAATAATAACCTTAAGCGGACGAAGGACAGCCATGGCTCTGTCGGCGTTTTCATTAAGATAATCACGAACGCAGGATTCAAGAAGCGCATAATCAATAACGCTGTATGCCTTTGAAACACCGATTTTATCAATAAAGGCACGAACCGCCTCACTCGGATAACCCCTTCTTCTCATACCGCAAATTGTTGCCATTCTCGGGTCATCCCAACCGCTGACAAGATTATCGTTTACCATCTTTAAGCATTTGCGCTTACTTGTAAGAGTATAGTTTACATTCATTCTTGCAAACTCAATTTGTCTCGGGGGATTATTTATTTCGCACGCCTCTAAAACCCAGTTATAAAGAGGTCTGTGGTTTTCAAATTCCAAAGAACACAAAGAATGGGTTACACCCTCTTTTGCATCGGAAAGCGGATGCGCAAAGTCATACATCGGATAAACGCACCATTTATCCCCTGTTCTATGGTGGGTAGCTTTTAACACACGGTAGATAATAGGGTCACGCATATTTAGGTTTGACGAGGTCATATCTATCTTGGCGCGAAGCACCATTTTGCCCTCTTCTATCTCGCCGTTCGTCATCTTCTTAAATAATTGCTTTGTTTCGCTGACGGGGCGGTTACGGTAAGGGCTTTCTTTACCTGCTTCGGTTAATGTTCCCCTCATTTCCTTTATTTCTTCTGGAGTTGACTCATCAACATAGGCAAGACCTTTATCAATAAGCTTAATTGCACATTCATAGATAAAATCAAAGTAGTCGGAAGCAAAATAGATATTATCCCATTTAAAGCCGAGCCACTCAATATCCTCTTTTATCGCATCAACATACTCAACATCTTCTTTTGTAGGGTTGGTATCGTCAAAGCGCAGATTACATTTACCGCCATACTTTTCGGCAGTTCCGAAATCAATGCAAATTGCCTTTGCATGACCGATATGAAGATATCCGTTCGGCTCGGGAGGAAAACGGGTTTGGATTTTAGTATAAGCCCCTTCTTTTAGGTCCTCATCAATAAAATCATGAATAAAATTTGAGGGTTTAGTTTCTTCGTTAAGTATTTTTTCTTCCATTATAAGACCTCTATCGCATTGTTTATTCTTCTTAAAACTTCTTCCCTGCCCAAAACCTGCATAATACTGCAAAGGTCGGGGGTGTTTCTTCTGCCGGTAACCGAAATACGAAGAACGGTGCTTAAATCTCCGGCGCTGCCCTTAAAGGCATCGGGATTTGCTTTATATTCCTTTGTATCGGCGGCAAAACCGAATTTCGGGGCAAGTTCTTTTATCTTATTAAACCATTCCTGACGGTCATCGTTTTCGTCATAAACCGTTATATATTCCTTCAAAAATGCCTTCATATCGTCATTTTTAAGATTTTCGGGCATCTCGTAGCAAGGAACAAAAAGTTCTGTAAACATATAAGAATAAAAGTCCTTGATCTCATTCCATTTTGCAATATCTTTACGGGGTTTTGGAGCACCGTCTCTATCAATGGCGTAAACCTTTTTTGTATAGTCGGCATCCTTTGTTAAAATATTATAAAAATCACTATCAAACTCTTTTGCCCAAGCGGTAACTTTATCGTAAACCTCAGAAGAATTTAACTTTGAAATATGAATTTTACTTACATCGTTTAACTTAACATTGTCAAACAATGCGCCGGAAACCGACATTTTTTTAAGGTTAAACTTAAATGTTCGGTAATCGGCATCGGGATTTGCCCGTCGCCAGTCCTCAAAATCGGAGGCGGCAATAGTCATTAAGTATTCAACAACCGATATAGGTTCATAGCCCTCTTCAATAAAGAAATGAACGGCGGCTTCGGGGTCCTTTCGCTTGGAAATTTTCCGTTTTGCGCCCGTTTCGCTGTCAAGCTTCATAATCGGCGAAACATGGGCGTATTTCGGCACCTTAAAGCCCAAAAGCTTAAATAGTTCAATATGTTTAGGTGTTGAAGAAATCCACTCATCGCCTCGCATAACATGGGTTGTATGCATAAGGTGGTCATCTATTGCATGGGCAAAATGATAAGTAGGAATACCGTCCGATTTAAGCAAAACAAAGTCCTCGTCATTTTGAGGCATCTCAATTTTTCCCTTTATCATATCTTCAAAAATAATCTTGTTTTCTTCGTTACCCTGCGAACGCAAACGGACAACAAAGGGTTTTCCCTCGTCTATAAGCGCCTTTGCCTCGCTGTATGTTATATTTCTATGCTTGGCATATTCGCCGTGGTAACCTGTTCTTATCTTATTTTGCTCTTGAATGTTTCTGACTGCTTCAAGTTCTTCGGCGGTGCAAAAGCAAGGGTAAGCAAGTCCCCTTTTAATAAGGTCTTTAACATAGGTTTGGTAAATCTCGGCTCGTTTTGACTGCTGATAAGGTCCGTAAACACCCTTTTCCTCGGTGCCGCTTATAAAACCCTCATCAATGGTAATGCCGAAACGGTTAAGACCGTCAATTATATTCTCAATTCCGCCCTCAACCTCTCGCTTCTTATCGGTATCCTCAATTCTCGTAAAGAAAATACCTTCAGAGCTTGTTGCTGTAATTCTGTTGACAAGCGAGGTAAAAAGAGTGCCCAAATGCAAATATCCCGTAGGGCTCGGCGCTACTCTTGTTACCCTTGCTCCCTCTTTTAAGTCCCTTTGAGGAAACATATTTTCATAGTATTCGGGGGTTTTATCAATATCGGGCAGTAATAACTCCGCCATAAGTTCATTATCGTTCATTTTTGTCTCCAAATTATTTGCTTTTATTGATTAGTTTTTCAAGCTCACCCATAAAGTTGCTTATATCCTTAAACTGACGGTAAACCGAGGCAAAGCGAACATAGGCAACCTCATCAATATCCTTTAATTTTTCCATTGCGAGCTCGCCGATTTTTTCGCTTGAAACCTCTCTGTCAAGAGAATTTTGAATGGTGGCTTCAATTTCGTCTATCGCCTTTTCAAGCATATCAATAGATACCGGTCGCTTTTCGCAGGCACGAAGCATACCGTTCATAAGCTTTTCACGGTTAAATTGCTCACGGGAACGGTCCCTTTTAATGACGATTATCGGCAAACATTCAATCATTTCATAAGTAGTGAAACGCTTCCCGCATTTTAGACATTCTCTTCTTCTGCGGATTTTTTCGCCCTCGTCTGTCGGTCTTGAATCAATAACCTTACTTTCTTCGTAAGCGCAATACGGACATTTCATAGAATTACCACCTGTCGTGTAAATTTATAAATACTGATTTATTATAGCACAATATATAGTAAATTTCAAGAAAAAATGTGTCGTTTTTTCGGCAAATCACTTTGTTTTTTATAATCTTTTTTAATGATTTGATAAACAATCTTATAAAACAACCAAAAAACAACCAAAAAACAACCTAATGTAAATGTTAATGTTAATAAATTAAGGAGGTCTTGCGACCTCCTTTTTAAACTAAATTCTTTTACCGTAAATTTCTTCTTTTTCTTTCTTGAATTCTAAAAATCTATCTTCGTCTATTGCTTTTCTTATATCCTCCATAAGATGATTATAAAACCAAAGATTATGCATAACAAGAAGGCGCTGGGAAAGCATTTCGCTGCTTTTAAGAAGGTGTCTTATATATGCCTTACTGTATCTTGCACAAACAGGGCAACCGCAGTTTTCATCAATCGGCGTCATATCGTATTCATACTTATTGTTGTTGATGTTTATAATGCCCTTTGAGGTGAACAAATGCCCGTGTCTTGCGTTACGGCTCGGCATAACGCAGTCAAAAAGGTCTATTCCCCTTTGGACGGCATTAAGAATGTTGACCGGCGTTCCGACACCCATCAAATAGCGGATTTTACCCTTTGGCATAACGGGGGTTACATGCTCAATAACATCATACATAACATCTGTTTCTTCCCCTACCGCAAGACCGCCTATTGCATAACCGTCAAGGTCTAAATCGGCAATTTCTTTCATATGCTCTATTCTTAAATCGTTATAGGTGCAACCCTGATTTATTCCAAAAAGCATTTGCTCTTTATTTATGGTGGTTTCAAGCGAATTTAACTCTTTAATTTTATCCTTACAGCGAACAAGCCAACGGGTTGTTCTTTTGCAGGAATCCTTTGCGTAACCGTATTCGGCAGGGTTCTCAACACATTCGTCAAAAGCCATTGCGATAGTTGAGCCCAGGTTTGACTGAATTTGCATACTTTCCTCAGGACCCATAAATATCTTCCTGCCGTCAACATGGCTATGGAAGGTTACACCCTCCTCGTCAATATGGCGAAGACTCGCAAGAGAAAAGACCTGAAAGCCGCCGCTATCTGTAAGAATAGGTCCGTCCCAAGTTGAAAAGGTATGGAGTCCTCCGCATTTCTTTATAACATCATCGCCCGGACGGACATGAAGATGATATGTATTTGAAAGCATAACCTGACAGCCGAGAGTTTTAAGGTCCTCGGCGGAAACGGCACCCTTTATGGCACCGGCGGTTGCAACATTCATAAATGCCGGGGTTTGGACAGTTCCCCTATTCGTAACAAATTCGCCTCTACGGGCACCCTTATCGTCCTTTAAAAGTTTATACATTTTTTCTCCTTAACTAATAAACATTGCATCGCCGAATGAGAAAAACCTATATCTTTCGTTAACGGCGATTTTATATGCATTCATTGTATTTTCATACCCTGCAAAAGCCGAAACGAGCATAATAAGTGTGCTTTCGGGCAAATGGAAATTGGTTATCAGCGCATCCATACATTTAAATTCATATCCGGGATAAATGAATATTCCCGTATCATCACTGCATTCTTTTATTTCACCGAACTTTTGCATTGCGCTCTCAACCGTTCGGCAGGATGTTGTTCCGACGCATATTACCCTGCCTCCTGCCGCTTTTGTATCATTTATTGTTTGGGCGGTCTCACGGGAAATTGAATAGTGTTCCGTATGCATATGATGTTCTTCAATATTGTCAACCTTAACGGGTCTGAATGTTCCGAGTCCGACATGAAGCGTTACATAGCAAACCTTTACGCCTTTATTTTTTAATTTTTCCAACATTTCATTTGTAAAATGAAGTCCTGCCGTCGGTGCGGCGGCGGAGCCCAATTCCTTTGAATATACCGTTTGATAGCGTTCTTTATCTTTTAATTTTTCCTTTATGTATGGCGGTAAAGGCATTTGACCTACTTTATCAAGAACACTGAAAAATTCACCGTTACAAGTAAACTTGATAATTCTGTTACCGTCATCCAAAACATCTATAACCTCGCAGGATAGGTCTTCGGAAAAAGTAAACTTATGTCCCGTTTTTGCCTTTTTGCCCGGTCCTGCCAACACTTCCCAAGTAAGCAAATCCTTTTGTTTAAGCAACACAAATTCAACAACGGCGCCAGTATCTTCCCTTGTGCCGTAAAGTCGGGCAGGAAGAACACGGGTGTTATTAAGAACAAGGCAGTCACCCTCGCCCAAATAATCGGTTAAATCCTTAAAAATTTTATGATGGACTTCGCCCGATTTTTTGTTGAGCAAAAGAAGCCGTGAAGCATCTCTCGGCTCAATTGGTGTTTGTGCAATAAGTTCTTCGGGCAAATTATAAAAAAAGTCGCTTGTTTTCATTGTTTTTTGCTAACATTCCTTTAATAAAAAATTGACAAATGTAATATATTTTGTTATTATTATATATAATTTGTAACAAAAGTGCAAATATAATTTTTATTTTCCTTAGAGGGTGTTTTTTGATGAAGAAATTTAATGTTGGAATTATCGGTGCTACCGGTATGGTAGGTCAAAGGTTTGCGTTACTTCTTGCCGACCATCCTTGGTTTACCGTTACGGCTTTGGCAGCAAGCAGCAGAAGTGCCGGAAAAACCTATAAAGAAGCCGTTGGCGCAAGATGGGCTATGAAGGACGAAATGCCCGAAAATCTTAAAGATTTGATGGTTTACGATGCCACCGCAGATATTGATACGGTTGTAAGCAAGGTTGACTTTGTTTTTTGTGCCGTTGATATGAAAAAGGATGAGATTTTGGCTCTTGAAGAAATGTATGCCAAAAAAGAATGTCCCGTTATTTCAAACAACAGCGCAAACAGAAAGACCCCCGATGTTCCTATGGTTATTCCCGAGCTTAACTCCGACCATATAAAAATTATTGAGGCACAAAGAAAGCGACTCGGCACTAAAAAGGGCTTTATTGCGGTTAAATCAAACTGCTCACTTCAAAGTTATGTTCCCGCTCTTTATCCGTTAGACGAAAAATTCGGTGTAGAAAAGGTTCTTGTTTGCACATATCAGGCAATTTCCGGCGCAGGTAAAACCTTTGAGCGTTGGCCCGAAATGATAGATAATGTTATCCCCTATATCGGCGGAGAAGAAGAAAAAAGCGAATGCGAGCCGCTTAAAATATGGGGTGAAATTAAGGACGGTAAAATCGTTCCGGCAACAAGCCCGAAATTCACCGCTCAATGTCTTCGTGTTCCCGTTTCGGACGGTCACATGGCTGCCGTTTTCGTAACCTTTAAGAATAAGCCGACCGAAGAGCAAATTAAGGAAGTTTGGAAAAACTTTAGCGGTGAGCCGCAAGCTCTTGAGCTTCCCCATGCGCCTAAACAGTTCCTTAATTATTTTGAAGAAGACAATATGCCGCAAACAAAACTCAACCGTGATTTAGAGGGCGGTATGGCTATTTCCTGCGGACGGCTCCGTGAGGACAGTCAGTATGACTACAAATTTGTTTGCCTTTCTCATAACACCCTGCGAGGTGCCGCCGGCGGCGGAGTTTTACTTGCCGAGCTTCTTGCGGCAAAGGGTTATTTTGACTAAATAAGCATAATATACTTTCATTGGAGGTAGTTTTATGAAAAACAAAATTTTTGAAGGCGTTGCAACAGCCCTTGTTACACCAATGAATGACGATACTACGGTAAACTACGACCGTCTTAAATCGCTTGTTAATGAGCAAATTGAAGGCGGAGTTGATGCGCTTGTTATTTGCGGAACAACGGGTGAAAAAGCCACACTTCGCTATGATGAGCATGTTAAGGTTATTGAGGTTGCCGTTGCCGCCGCAAACAAGAGAGTTCCGATTATTGCAGGAACGGGAAGCAACGATACCGTTTATTCCGTTGAGCTTTGCGAGGACGCCGAAAAAGCCGGTGCAGACGCTTTTTTAATGACGACACCTTACTACAATAAGACATCTCAAAACGGTCTTATAGCGCATTATAACTACATAGCAGACAGGGTTAATAAGCCGATTATACTTTATAATGTTCCGTCAAGAACGGGAATGACCATTAAACCCGAAACATATAAAGAGCTTTCAAAGCATCAAAACATCGTTGCGGTAAAGGAAGCAAACGGCGACCTTTCAAGCGTTGCCGAAACAAAATATCTTTGCGGTGACGATTTGGATATTTATTCGGGTAACGATGACCAGACAGTTCCCATTATGTCGGTTGGCGGAATTGGTGTTATTTCGGTTTTATCAAACATTATGCCTACCTATATGCACGAATTATGCTATAATTATCTTCACGGCGACAAGCAAAAAGCAACCGAAATGCAGGTTAAAGCCATCGGCATTATGAATGCGATGTTTTGCGATGTTAACCCCATCCCCGTTAAAGAGGCAATGAATATTTTAGGGTTGAATGTCGGACCGCTTCGTCTTCCGCTTTATCCGACAAGCGATAAAAACATTGAACTCATAAAATCAAAGCTTAAAGAAATGGGATTAAAATTCTAAAAAGAGGATAAAAAGATGTTAAAAATACTTATTTCCGGCGCTTCCGGTCATGTTGGAAAGAAAATTGCAGAACAATGCAAAAATAACGAAAATATTGAGGTTTTATGCGGTGTTGACCGTTTTAATTACGGTGCCGACTTCCCTATTTACGCAAATTTCGGCGAGGTTGAAACTGCCCCCGATGTTATAGTTGATTTTTCAAACCCGTCGCTTCTTGACGGTATTTTGGAGTTTGCCGTTAAGAATAAAACCGCCTGTGTTCTTGCTACAACGGGTTACTCAAACGAGCAAATCGCAAAAATAAAGAAAACCGCCGAAATTATCCCGATTTTCTTTACTGCTAATATGTCGCTCGGTGTTAATCTTTTATGTTCTCTTGTTAAGAAGGCATATTCGGTTTTAGGAGATGATTTTGATGTTGAAATAATTGAAAAACATCATAATCAAAAGTTGGATGCGCCTTCGGGAACGGCTTTGATGCTTGCAAATGCCGTAAATTCGGTTGCAAATGATAAATTCAATTATGAATATGACCGCCATTCAAAGCGAGAAAAAAGGCCTAAAAACGAAATCGGTATTCATTCGGTCCGTGGCGGAACAATCGTCGGCGAGCATGATGTTATTTTCGCCGGAAATGACGAGGTTATCACCCTTTCGCACACCGCTTTTTCAAAAGAGGTTTTTGCCATGGGCGCTTTAAGAGCCGCTTCGTTTATTGCAAAAAAAGATGTCGGACTTTTTGATATGAACGATGTTTTAAATCTTTAATTTTTCAAAAAATTTAGTGCTGTGTATATTTTACACAGCACTTTTTTATTTTATATTCATTTTTTCTTTAAGACCGTTTAAGCTTTTGTCGTATTGCTCCTTTGATATCGCCTTTGTTGACAAAAATGTATCAAGAGTTTCCTTTTGAGCATCAAAAAGCTTTCGGTTTTTTCTGTAAGTCAGGTAATCCTCCAAAATAACCGTTGCGGCAACGGCATCTACCGCTTCTTTGCGTTTTTTACCGTAGGTATCGTTCATATCAAGAAGATTATACGCTTCCATAGTTGTGCACCGCTCATCATACAAAACGGTTTCTATGCCGCTTATATCCCCTATTTTTTCGGCGATTTCGGTGCAGGTTTGCGCTCTTTCACCTAAACTGCCGTCCATATTTTTTGGAAGTCCGACAACGATAAGACCTGCCTCATATTCCCTTGCCTTATCGCAAATTTTCGTTATTAACTTTTCAGTATTATATTCTTTTATAACATCTTTTGGAAAAGCGAACTTTTCGCCGCCGTCCGAAACGGCAATACCCGTTCTCGCTATTCCTAAATCAATACCCATTATTACCATAGTTACGGCTTCTTCTGCATAAATGAGGATAGACGGTTACGAACGGGCAAATATCCCTCGGGTAAGTGCGAAGTATCGTTTCTGAACTCTACATTAAACTCGCCGTTTTCGTAAGTTATCAGCGCAACGGCGGTATTTTCAGCCCAGGTTACATCGTTTAGTTTTTCAATAGTTCCGAAAAGCAACCTTGCCATAAGGCAACGGATTACGCCTCCGTGAAGCGCAACGGCAACGGTTTTATCGGGGTTTTCTTCGGCAATTTTAACTATAACATTATAAATGCGCTCATAAGCATCCCTCATTCTTTCGCCGCCCTCGGGAGCAAAATCTTCGGGATGGTTATACCAAGCATCGCCCATTTCCTTATTACTGTTAAAAGCTTCAAGAAACGGCTTTCCGTCATAAATACCGGCATTTATTTCTCTTAAATCATTTTCAATTTTAACATTCATAAAACGGTCGCCCATAACGGCAAAGGCGGTTTTTTGAGCTCTGAAAAGCGGACTTGTATAAATAGCGTCAATAGGGATATCCTTAAATCTTTCGGTTATAAATTCAAGTTGCTTTCCGCCAAGCTCGGTAATATCGGTATTGATACTGCCCTGAAAGAGCCGCATCTGATTTCCGACCGCTTCACAATGGCGAACTAAATATATTTTTGTCATAATTATCACCTAACGATAATTATAACATATTTTAATCTATTGCGCAACAACTTCGTTTTCGGTTTTTCCCTTATTAAAGAATGAAATTATATTTGATATTGTTGTATTGGATATGCCTGTAAGCGCCTCTTTTGTTAAAAACGCCTGATGCGAAGTTACAAGAACATTAGGCATTGAAATAAGGGTTGATATTTTATCGTCCTCTATTATTTCGTCCGACTTATCCTCAAAGAAAAGCGAGGTTTCCTCGTCGTAAACATCAAGTCCCGCCGAGCCGACCTTACCCGATTTTAGACCTTCAATAAGAGCCGATGTATCAACAAGTTTTCCCCTTGAAGTGTTAATAATGCAAACGCCTTTTTTGCATTTTTCTATGGCTTTTTCGTTTATTAAATGCTTATCTTCTTTAGTTAAGGGACAATGAAGCGAAATTATATCGCTTTCCTTGAAAATATCCTTAATATCCTTATATTTTCCGCAAAAATCCTTATTCTTAATAGGGTCATAACCGATAACCTTCATACCGAAGCCCTTACAAATATCGGCAAAAACGCAACCTATTTTACCCGTTCCGATTATGCCGACGGTTTTGCCGAATAGGTCATAACCGCAAAGCCCTTCAAGCGAAAAGTTATGGTCTCTTGTTCTTATATATGCCCGATGAAGCTTTCTGTTAAGCGTCAAAATCATTCCCATTGAATGCTCGGCAACAGCATGAGGCGAATATGCAGGAACACGCACTACGGTTATTCTTCCCCTTGCCGCTTTAAGGTCAACATTATTATATCCCGCACACCTTAAAGCTATCAGTTTAACTCCGTAATCGCAAAGCTTATCAATGACAAATTTATCAATAGTATCATTGACAAAAGCGCAAACAACATCGCAACAAGCCGCCATACTTACGGTATCGGCATTGAGTTTATTTTCAAAGTATCGGATATTCAAATCCTCGCCCTTTAAGCTTTCAAAGCTTTGCTTATCATAAGGTTTTGTATCAAAAAATGCAACAGTAATCAAAAAAATTCCTCCCTACCTTTATTATTGCAAAGGTAAAGAGGAATATTCTTTTATTAAAGAGCTTTTACGATATTTTCATAAAGCTCATCGTATGTTTCAAGCGGTTTTATATGCGGATATTCGCCCTGAATCTTCTTTGATGACTTAAAGAAGAAACCTGCTTTTGAGTTTTCTATCATAGCTACATCGTTATAACTGTCACCCGAACAAATTGTTTCAAAACCTACCGACTGAAGCGCCTTAACGGTTGAAAGCTTTGAAGGAGTGCAACGCATTTTATAATCAACGATTTCGCCGTTATCGGCAATAACCAAGGAATTGCAGAAAATCGTCGGCCAACCGAGCTGTTCCATGATCGGAGCCGCAAACTGCTCAAATGTATCACTCAAAATTATAAACTGAGTCTTTTTGCGAAGCTTATCCAAAAATTCTTTGGCGCCATCCATAGGTTTAATGGTGCTTATTACCTTTTGAACATCATCAATACCCAAATTATGATCCTTTAATACTTTAAGTCTGAATTTCATCAGCTTATCGTAATCGGGTTCATCACAGGTTGTGAGCTCAAGCTCTTTAATTCCGGTTGCTTTTGCAACCTCAACCCAAATTTCCGGAGCTAAAACGCCCTCTAAGTCAAGACATACAAGATTCATTTTAATTTCTCCTTTACTTTGTGTAGGTCTTATATATATTTATTTGATCAAAAACCGCAGGCCAACGGGATTTACCGCCCAAAGTAACGCAAACAAATTCGTTACCCGACGAATCCTCACCGAAGGATGCGATACAGTATCCTGATTCATTAACAAAGCCGGTTTTTCCGCCTAAAATAACGGCGTGCTCCGGCTCGGTGCCATACATATACTTAAAAAGAGTATTTTCAAGCGGCAAACCGTTTGGATGCTTATTTGTTGAAGAAGTAGTATATTTTTGAGCCGACAAAACCTTTTTACAAACGGGGTTTTGCATAGCGGCTCTAAGTATTATAGCAAGTTCCTTTGCCGTTGTAAAGTGATTTTTATCAAATAGACCTGTGCAATTCGTAAAATGAGTTGATTTAAGTCCCAACTGCTCCGCCTTTTTGTTCATAAGCTCAACAAATGCTTTTTCGCTGCCGGCAATTTTTATTGCAAGACCAATAGCGGCATCTCCGCCCGACGGAAGAATAGTTCCGTATATTAGGTCATTCATATTAAGAACTTCACCGGCGGAAAAACCCGCAACGGTTGCGCCGTCTTTATATAGCGGGTCGGTTATTTGATAGGTCATTTGGAAGGTATCTTCATAATCGGTAATGTTTTCAACCGCAACAAGAAGCGTCATAATCTTTGTAGTTGAGGCAGGATACATTTTTTTATCTTCATTTCGCTTTGCAACAATACTGTTATTTTTAGTATCAATAAACAAAACCGCATCGCTTGTTATTTTACTGTCAACCAAAACGGTATCTTTCGTTTCCTTTGCTTCCAAACTTACCTTTTTTTCTTTTTCTTCGGTTAAAACTTGCGTATTTGCGCTTTTTGAGGGCTTACTGATTTCTTTATCGTCAGAGCTTTTGCAAGATTTTACACCGAAAATAATCAAAACTACTATGACGGCAACAACTAACATAAGAGCAATACATCTAAAAGCCCGGACACGAATTATTGCCGCTTTTCTATTGCTTTTCTTTTTAATTTCACTGCTTTTCGGGGTATAAGTTTTAGGGACCTTGTCCGATTTATCGGATAAGAGCTGTTTTTCCAAAGCATCAAAATACTCGCTGTAATCTTTATTCTCGGAATGGTTTTCCATATACTTTATCCTTAAAAGTTATTCTAAAAGCCACGACCGGCGCCACCGCCGCCGAAGCTTCCTCCGCCGCCGGAAAATCCGCCTCCGCCGAAGCCGCCGAAGCCGCCGCCTCTAAAGCCACCGCCGCCGAAGTTAATGGGAATAAACATAATTCCCCTTCTTCTGAAGAACAACATATACAAAACGACTATAACAAGTAAAATAATCCAGGAAATAATAACTTCTTTTGCACTGAATTCTTCGGCTTCTTCGGTTTTAAGTTGTTCTACGGGGACATAGTCCTTTACCTCTACACCGTAACCTACATAAACCTCGTTGACAACCGCCTTATAGGTTTTAAGGATACCGCTTTGGAAATCATCGTTCTTAAAATCGGGCACGGCATAGTGGTCTAAAATTCTACCGGTTTTGCTATCGGGCAAAAATCCTTCGGCGCCGTAACCCGTTGCGATAAAGACATTTCTATCCTCGGTTGCAACAAGAATTAAAACACCGTTGTTTTCCTCTTTGTTACCTATTCCCCATTCACGGCCGAGATTAACGGCATAATCGCTTATTTCCTCGTTCCCTATGGTTTTTACGGTAACGGCAACAACCTGCGCGCCGTTTGTTTTTTCGTTTTCTTCCAAAGCTTTTCCGATTTGCATTATTTCATTTTCCGCATTTTCATCTAAAACATCAGAAAAATCATTAACAAAAAACTTATCGGTCGGTTTTAACTTTTCTTCCTCTTTACAACCCGAAAGTGTAAAAAGCGAAAGCAAAACCGCAACAAGCATCAAAAAAGAAAACGGTTTTTTAATATTCTTCATTTCTTTTAATCAAAATTTACCTCGGGGACCTTTTCAGTTCCCGGTGCATTCTCAAAATAGTCGGCCTTTTGGAAACCGAAAATACTTGCAACTATACTTTTTGGAAATCTTCTTACCGCACTGTTATAAGCGGTAACGGCATCATTATAATCTTTTCTTGCCGTTGCAATACGGTTTTCGGAGCCCTCAAGCTCGTCAAGAAGCTGATTATACTGTTCATTTGCTTTAAGTTCGGGATAATTTTCGGTAACTGCATTTACCCAAACATCTATCGCCTTATCAAGCTGAGCATTGGCTTCGCTTTGCTCGGTTGCGGTTGTTGCCTTACCTACTGCCGCTCTTGCTTCGGTAACGGCGATATAGGTTTTGCTTTCATAATCGGAATAACCCTTAACGGTTTTAACAAAGTTCGGAATAAGGTCGGCTCTTCTTTGCAAAACATTTCCGATTTGCGATTTGGAATTTTCAACCTTTTCCTGCCTTGTAACCAAACTGTTATAACCGCCGATAAGGGCGATAACAAAAATCAAAACAACGCAAACTACGGCAATAATAGCTATTGTGCTTTTCTTAAATTTCATAAAAATTCTCCTTATTTCTTTAATCCTTCAACGAATTTTTTTATACGGTCTAATGCTTCCAATATATGCTCTGTGCTGTAACAGTATGATACTCTGATAAATCCCTCTCCGCCTTTTCCGAAGGCAGTTCCGGGAACAACGGCAACGCGGTATTCGCTTAAAAGCCGTTCGCAAAATTCCTCGCTTGAAAGTCCGGTTGATTTTATTGAAGGGAAAGCATAAAACGCACCGAGCGGCTCTCTGCAGGATAGTCCTATATCGTTAAAGCCCTTTGTAATAAGCCGTCTTCTGCGGTTATATTCCTTTGTCATATGCTCAACATCTTCGTCGCAGTGTTTAAGCGCCCAAACGGCGGCATACTGAGAAGTTGTCGGAGCGCACATTATGGCAAACTGATGGATTTTTGTTATTTGGCTCATTATTTCTTTCGGACCGCAGGCATATCCCAAACGCCAACCGGTCATTGAAAATGCCTTTGAAAAACCGTTTACGGTAATCGTTCTTTCATACATTCCCTTAACACTCGCCGTAGCAATATGTCCGCCATTTGTAAAGGTAAGCTCGGAATAGATTTCATCGGAAATTACCATAATATTTGTGCCTTTAAGCACATCGGAAATTTCTTCCAAATCCTTTTGCTCCATTACGGCACCCGTCGGGTTATTCGGAAACGGAAGAATTAAAAGCTTGGTTTTATCGGTTATGGCATCTTGAAGTTGTTTTTTTGTAAGCTTAAAATCGTCCTGTGCCTTTGTTTCTATTATTACGGGTTTGCCTCCTGCCAATGCGGCAATCGGCTCATAGCAAACATAAGAAGGTTGCGGAATGATGACCTCGTCGCCGGGAGAAACAATGGCACGAACGGCGGCATCTATCGCTTCGCTACCGCCTACCGTTACAAGTATCTCGCTTTCGGGGTCATAGGATATATTATATTTTCTCGTTAAATAATTGTTTATCTCTTCTCTTAAATTGTCAAGACCTCTATTGGAGGTGTATTTGGTTTTGCCCCGTTCAAGAGAAGTAATACCGGCTTTTCTGACCTCCCAGGGAGTTTGAAAATCGGGCTCACCGACACTAAGCGATATAACATCGTCCATAGTAGCGGCAATATCAAAGAATTTTCTAATTCCAGAAGGTTTTATTTCTTTTACGGTATTATTAAGGACCGAACCGTAATCAATCATATAAATAATTGCCCCCTGCCGTCCTTTTCACCGATAAACAGTTTACTGTCAAGCTCTTTATATCTTCTTAAAACAAAATGGGTTGCGGTTGAGTTAACCGTTTCCATTGTCGCAAGTTCTCTTGCAACAAATCGGGCAATATCCTGTAAAGTTTTTGCACGGACAACAACATTAAGGTCATAAACACCCGACATAAGATATACCGATTCAACCTGGTCATAAGAGGCAATTTGCTCGGCAACCTCCTCAAAACCTATACCGGCTTTCGGAACAACATTAAGCTCAATAATAGCCGAAACATAAGGGTTATCAATCTTTTCCCAGTCAATAACGGCTTTATATCCGCAAATAATACCGTCTTTTGTCATTTGCTTTATTTCGGCTTTTACCTCGTCTTCCGAAATATCAAGCATTGTTGCAAGCTCTTCTTCGGTATATTTTGCATTTCTGTAAAGCAATTTAAGAAGTTCAATATTCATAAAAATTCTCCTTTAATTCTTAACTATGCCCTTTGGTGTTGTTATTATCGCCAAAGGCCACTGCGGGTCGGGACCGCAACTCATTCTCTCCATAGCGCAAAATTCGGGTCCGTTTTCGTTACCTACATGGGTGACCCAATGGTAACCGTTTTTATACCCTGCGTATAGACAAATATGAGTGCAATGTCCGTTACGGTGGTTAAAGTCCTGCAAAAGCATAAGAGAGCCGATGGGGATACTCTCTGCCGGACTGAACACTGTTCTTGTGCCGCTTGATTTTGCAGTCCAGTTAATATATCTTGAATAACCTTTTTTAACCCATTGCTGACCCATAATATACCATGCGTTTGCGTCATAGGATTTTGAGGGTTTATCAAGATAAGATGTATCAATTCCCGCTATATTCGGCAGGTAGTTAAAATATACATAAGCGGCATAAGAAGCGCAAACAAGACCGCCCTGCTCAAATCGGGTAATGTTGGGCTTTCCGCCTATTGTTTCATAACCCGAACAACCGCCGCCGTAGGTTATTTTTGAAAGCCAGTTTCTGTGTTTCTTATCGGTTGAAAGAATATAGGTCCACATAAGACCGTCTCTTCTGTGCTTTTGAAGATTATATCCGCAATATGCAAGAGCATCAAGAAAATCGTTATCCTCGGGGTTTGTATTCGCCTTACCGCCCGTTGCAACATGGATATTCTGCTGCTTAATACGGTCAATTTCGGCAGGGGGAGTTGTTTGTATCGGTTGAGATTCAACCTTTGACTCTACCTTTGACTCAACCTTTGATTCAACCTTTGATTCGGGTTTCGGTTCTTCTTTGACAACAGGTTGAGGTTTTTCTTCGGTTTTCTTAACCTCTTTTGAAACCGATGAGGTTGAAACCTTTGACTCTGCCTTTTGCGGAGCTTTTTTATTCTTTTTAACTATTCCTTCGTTTGCAAGACAGGTAACCGTAACAGTAAGAGCAACGATTACCGCAACCGAGCCGAAGAACAGTTTTTTCTTTGTTTTTGCCAAACAAAATATACTTACAAAAATTGAATAGAATAATATTCCGATTTTATTTCTCTTCATATTAAACCTCCCAAAATATATACAAAGTAATTATACCTTAAAAACGACAAAATTTCAAGTTTTTTATTGACTAAAAACCGTTATTTGCTATATAATAACCTTATAATAAAACGAAAAAGGGGTGCTTTAATACGGAAAGCATAACTGTTAATTGCTCAAAAAGCTATAATATCCTTATTGATGACGGTTTGATAGATAATGTTCCGTCTCTTATTGCTTCCCTTTGCAAAACAAAAAAAGTGCTTATCATTACCGATGATACCGTTTTTAAACTTTACGGAGAAAAACTGAAAAACGATTTGACAAAAAGCGGTTTTTCTGCTTTTGATTTTATATTTGAAAACGGCGAAAAATCAAAAAACATTGACACTTTATCAAAAATTTTGGAATATGCCGCCGAAAATAATTTTACAAAAAGTGACTGCTTTATTGCGCTCGGAGGCGGAGTTGTCGGGGATATTGCAGGTCTTGCCGCCGCTTTATATATGCGCGGTGTTGATATAATTCAAATTCCGACTACCCTACTGTCCGCCGCCGATTCCTCTATCGGAGGGAAAACCGCCGTTGACCTAAATGGCGGCAAAAACCTTTGCGGCGCTTTTTGGCAACCGTCACTTGTTATTATTGACACTTTAATTCTCAAAAACCTGCCCGTTGATATTTTTTCGGAAGGTTTAGGCGAAGTTATTAAGTGCGGTATTATTAAAAATTCCCCGATTTTTGATTATATTGAGAATAACAGCGTTAAAGAAAATCTTAAAGAAATTTTGCTTTTTTGCCTTAATCTAAAAAAAGAAATTGTCTTGCTTGACGAGTTTGACAATAAAGGGATAAGAAACATTCTTAATGTCGGTCATACGGCAGCTCATGCCATTGAATTATTAAGCAATTTTTCCGTTTCTCACGGAAAAGCCGTTGCATTAGGACTTATTATTGAGGCAAAAATATCGCAAAATTCAGGGATTTGCGACGGCAAAACGGTTAATACTATCAAAAATGCCGTTAAAAAAGCAGGTCTTTATTTTGATTTTGCTTTTGATAAGGAAAAACTTACAAAAGCTATGCTAAATGACAAAAAAAATAAAGACAGCAAGATTGTTTTCCTGCTGCCTGAAAATATCGGAAATTTAAGAGAAGTTGCCTTAACGAACGAAGAACTTATTTCCTTATTATAATTTTTTTGTTATATAAAACACCCTTTGGCTTTTATCGGTCGGGGGTGTTTTTTTCATATCGTCATAAACCTTTAACACCCGAAGTCCTGCGTTTTTAAGAGCATTTACAATTTCGTTTTTAGAATATGCCCTTTCGGTTATATTTTCGCTTGTTCTGACATATAAGCCGTCCTTATTTTCAACAAAAAAATCAAGATAAATGTTATTTATGCTTGTTTCTTCGTCATACTCGTTTTGCCAACTCAAAAATAAATTTTCGTCCTCGCTTACAAAGGTGTTATTGCCTAAAATTTCCTTTGCTTTATAGGTCGTATTGACATCAAAGATAAAAAGGCGGTCTTTTTCAAGAAACAAAGAAACCTTTGATAAAACCCTGCAAAATTCTTCATAATCGGTTATATGATTTAAACTATCCATCAAGCATACCGCACCGTCAACCGTTCCGTATAGGTCAAGCTCTGCGGCATTTTGGCATAAATACAAAATATCTTCGCCGTCTTTTTCGGATTTTTCACGGGCAACCGACAGCATATCTTCTGAAACATCAACACCGATAACGCTGATGCCGCTTTTTGAAAAAATGTTTGAAAAAGCACCCGTTCCGCAACATAAATCAAGCATTAAACCGGGTTTTTTATCAAAATCCTCAAAAAGAGACAAAATATATTTTGCCCTATCCTCATAATTTGCGTCTTCCATCAGTTTATCATAAACCTTGGAAAATTCTTCATACATAACTATCACCTAATCAAAAAGGACGGAAAATTTCCGTCCTTTTTTAAGTTTATACTCTGTCTTTGATTTCCTTTTGTATCTTCTCTGAAAACTCTTCAAAGGACATTGTTGTTGTCTGGTCGGTATCACGGTCACGAACGGAGACAGTTCCCTCCTCCATTTCCTTTTTGCCGATAATAAGCATATAAGGAACACGGTTGACCTGACGGGCTTCTCGGACCTTATAACCGATTTTTTCGTTACGGTTATCAAATTCGGCACGAACGCCCATTTCGCATAACTTATCATAAATATCTTTCGCATAGGTTTCGTCAAGTCCCGGAAGGGTTAAAACCTTAACCTGCATCGGAGAAAGCCAGGTCGGGAATTTTCCTGCAAAATGCTCGGTTAAAATACCGATAAATCTTTCAATAGATCCGTAGCAAACACGGTGAATCATAATCGGGCGCTGTTTTTCGCCATGCTCATCAACATATTCAAGCTCAAAATTGATAGGCATCTGGAAGTCAAGCTGAATTGTTCCGCATTGCCAGGTTCTGCCGATTGAATCACGAAGATGAAAGTCAATTTTAGGTCCGTAGAAAGCGCCGTCGCCCTCATTTACGATATAGGGCAAACCGATTTTTTTGAGTGCTGCAATAAGGCCGTTTGTTGCTGCCTCCCAGTCCTCATCACTACCCATACTGTTTTCGGGACGGGTTGAAAGTTCAACAAAATATTCAAAGCCGAACTTTGAATAAACCTGATTTATTAGGTCAACGACGGCAATAATTTCGTCGGTTATTTGGTCTTTTGTCATAAAGATATGAGCATCGTCCTGAGTAAAGCAACGAACACGGAAAAGACCGTGCAAAGCGCCCTTTAATTCGTGACGGTGAACAAGACCCAACTCACCGGCACGAAGCGGTAATTCACGGTAACTATGGGGCTTTGAGCGGTAAACCATAACACCGCCGGGGCAGTTCATCGGTTTAATGCAATAGTCCTCATCGTCTATCTTTGTTGCATACATATTATCTTTATAATGGTCCCAGTGACCCGAGGTTTCCCAAAGGTGACGGTTCATAATAAGCGGAGTTGAAATTTCAACATAACCTGCTTTTCTGTGTATCTCTCTCCAATAATCAATAAGAGCATTTTTAAGAAGCATACCGTTTGGCAAGAAGAACGGGAAACCCGGTCCCTCATCGCAAAGCATAAAGAGCTCCATTTCCTTACCGATTTTGCGGTGGTCTCTTCTTTCGGCCTCTTCCATAAGCTTAAGATATTCCTCAAGCTCGTCCTGAGAACGAAAAGCAATACCGTTAATACGGGTAAGCATCTTATTTTCTTTATCGTTTTTCCAATATGCGCCCGACTGACCGGTAATCTTAAACGCCTTTAACGCCTTGGTGTAGCAAAGGTGAGGTCCTGTGCACATATCAATATACTCACCCTGCTGATAGAAACTAATCTCGGTATCTTCGGGCAAATCGCCGATATGCTCAACCTTATATTTAGCATTTCTTTCGGTCATAAGCTCTATGGCTTTCGCTCTTTCAAGAATAAACGGCTTAATGGGAAGATTTTCCTTAACAATCTTCTTCATTTCCGCTTCAATCTTTTCTAAATCTTCGTCAGTAAGTTTAATGTCACCTAAATCAACATCATAATAAAAGCCCTTTTCGGTAGCAGGACCGTAACCGAAATCGGCTTCGGGATAAAGGCGCTTAATTGCCTGCGCCATAATATGAGAAGCACTATGGCGGATTACCTCCAACTCCTCTTCGGCAGGACATTCTGCAACTGTGCCGTCTTTGTAAATGATTTTCATAATTTCTATTCCCTTTCAAAGGTAAAATGTTATCTTTTAGTATAAAACTTTTATCGCTGTTTGTCAAATATTTTAGTTTTGAACAAAAAACTGTTCATACCAAACAAGGAATGTATAAACCGTCCATATTTTTCGGCTTAAATCCGCCTTGCCTGCACGGTGGTCATCAAGCAGACCTACAAGAAGCTCGGTATTAAAATATTTACTTGCGTTTTCGCTCGTAAAGGCGTTTTTAACGGTATTATAATATCCGTCCTCTTTAAGCCATTCCCGAATGGGAACGGGAAAGCCGAGTTTATCCTTGGTTGCAGTTCTTTTAGGAAGTGTCTTTTCAGCCGCTTTTCGCAGCGCCAACTTTGTAGTTTTGGTGTTTACCCTGCAATCAAGAGGTATTGTTTGCGCCAAAGCCATAACATTCTTATCAAGGAACGGAACACGAAGTTCAAGCGAGTTTGCCATACTCGTTTTATCGGCTTTAAGAAGAATATCGCCCATAAGCCACATATTTATATCAAGATACTGCATCTTGGTAATATCGTCCTTATCCTTGACCTCGCTGTAAAATTTATCGCACAAAATCTTAGGCTCTGCGGCATTTTTCGCGGTTTCGCTCTTTAAGAGAAGATTTCGCTCTTTTTTAGAAAAGATGTTTGCATTACCGATAAATCTTTCCTCTATTCTCTTACCTCGGCGGATAAGATAATTTATACCGTGTTTTTTCGGCAAAAGTTCGCAAATTTTTGATACGGCTCTGCGAATAAAGAAGGGCAATTTATCATAAGCGGTAAGCGTTATCGGCTCTTCGTAAATTCTATAACCGCCGAAAAGCTCATCGGCACCCTCGCCTGACATAACAACCTTAACATACTGACTTGCAAGGTTGCTTACAAAGTAAAGGGCAATAGCCGCAGGGTCGGCAAGCGGCTCGTCCATATGATACTGGATTTTCGGGAAGGTTGACCAATATTCTTCGGGCGTTATGACCTTTGAAATATTTTCAACATTTATGGTTTTTGCAAAATCCTTTGCGAAACTAATTTCATTATAACGGTCTCCGTCGTTACTCGCAAAACCGACGGTAAAGGTTTTATCAACATTTGCGGCTTCGGCTATATAGCTTGAATCTATACCGCTTGAAAGGAATGAACCGACCTCAACATCGGCGATTTTATGCGCTTTTACCGACTCCCTTACCGCCTCGTCAACCTTATCGGCATAATAATCAAGGACTCCGCTTTCTTCGTTAAACTCGGGTCTCCAATAACGGCGTTTTTCCATTTTACCCTCTTTATAGGTAAAACAATGAGCCGGAGGAAGCTTGAACACTCCCTTGAAAAATGTTTCTTCGGTCGGAGAATACTGGAAAGAAAGATAATGTGCAAGTGCTTCTTCGTTAAGTTCCTTCTTAAATTCGGGATGGTCTAAAAACGACTTGATTTCGGAGCCGAAAAGGAAGCTGCCGTTCATAACCGTATAGTAAAACGGCTTAATTCCGAACATATCCCTCGCACCGAAAAGCGAATTATCGTTTCTGTTAAAAATAACAAAGGCAAACATTCCACGAAGCTTATCTACGAGGTTTTCGCCCCATTGCTCAAAGCCGTGAATTAAAACCTCACTGTCGGCATTGCAATTAAAGGTATGACCGAGCGAAGTAAGTTCTTTTCTTAAATCTTTATAGTTATAGATTTCGCCGTTAAATACAAGCACCATTGACCTATCCTCGTTGAAAATAGGTTGGTCGCCCTCCGCAAGGTCAATGATGGAAAGACGCCTGAAACCGAGGGCAATATTCTCGTCAACATATTTGCCGTCGGAGTCGGGACCCCTATGGATAATACGGTTCATCATCTTTTCAAGAACAGTTCCGTTATCATTTATGTTGTTTGTAAAACCTACAAAACCGCACATAAAAAATCTCCTTTATAACAAGTAATTAAAGTATTTTTTTAAGCTTTTCAAAAAGCAACATTGCCAAAAAACCGATAGCACCGCCGGTTACTACACCGCTTACAACAAGTATCGGCAAATAATAAACGCAACCGAGCGAAACAACAAAACAAGCAATGATTATTTGGACTATGTTATGCGTTACGGCGCCTATAATACTGACACCGATAGGGCTTAATGCCTTTATCTTAAACGAAAGAGCCGAAACAATAATGGAAATTACTCCGGCGGTCAACGAAAAAAGCAAGGAAAAAGGCGACCCGAAAAGCAAAGCCGAAAGCAAAATTCTTGCTGTATTAACGGCAAAAGCGCCTTTTATATCTTTATTTATAAGCAGAAGAATTGCAACCGAATTTGAAAGACCCAATTTAACACCGGGGGCAATCAAAGTTGTAGGTATAACGCTTTCAACATAGCCGAAAATAAGACAGGCACAGCAAAACAAAGCATAAATGCAAACGGCGGTTACTCTATTTCTATTATCACTTTGTTTGGAAGACATACAACAGTTTCCCCACTCTTTGAAATTTTGCCGGTTTTAACGCAAATTTGGTTTTTGCAGTCGGCGCACTTCATATATGCTTTGTTGTCTTTAATAACAACGGTATTATGCTTTAAGTTTATTTGGTTATCGTTTGATAACAATCCCGAATAGACGGTTTTATTATTTTGCCTGACAATTACCTTTTTGCCGCTTGTCTTAAAAAGATAAAAAGTAATAAATAAAGCAAAAGCGGCGATAATAAGACACATTGCCAAAATAATATCGGCTTTTTTTAGCTTTTTCATACCAAAACCTTAATTTTTAAGACTTTGCATGGGAGCAGGTATTCTGCCTCCCCTATCAATAAACTTTTTCGGACTTTTATTTAGGTTAATATCCATAACGGGACCCGAGCCCAAAAGTCCGCCGAACTCCAGTTCATCGCCGACATCCTTACCGATAGCGGGAATAACACGGACAGCCGTTGTTTTGGTATTTACCATACCTATTGCGGCTTCATCGGCAATAATTGCGGAAATAACCTCGGCAGGAGTTTTACCCGGCAAAACAATCATATCAAGACCGACTGAGCAAACAGCGGTCATAGCTTCAAGCTTTTCAATCTTAAGTGTTCCGTTTCTTGCGGCTTCTATCATACCTGCATCCTCGGATACGGGGATAAATGCGCCCGAAAGTCCGCCGACAGAGGAAGAAGCGGTAACGCCGCCCTTTTTAACCGCATCGTTAAGCATGGCAAGAGCGGCGGTAGTTCCGTAAATACCGCACTGTTCAAGACCCATTTCCTCAAGTATTCTCGCAACCGAGTCGCCAACCGCAGGAGTAGGCGCTAACGAAAGGTCAACTATTCCGAAAGGAATACCGAGCCGCTTTGACGCAACATTGCCGACAAGCTGACCCATTCTTGTAATCTTAAATGCAGTTCTTTTGATAATCTCGGCAATTTCGTCAATGCTTCCGTTCGGGCATTTTTTAATTGCCGACTGAACAACACCCGGTCCCGAAACGCCGACATGAATAACACAGTCGGGTTCTCCGACACCGTGGAAAGCACCCGCCATAAAAGGATTATCCTCAGGAGCATTACATAATACAACAAGCTTTGCGGGACCTATACAGTTATCATCCTTTGTAAGCTCTGCCGATTCCTTTACTATCTCGCCCATAAGCTTTACGGCATCCATATTGATACCCGACTTTGTAGAGCCGATATTGACCGAGGAACAAATGTTACTTGTCTTTGCCAATGCTCTCGGAATGGCTTTTATAAGTTCTTTATCACCGGCGGAAAAGCCCTTATGAACAAGGGCGGAAAAACCGCCGATAAAATTAACTCCCGTTTCGTCGGCGCATTTTTGCAAAACCTCGGCATACTTAACGGGGTCTCCGCCCGAAACGGCAACCAACATAGAAACAGGCGTTACCGAAATACGCTTATTTATTATCGGAACGCCGTATTCACATTCTATATCGCAAACGGTCTTAACAAAATTACCCGCTTTGCTTTTTATCTTGTTATAAATCTTTTCGCAGGATTTATCAATATCCGAGTCGGCACAGTCAAGCAAAGAAATGCCCATTGTTACCGTTCTTATATCAAGGTTTTCCTGCTCAATCATATTTACAATTTCAACAATTTCGTTTAGGTTAAGCATTTTTATTCCTCATATCTTATGCATTGAATTAAAAACATCCTCATGGATAACACGAATATCAAGACCCGTTTCATCGGAAATTTTCTTGAAATCGTCTTTAAGCATCGGTATTGTTGATGAGCCATCGGACACTTCGGTAAGCATTACCATTACAAAAATATCTTCCTTTAATACCGACTGCGAAATATCAACGATATTGACATTACGGTTTGCGCATACGGCACTTATCTTTGCGGTGATGCCGACCGCATCCTTACCTATTACGGAAATAACACTTCTCAAATTTATCAATCCTTTAAATTTTTTTATATTTTAACAAAATTTTATTCCTGCGTATCCAAATACGCCTTGAAAACATCGGCAAAAACCTTTGAAATAACCGTGCAAAAAAATGCACCGCAGGATACAACAAAGAACGGGAAATACTCCAAAAGTCCCACAAATATCATTATAAGCCCTGCTATAAAGCAACATATTCCGATTACATAAATATTTTTGAGCGTCTTTTTAGTAAGAACACTGCCGTCAAGAATACTCTTTGCAATCCTTTTTATTGAAAGAAGCGCATAAAAAGCAAAAGGCAAACAAGGGTAGCAAGTGCACATAAGCACAGTAGGCAGTTTTTCCGACCTATGCATTTTTTCGGTATACCAAGTTGCGCCGTAAGGCAACAAAACGGCAAAAGCCACCAATGCAACGAACAAAATATATGTAATTATAAGCAGTATTTTTGCGGAGTTTTTTGTTTTCATAATACACACGACCTCCATACTGTTCTATTATACCATATTATTACATAATTGCAAGAAATAAATTGTCGGTGAATGTCGCAAATTTCGGGTGTATTATAAATGCGGTGAGTGACAAAGCTTACCGTAATTTTGAAGAAAGGACAACCGATATGAACGATAATAATTCACCTTTTAAAAATGTTTTATATTCGCTTTTGAGTGAAAGGTTACCAAAGTCGGAAGTGCAGTCGCTTAAAGACGAGGGATTTCGTATTAAAAACCCAACAAGAATGTCGGCAGTTATGGTAGCACTATACAAAAAAGCGGTATCGGGCGACCTTTCTTCAATTAAGGAACTGAACTTAATCCTTTCGGGAAACGAAAGCGAAGGAGAAATGAAGGCGGTGACGATTATTGACGATATCAAACCTTAAACTTTCAAAGATAGTAGGTAAAGGTTACGAGGATTTTTGGAACTGCAAAAAGCGTTACAGAGTGTTAAAGGGCGGAAAAGCATCAAAGAAAAGTGCCACAACGGCGCTTAATATGATTTTCCGCTTAATGAAATATGAAGAAAGCAATCTTCTTGTTGTGCGCCAAGTTATGAACACTCACCGTGACAGCACCTTTGCTCAACTGAAATGGACTCAGGAAAAATTAGGAGTTACTCATCTTTGGAGCAATACCGTATCCCCTCTTGAAATGACCTATATCCCCACAGGTCAAAAAATTCTCTTTCGCGGATTTGACGATGTTTTAAAACTCGCTTCAACAACCGTTTCAAAAGGATACCTCAATTTTGTATGGATTGAGGAGGCATTTGAAATAGCAAAAGAAGAAGATTTTTTGAAACTTGACCTATCCGTTCCGAGAGGAAAAGTCCACAGTTCCGTTTTTAAGCAAACAACCATTACCTTTAACCCTTGGAGTGAAACTCATTGGCTTAAAAAAAGGTTCTTTGACGACACTCCCGAAAATTGCGACACCTTTTCAACCAACTATTTGACTAACGAATTTTTGGATAAAACCGATTTTGATGTTTTTGAAAATATGAAACGGAACAATCCGAAAAAATACCGAGTTGCAGGACTCGGAGATTGGGGAATCTCGGAAGGTCTTGTCTATGAGGATTTTGAAATCGGTGTTGTAAGCATTGCCGAAAAGGATTCATTGAATTGGAAAAACTTTTTCGGTCTTGATTACGGCTATTCAAACGACCCTACGGCATTTATCGCCTTTAAGGTAAATCCTCTATCAAAGCAGATTTATATATTTGACGAGTTCTACAAGAAAAAAATGTTAAACTGCGATATTGCGGATGAAATCAAAAGGCGGGGTTATGCAAAGGAGCGAATTCGTGCCGACTGCGCAGAGCCGAAATCCAACGATGATTTGCGCCGACTTGGAATTTCAAGAATTGTCCCTTCAGTTAAAGGACGGGACAGTGTTCTGAACGGAATTGCCACCATAAACGAATACCGAATTATCGTTAATCCAAAGTGTGTAAATACCATCAAAGAATTATCAACTTATGTTTATGACACAAGGAAAAACGAAAACGGTCTTATGATGCCAAAGGACAGCGACAATCATCTTTGCGATGCTCTTCGTTACGCATTTTACGATGTCAGGTTTTTTAAGCCCGATGTCAAACAAACTACAGAAAACATTTACGAAAAGACCTTCAAAGGAGGATGGGATGTATGACTGCAACAGTTTATGTCGCCATATTTTTATGGGCTTTTTTAATTGGCTTTATGCTGGGTATTTCATTCCCCGACAACAAAAAGCCCAAAGCCGTTACGGATAAAATCTCAACGGTTTTTAACAAATCGGATTTTTCTATGACCGATGAGCAATACAGAAACTTTTTAAGTTATGACGGAACAGTTCAAAAAGGAGTTAATTATGGAAGAAAATAATTCGCAAATAAATGCAGAAGAACAGCAAAACGATGAAGCAAGGATTCAAAATCTTGCCGAAAAATGCGGTCAGACGGTTGATGAATTTTTAACCGCACTTGAAGAAAAACAAGCGGTTAAGGAAGAAAACGAAACCGCAAAAAACCGCAGCACCGGTTCCCAAACAACAAACGATAACGGAAGCTTTGACCCGACAGGGACGGAGTTCTTAAAGGGAATTTGGGGCAAATAATTTAAAGGAGACTTAATATGTCAATAAATTCAATAGAAAACGCAACAAGATATTCAGAAGAGCTTGATAAGGTTTTTGAACAAAAAAGCGCAACAGGTTTCTTCGCCGATAATGCTCTTAAAACCAAGTTTGTAGGAGCAAAAACAGTTATTATCCCCGATATTGATTTTCAGGGACTTGCCGATTATGACCGTGATACCGGTTTTTCAAGAGGCGCAATTACAGTAAGCAACAGTTCATATACAATGTCTATGGACAGAGCCCGTTCTTTGCAGATTGACCGAGAAGATATGGACGAAACGGGTATTGCAAACCTTGCAGGAAAAATTTTGGGCGAATATGTTCGCACAAAGGTTGTTCCCGAATGTGATTCCTATGTTTTGTCAAAGCTTGCAGGTCTTGCCGCAACAAGAGCAAACCTTATTGACGGCAATATTGAAAAGCCGTATGAGGCACTTTGCTCACTAATTAACGAGGTTCAGAAAAAGGTCGGTTACGATGAAGAATTGGTAGCTTTCATTGACAGCGCCATGTATGCCGCTTTCCAGAACAGCACCGAGATTTCAAGACTCATTGATGTAACCGATTTTAAGCAGGGCAATATTAACTTAAAGGTTAAGTCAATTAACGGCGTTGCCTTAATTCCAGTTGTATCCGAAAGAATGAAAACCGCTTACACATTTAACAACACCACCGCCGGCGGCTTTACTCCCCTTTCAAATGCAAGAGAGGTTTATATGCTTGTATGTCCTAAATCGGGCGCTCATCTTGTTAAGAAAACCGAGCAGATGAGAATTTTCACACCCGAGCAGAACATTGATGCCGATGCTTACAAGTTTGACTACCGTATCTATTACGATGTATTCGTTAAAAAGAGCGGTCTTGATGCTATCTGGGCATGGTTATCCCCCGAGGTTACGATTTCTGCACAACCCGAGGATAAAACCGTTACCGAGGGCAGCATAAGCGGCAGTGTTTCGGTAACCGCTTCAAGCGAGGGAACGCTTACCTATCAGTGGTATTCCTGCACCGACACCGCTAAATCAAATGCGGTTAAGATTGCCTCTGCCACCTCTTCAAGCTACACCATTCCGACAACCCTTGAAGAAGGAAAATACTACTACTTCGCAAAGATTACCGTTGACGGCATAGCATCTGTTGATACAACCGTTGCAACCGTTACCGTTGAGGGCTCCGAAGACTAAATAAAAACTTTTAACTTCCCTGAGGTTTACCCTCAGGGTTGTTTTCTAAAAGGAGGAATAATATGATAAATCTTACACCTTCCATCGTTTTTGAAGAATACCGATTAGGTGTAAACTTCAAAAACAGCATAGGCACAAAGGGTATTTATGAGCAAAGCGTCATAAACGAGCGGTTTTACAGAGGAGACCAATGGCACGGCGCAGATTGCGGTAATCAAAGACCCCTTGTCAGGCATAATATTATAAAAAGGATAGGTGAATATAAGCTTTCGCAGGTTCTCGGCTCTCCGATTTCGGTTGAATACGGCGTTAACGGTGTTGCAAAGCTTAATTCCGATAAAAAAGCGTCCCTTAAAAAGCGAATGTCGGGTTACAAAACCACCGGTATTTTGGCAAAAGACGAAATTAACTCAATAAGCGATGCTATGGATAACTACTATATCGTAACATCTAAGCGAATAGGTCTTGACAACCTTTATGCCAAGGCACTTAAAAATGCTTACATCAGCGGAACGGGAATTATCTATACCTATTGGGATTCAACTCAAATAACGGGATTTTCAAAAAGGGACGAAAATGTTACCGGCGATATCAAATGCGAAGTTCTTGATGTTTCAAATGTTTATTTCGGTAACCCTTATATCCAGTCAGTTGAGGAACAACCCTATATCATCATTGCTTCAAACAAAGATACCGAAAGCGTTCTAAACGAAGCCGCCCTTTGCGGTGCCGACGAATTTACCCTTAATAATCTTCAAAACTCCTCAAATTCAACCCTTGTTCTGACAAAGCTTTATAAGCAAAAGGACGAAAACGGCAACGAGACGGTTTGGTGTGCAAAATTTACCGAAAATGCGGTTATTAAACCTGCGTATAACACCATGCTTCGCCGTTATCCGCTTGCTCTTATAAGATGGAATGAAAGGAACAATATGATTTACGGCGACAGCGAAATCACCTATCAAATTCCAAACCAAATCGCCATAAACCGAATGATTACCGCAAATGTATGGTCGGCGGTTACTATGGGTATGCCCTTAATGCTCGTAAACGGCGACATAATAAGCGGTGATATTACAAACGACCCCGGACAAATAATTAAGGTTTTCGGCACTAATGACGATATTGACGGAGCCGTTAAATATGTATCTCCCCCTGATGTTACGGCGAATTTCAGCAACTGCGTTGACCGACTTATTGAAACAACACTTGCTCAATGCGGCGCCAACGAGGTAGCGCTCGGCGACAGCAGAGCCGATAATATGGGCGCTTTAAACATTATGAGAAATGCCGCAACCATGCCCCTTGACCTAATCAAAAAGAGTTTCCAAAAATTTGCCGAGGATATTGCTCTTATATGGGCGGACTTTTGGATTACTCAATACGGCAACCGTAAAATCAAAATTTCCGATGAGGAGGGCGTTTGGTATATGCCGTTTAACGGAAAACGATACAGTAATTTGACCTTTAACTGCTCCGCCGAAGCCACCAACAAGCCGGAATTTACCGCCAAGGAAACCGTCAAAACACTGACCGAGTTATTAGAGCAAGGAATAA
Organism: Clostridia bacterium; assembly: GCA_024404195.1. Taxonomy (GTDB): domain Bacteria; phylum Bacillota; class Clostridia; order Oscillospirales; family Acutalibacteraceae; genus UBA737. The sequence continues at coordinate 119,976 of JAKSQJ010000001.1, read as the reverse complement.
TTTCAAAGAAAGAGTTTTTTGAGCGGTTGCCCGACGGTCTTATTCCCAAAAAGGATAAACTTATTGAAAGCAGTATTACCGACAAAGGAGAAATTGTATGACAGGATTTGATATATTTGAAACCGCACTTATTCGTTTAGGTCTTATAAACGAAAAAAGTTCATTAGAACAGCAAATTCCGCTTAAAAACACCGCCATTTCGGTTATTAACGAGTTATCCTTTGAGCTTTGCGATGCAAAGCCGATAGTAAATCTTAAAGACGAAATAAATATATCCCGTGAAGCCGCCACCGTTATATCCTACGGCACGGCATTTGCTTTGGCGATGATTATGGGCGATGACGAAAAGAAGATGACTATGCTTGCGATATTTAACGCAAAAAAAGCGCTATACCTATCCGAAATCAAAAAAATTGAGGATGTTCTTCCAATAGTTCCCGAGGTGTAGCAAATGGCAAGTAACATTAAACTAAACCGTAAAACCTATTCGTTTGACGGCGGAATAAACACTTTTGACTCCCCTAACGATATATCCGATAATCAATTACAGGCAGGCAATAATGTTATATTTAATAACGGTTATTTAACAACAAGGTGCGGAATATCGCCTATAAGTGAATACCGCTTCGGTAAATATTCGGTGTCAGGTAATCTTATTAAGCCGTTTACCGTTACCGATACCTTTTTTACCTATAATGGCTCTTTATGTAAGGTTGCTTACGATGTTTGGAGCGACAGCGTTAATTTTACAGACATTAACATTTATCTTATTTTTTCAAATTCAACAAAGAAAAGTCTCGGAAAAATAACGGTAAACAAAATTTCAGGCGTTTTTTATCCCTTTCAAAGTGTGTTCTTTACCGTCGGTAAACCTACATCGGGAAGCGGTCTTTATGCCTTTATCCGTTGCAGCCAAAACAGCGAAAGCTATAATAGCGGAGCATTAAAAATTTATGAATGTTCAAGTAATTTTTCAACCTTTAGCGAACTTAACGAAAACAACTTTTATGCTCCGACGGCATTTATTAACGGAACGGGAAACAACTATAAAACCGCAAAGAAAAACGGTGTTGTTTTTGACACAAGCAAGAAGTTCCCCGAAACCGACAATATGTTGACGGGAAAATTCAAGGCATACTTTTCAACCGACGGATATTCCTCACAATTCAAACTGCCGTTTTGGAAATTAAATGCTCAAAAGCCGAGCGTTATAAGATTTTATGCGAATACAGGCAGTTACGCCGAATGGAATTTACCTGCCAATACGCAAACGGCAACCGTAAACTTTAACGGTGCGCAGGTTACGGCAACCCTTAACTGCACCTCAGGTTGCGTAAGATTTTCAAGCGGAAATACTGATTATGCCATGCCGAGAGCGAATAACACAAGCGCCAACAATCTTGTTGTATATGCAAATAAGGTTGCGCCGAACGATTTTGCGACCATCGTAAGTTCTGAAAACTCATTTGCCTTCGGTGACAGCACATTTCTTTACGGCAACAAGGTAACCAAGAATGAAGTTTACGGCTTTAATCCGAATAATCCTCTTTACTTTCCGAAAACCGAAAAATGCTCTGTTGGAAATTACAAAACAGATGTTTTATCTCTTAAAAGCATAAATAATAATCTTTATGCCTTTAAAGAGGACGGCATATACAAGGTTGCGGTTACAAAAAACATTCAGACAAATAATTTTTCTTTGCCAAACGGCGACCCCGACAAAAAAAGCTATACTGCAAAGCTTTCATGCGATACCGTAAGCGAGGAAATCGGATGTATGGCAAAAAGCAGTATCAAAAATTGCAAAAATGCAATACTGTTTTTGGCAAACGATAAAAAGGTTTACTCCCTTTCCGGAAACAGCGGGTTAGGTGAAGTTTCCCTGCCTGTAAATAAAGAATTAGAGAGCATAAGTAATGCGGCGGCAAATAAAGCATTTTGCATTAAAAACAACAGCAGTTATATGCTCTTTTTTGAAAACAAGTGCTTTTTGTTTGATTATAAAGATTATAATTTCGGCTCATCAAACGGCAAAGGTGAACATATAAAATGGTATAAGCAAACTTATCCCGAAGGGCATATATACGAAGGCGGTTTTGAGTTTGGCGGTGTTCCCTATCTTGTTTGCAGTGACACGCAGAAAAAGGTTTGCTATGCTTATAAATTTACGGGAGAACTTGACGAGATTGCCGATTATTATGCCGACGAATTTACCAAGATTAAGAAGGAAATAGATTTTTGCTTTGAAACGAAAAACTATGATTTTGATAATCCGCTTTTGAAAAAAGATGTTAAATCGTTTGATATGTTTGTTTCGGGATACGGAACTTTTAAAATTATTATTTCCGCCGACGGTTTTGCATCCGAGCATAACATCGTTATTAAAAGCAGTGACAACATTATAAAAATTCTTCCGCTTATGCCGCTTTTATATAATATAAATCTTAAAATTTCGGGAAAATCACCCTTTAAGATTTCAAAAACTCAATTTAATTACCTTGTAAAATGATTGGCTGATGATTATGAAGCGACTTATTCCTTTAATTGTTTGTATGATTTTTTTATGCGGTTGTATAAGTATAAATAAAGAAAAAGAGGAACAAAAAACACCCGATAATTATATGTCGGGTGTTTGGGTTACATATTCGGAAGTAAACGAAATGCTTAGAGACGGTAACTTTAAGGAGAATTTTAATAAGTGTTTGGAAAAATGCAAGGATATGAATATAACCGATATTTTTATTCATACAAGAGCGTTTTGCGATTCGCTTTATCCTTCAAAATTCTTTCCTCAAAATGAGCTTTCGGCGAAGTATGATTTTGATGTTTTTGAATATTTAATAGAAAAATCTCACGGGCAAGGGATAAAAGTTCACGCATGGATAAATCCTTATCGGGTTAAAACGAGCGATGAAAATATCAATAATTTGCCCGAGAATTCCCCCATTAAAAAACTTAAAAAAGATATTGATTACGGTTTTTGCGGTGGGATATTTCTTCTTCCATCTTCCGAAAATGTTAAACGACTTATAACCGACGGTATCAGGGAAATTTGCGAAAACTATAAAATAGACGGTATTCATTTTGACGATTATTTCTACCCTACCGCCGCCGAAAGCTTTGATAAGATTTCTTATGAAAACTATAAATCGGATAACGATAACCCTTTAACCTTGGGAGAATTCAGAAAAAGCCATGTTAATTCTTTGATAAGTTCTGTTTACACCGCCGTTAAATTTTCAAATAAGGACCTCTTGTTTTCGGTAAGTCCTGCGGCGGATATAAACAAAAACAAAAATTCATACTTTGCCGATATAAAAGCCTGGTGCGAAAACGGTTGCGTTGATATTATAATTCCTCAACTTTATTTCGGTTTTGAATACCCCGACGAAAAATTCAGATTTAATAATCTTCTTGAAGAATGGAAAAAACTTGCCGAAAACACCGATACAAAGCTTGTCATCGGTCTTGCAAGTTACAAGATAAATACAAAGCAGGAACCCGATAATGAGGAATGGCAAAACGGCGAAGAAATAATAAAAAGGCAAACGGAAATTTGCAAAAACGATAAAAAAGTTAAAGGAATAGTTTATTTTTCATATTCCAATATATAAAAAAGGCGGGCGGTTAAAATTAACCGTCCGTCTTTTGATATTCAACTAAAATCAGATTTCAGCGAAATACTTAATTGTTCTAACCATCTGAGAAGTATAGCTGTTCTCGTTATCATACCAAGAAACAACCTGAACTTCATAAAGGTCATCGGCAATCTTAGATACCATTGTTTGAGTAGCATCAAAGAGTGAGCCATATCTCATACCGATAACATCAGAAGATACGATTTGGTCTTCATTGTAACCGAAAGAATCAGAAGCTGCTGCCTTCATAGCGGCATTGATGCCTTCCTTAGTTACATCTGCACCCTTAACAACAGCGGTAAGGATGGTAGTAGAACCGGTCGGAACCGGAACACGCTGAGCAGAACCGATAAGCTTACCGTTAAGCTCGGGGATTACAAGACCGATTGCCTTTGCAGCACCGGTAGAGTTAGGAACGATGTTTGCAGCACCTGCACGGGCACGGCGAAGGTCACCCTTTCTGTGAGGACCGTCAAGAATCATCTGATCGCCGGTATAAGCATGAATTGTGCTCATGATACCGCTCTGGATAGGAGCATAATCGTTAAGAGCCTTAGCCATAGGAGCAAGACAGTTAGTTGTGCAAGAAGCAGCAGAAATAATCTTGTCGTCCTTTGTAAGAGTTTTTTCGTTAACACTGAATACGATGGTAGGAAGATCGTTACCTGCAGGAGCAGAAATAACAACCTTTTTAGCACCGGCATCAATATGAGCCTGTGACTTTTCCTTTGAGGTATAGAAACCTGTGCACTCAAGAACAACATCTACACCGATTTCGCCCCAAGGAAGATCCTTAGCGTCCTTCTCGGCATAAATCTTAAGAGTCTTACCGTCAACAGTAAGAGTTCCTGCTTCGTCATCGGCGCAAACTGTGTGCTTGTTCTCACCGATAAAACCGCAGTAACCGCCCTGAGCGGTATCATACTTCAAAAGATTTGCAAGCATTGAGGGCTTTGTAAGGTCGTTGATAGCTACTACATCGTAACCTTCAGCGCCGAACATCTGACGGAATGCGAGACGACCGATACGGCCGAATCCGTTAATTGCAACTTTAACCATGGAAAATTACCTCCAAAAAATTTATTACAAATGTTATTGTAACCCATTTAATTCCATTTTTCAAGTGATTTCGTTTATTTTTTAACGAATTTTTGATTTTTTGTTAATATAGACACATAAAGGTATATGTTCATATAATTATTTGTCTATCATTGATACTTACATAAATAACTCAACGATTTTTTCGGCGGTTTTCATTCCGTCAACGGCGGCTGATGTTATACCACCGGCGTAACCTGCACCCTCGCCGCAGGGAAAAAGTCCCGAAATGCTTATACTTTCGCCGTTTTCGTCTCTTAAAATTCTGACGGGTGATGAGCTTCGGCTTTCGGGGGCGGTAATTATCGCATCGCAGTCGGCAAAGCCCTCTATTTTCCTATCAAACCGCTTAATACCCTCGCACAAAAAGTCAACAATAAAAGGCGGAAAAATATCCTTCATATCGGCAAAAACGGTTTTGGGTTTTACGGTCGGCTTTACCCTGCCGATTTTTTGTTCCTTGCCGAAAACCATACTGCCGACGGTAGTTATCGGCACACCGCCGTTACCTACAAGATACGCTTTATGCTCAATTTCTCTTTGAAGCTCAATTCCCGATAAAACATCGGTTGAGGGAAAATCTTCGGGAGTTATACCCACAAGCAAAGCAGAATTTGCGTTATTACCTTTTCTTGCGTTTTCGCTCATTCCGTTGACGGCAATACCGTTTTCCTCGCTTGAAGCATTTATGACCTCACCGCCCGGGCACATACAAAAAGTATATACTCCCCTGCCGTTTTCAAGGTGAACTGCCATTTTATAGTCGGCGGCGGCTAAATTTTCGTTATCATAAAATTTTCCGTAAAGCGCCTTATTTATATCGCTTTGCAAATGCTCAATTCTAACCCCTACCGCAAACGGTTTTTGCTCCATTTTGATACCGTTATCCTTTAACATCTTAAAGGTATCTCTTGCGGAATGACCGATAGCCAAAACGAGCTTATCGCAGGGGATTTTCTCATCGTTTACTATGATTTCTTTTAGTTTATTATCTTCAAAAACCATATCGTTAAGCTTTGAAGAAAAGCGGATTTCACCGCCGAGTTTTATTATCTCGTTACGGATATTTTTAACAACGGTTTTAAGAATATCCGTTCCGATATGCGGCTTCGCATCATACAATATATTTTCGGGTGCGCCGAAAGAAACAAAGGTTTTTAAGACCTCTCTGATTCTTTTATCCTTGATACCCGTATTGAGCTTACCGTCCGAAAATGTTCCTGCTCCGCCCTCGCCGAACTGAACATTTGACTCGGTATTCAGTTTTTCGCCGCCGAAAAAATTCAATACATCCTTTGTTCTCTCGTCAACACTCTTGCCCCGTTCAAGAATAACAGGTTTAAGTCCTGCTCTTGCAAGAACTAAACCCGCAAACATTCCGCAGGGTCCGAAGCCGACAATAACGGGCGGATTTTCGGGCACTTTTTCGCACCGTTTCCATTCATAAACCGGCTCTATATAACTATTTGCATTTTTGCATTTTTTAATCAGTTTTTCTTCGTCTTTTGAAACGGCCACGACCAAAGAAACGCAAAACTTTATATCGTTTTTATGCCTTGCATCAACACTTTTTCTATGAACAAGCGCCGAAATAATATTTGATTTATCGGTTTTAAGAGCATTTGCGGCAACCGTTTTCAAATCGGAAAAATCGGCATTTAGGGGCATAAACACATTATTTATAAGTATCATAGATTACCCTCTAAAAGCCCAAAAACACCGTAAGCGGCGCAAACGGCGCTTGACCAAGCCCACTGAAGATTAAAGCCGCCGCAGTCGCCGTCAACATCCAAAATTTCACCGATACAAAAAAGTCCCTTATCCTTTTTTGACATCATTGTTGTTTCGTCAAACTGCGTTGTATCAAGACCTCCGGCGGTCACCTGCGAATTTTCAAAACCGGTTGTTCCCGTTACCTTAAAGGTCATACCCTTAATTATTGAAGCAAGTAATTTTACTTCCTTTTGTGTCAAACCGTCAACATTATCCGAAAGTTTTTTGCCTATTTGCTTTATTATCTGCTGTCCTACCCTTTTATTGAGCATTCCCGTAAAAAATTCTTCTAACGCTCTGCCCCTTAAAACCGCCGTTCTGAAATCTATCATATCAACAACATTTTGATATGAATATTCGGGCATAAGGTCAAGAGAAATCATAAATTCGCCGTCTTTTCGGCTTACCTCACGGGATAACTGCATAATAGGAGGTCCCGAAAGACCGTAATCGCAGAAAAGCACCTCTCCGCTTTCGCATTTTTCGGCTTTTCCGTTATGTATAAGATCAACCTCGCCGTTTACCTTAATACCCTTAAGACTCTTTGTGACGGTATTTTCGGTTTTAAGCTGAACTATGGCAGGGGTTGTTTTAACGGTTTTATAGCCCTTTGATTTAAGTAAACTAAGCATACTGCCGTTACTGCCTGACTTTTCGCCGCCCGAAAGAAGTCCGCAGGCGATAATTACGGTTTTTGCATAATATTTTTCGTTATTAACCGTAATTTCAAAACTACCGTTTTTTCTTTCTATATCGGTAACTTTACATTCTAAATATGTTTTTACACCCATACTGTCAACAGCAAATCGCAAAGCATCAACAACCGAAGATGCCTGAAGTGAGTAAGGATATGCCTTATCGTCCTCGTAGGTAAAAACAACGCCCAAATCGGCAAAAAAGTTTTCAATATAGTAATTATCGTATGTAGAAAGCGCATAATTTATAAAGGTGCCATTCTCGGAATGATACCTTTTTTTATCTAAATTTCTGTTAGTAATATTGCATCTGCCGTTTCCCGTTACGATAAGCTTTTTGCCTACACGGTTAAGCTGTTCAAAAATTCCGACCGACAAACTTCGGTCAAGAAATTTCAGTTGAACGGCGCTGCAAAGTCCTGCGGCACCGCCGCCGATAATCGCTACATCTAAAATATCCATCAATGTCTTGCATCCTTATCCGAAAATACTTCGCAAAATGCAGCTGCTTCGCTCGGAGTTTCCCCTGCCTCGTATAAATGCGGAAGCTCACCAAAGCCGCGGCAACGGAAATATGCGATACCCTCTTGGCGCTCCTCGGTTTGAATTGTAGTAATTCCCGTCGGAAGCGCTACAAGTCCCTGCCATAAAACAAGGGGTGAAACGCCTATTAAATGAGCAAGCAGAACACTTTGAATACCGAAATGGCAGAAGAAAAGAATGGTGTCTTTATTCGGCTTTACCGCCTTATAATAGTTACCCTCACGGATATATCCGTGGTCTGCCAAAAATTCGTCAAATTCCTTTATTACCCTAAAATATACCTCTTTGACATCGCCCGTTTGCATAATCGGAACATCATACCATTTTTTAGGGTCGTAAAGGTCGGGATTTTTAGTCCAATAAGACGGCAAAAAGTCCCATGCTATATGTCTTGCACCCGTTAAAGGGTTAATGATTTTACCCGGAAATTCCTCTAAAAAGTCAAGGGTTGTTGCCTTTTTCCCGAGCATTTTAAGGGTCGGCTCGGAGGTTCTTACCGCCCTGCCGAGCGGCGAACAGTAAATTTCGTCATACTCGTATTTTTTTAAGAAATTTGCAAGTAAATCGGCTTCCCTAAAACCCTTCTCGGTTAAAGAATCGTGTTCATAATCGGGCTCACCGTGTCTAACCATAATAATCTTCATTTATAATCACCGCTTATAATATACCATACTTTTTTACTTTTTACAAATAAAACGAAATTGCCCACACAAAATCATGTGCAGGCAATATCGTTTTAAGGGGTTTGAGGAGAAATATCCCAAGATTATGGGAGTAATAAGAAATTGCGGCTTTTCTTATTACAAGAACATAATAAGCCCTAAAAATGAACTGGATATGAATTATTTTTTAACAATTATTATGTATATTATGAACTTACCCCGTCAATAATAGATTTGAAAATATTTTACCGAAACGGGGATAATTAAAAATGAAGTATAAATCAGATAAGAAACCTTCAAAAAGCTTTTATGCAATTATTGCAATTTGTCTTGCCGCAGTTGCCGTTACCTCCTATATAACATTCGCAAAAAAGAATGTAAAAAATGAAAAAGCGGACGAAAATTCGGTTAATTCGGCGCAGGACGATGCATATAATGACAGTAGTAAAGAGGAAATAAGCGAACAAAAAGCCGCCGAAACCGAAAAAAACGCAACCGATGTTCCTTATAAAGAAACCGAAAGCAAGGAAGTAAAAACGCAAGAGCCGAAAAAAGAGTTTGTTCTTCCGATAACGGGAAAAATCATAAAGCAGTATAGCGATACCGCTTTACAGTATGACGAAACTTTCGGCGATATGCGACTTCACAAGGCAATAGATATTTCCTGCAACGAAAACGATAAGGTTGTTGCGGCAACAAGCGGAACGGTTACCGAGGTTCAAAACACCGCCGATTTTCTGAATGTTGTTACGGTTGACCACGGCGACGGATACACCGTTAAATACTGCGGGCTCGGAACCGTTAGTGTTAAAAATGGCGACACGGTCGGCGCAGGAGTTTTAATAGGAACTGCCAAAAATCCGCCCTGCGAATGTATGGATAAATGCCATATTCACATCGTTTGCTTAAAAGACGGCGTAGAGTTTGACCCGATAGCGCTTTACGCAAAAAATAAATAAAACCCCGCCCCCGAATCATACGCTTAGGGGCAAAAAAATATCGCACCGTAAATCTTTTATGCGGTGCGATATTTTTATTCTTTTATGTATGCTTCAAGCCGATAAATCGGTTGACCTAAGGACATAAACCGGCTTTCATACTCGGTTATTATATTTTCGTCCGATTCTTCAAAATCGGTTTTATGAACATCAAGAGAAACATTTTTAAGAGCAAAACCGCATCTTGAAAACTCCTCCAAAGAAAACTCAAAGAAATGCATATTATCGGTTTTTTGGTGAATTTCGGCACCGTTTTTAAGCAAAACCTTATAAATATTCAAAAAGTTTTCACTTGTAAGACGGTGAGAAGCATATTTTTTCTTAGGAAACGGACAGGAATGATTAAGAAAAATACCGCTTATGCTATCGGGCATTAAATATTTCGGTAAATATTCTGCCGAAACCTTTATGAATACTACATTTTTAACATTTTCTTTTTTTGCAAGTTCGCAAGCGGTAACAATAACATTTGACTCTTTTTCAACGGCGATAAGGTTTATATCGGGGTGATTTTTTGCATAGGTTACCGCAAATCTTCCCTTTCCGCAACCGATTTCAAGGTATAAGGGCTTTTTGTTGCCGAATATCTTTTCAAAGTCAATATATTCTTTCTTTTGTATTGCGGTATTGAAATTTCTATCCTCCGATTCCAAAACAAGAAGATTATCGCCTACACCCGAAATTCTTTCCTCAAGGTGTTTTTTCTTCCGCATCCTCATTATAAAAGGTCCTCTATCTTATCGGCGGCGCCTTTAAGATAATCTCCCTCAAACAGCTCAATAACACCCATATCAACCTGCTTTGCAAGGTCAATATCAATAGGCATTTTGGCAATAATCGGCACACCGGTTTGCTTTGAAATGTCATCACTGCCGTTTCCGAAAACGGAAAATTCCTTTCCGCAGTCGGGACATTTTACATAACTCATATTCTCAACAAGACCCAAGACGGGAATATTCATCATATTTGCCATATTAAGTGCTTTTTTAACGATAAGAGAAACAAGGTCCTGCGGAGAGGTTACAACAACGGCACCGTCAAGAGGTATAATCTGAAAAACGGTAAGCGGAACATCGCCCGTTCCGGGAGGACAGTCAATAAAGAGATAGTCAAGGTCGCCCCAAACAACCTCCTGCCAAAACTGTTTTACAAGACCTGCGATAACGGGGCCTCGCCAAACAACCGGCGCATCCGACTGTTCAAGCATCATATTAACCGACATTATTTTAATACCCATCTTTGTTTCGGCTGGTAAAATTCCGAGTTCATTTTGCATAGCGCGGTCATTGATACCAAACGCCTTCGGAATTGAAGGACCCGTAACATCGGCATCCAAAATTCCGACCTTGTAGCCACGACGGTTCATCTCCACGGCAAGCATGGAAGTTACCATGGATTTGCCGACACCGCCCTTACCGCTCATAACGGCAACAACATGCTTAATATTGTTAAATTCGCCGGTCGGCTCTATCATACTTTGTTTTTCTTTACTGCCGCAATTACTGCTGCAAGTTTCGCAGTTTCCGCTGCATCCTGACATAATTTATCACCTTTTTAATATTTTTTACACATTTATTGTTTCTTTATTTTCTTCTTTTATTTCTTCCGCTTCTTGTTGCTCTATGTTTTTATTAACCTTTGCGACAACATGGAAAGGCAGGGTCACAACTCCCATATAAACACCCAATATAGCAATAGCGGGAAGCAAATAAAGGAACGGAAGGTCTATCCAACTTCTGAACATTTTAAGAATGCCTACTGATGATGGATTCATCGTAAAGAAGTAATTTGCCTCTTTACAAATCCCCGTTTTTACGAAAACAAGATTGATTATATGAGCAAAAATCGCAACACCGAAAAATGTTATGAATATTGTCGGAAAATCCTTGAACTTCGGACGGTAAAAGCCGAGCGTTGCAACGGAAATACCTGCTACAACTATTAGCAAATGCGTTCCGTAAAATCCCCACATACGGGGCATCAAAATAGAATATCCGTTAAATCCTCTTTCGGGATTAAGCAAAGCCATCGTTGCGCCAAGCGGTGCCAAAAAGAAAGCAAAGCCCAATAAGCCGCGTTTTTTCGTAAGAACCGCAATAGCAATAATAAACATATTTATATTACAAAGCTGGAACGGAAGCTCGTTAAACCAATTAAACCGTTCAAGCGGAACATCGTATGTAGTCAAATACTGTTTATCAACCGAAAGGAAGCATTTATAAACAAAAAACAAAGCCACGATAAATGAGCAAAACGAAACCATAAATACCGTTTTCGTTTTCTCGCTTTTGTTTCTGAATATAAAGTATATTCCGAGAATTATTGCAATGGCGATACCCCAAGCAACATAGTAAAGTCCGTTAAACGGAGCAAAATTCCAATTCATATTTTATCCCCTTTTTTCGTTATGCAAAATACCGCAAAAATAACAAACGCCATTCCGACACCTGCAATTAAATCTATGGCAGAGTGTTGTTTTATAAGCACAGTTGCCGCACAAATAAGAGCAACTAATATTGCCGAACAAGTTCTTATCAGTTTTTTATCCTTGTAAGGTCCGTTTACAAACGCCAACAAATGAAGCATAACCGCCTGGTAGCAGTGAAGACTCGGAAAATCGTTTGAAGAAGGATTATCAAACGCATAAACAATTCTCAAAATCCAAAGAAACACACCCTTGCCCTCGCCTGAAGGTCTAAATGTAACCACAGTAGGATAAACAATAAAGCAAATAATTGCAATTCCTATTCCGACTGTAAAAGCAAACATCCGTCTGCCGAAAAGCTTTTCATCCGCCAAGTAGATAAAAAGCATCATTAACGGGATATATAAAAACCACATAATATACGGTATTACAAACGCAGGAACAAACGGAATTTTATCGTCAAGCGGAATATGGACCGCATGATACGACGGTATTATAAGCTTTAATAAATAAAAAATCAACGCCATTACAGGCAAAACCGAAAACCATAATACAGATTTATGCCTCTTTATATAATCAACTATCATATTCTCATCCCACAAATCTAATATACACTATTATATATATTATTTCGCTTTTGTCAATCAAATGAAAAAAATAATGCGAACTGAAATAAACAATTCGCATTATATATTAAACATTTTATCCTAAAAGTCCGAAGCTTACGCTTAATGCCTTGTCCACCATATTCATTGAAGAATTATCAAGCGTTCCCATTTTTTCCTTAAGCCGTGTTTTATCAATGGTCCTCACCTGCTCAAGCAAAACTATTGAATCCTTTGAAAGTCCGCATCCAGCGGCATTGACTTTTATATGCGTAGGTAAATCGTTTTTATATTTTTGACTTGTAATAGCGGCGGCTATTACTGTAGGGCTAAACCTGTTTCCGACATTATTCTGAACTATTAAGACGGGACGGATACCGCCCTGCTCCGAGCCCACAACGGGACTTAAATCGGCATAATAGATTTCTCCGCGTTTAATATCCATTAAATTTCACTCTCCGAAATGCTTTATATTTATATTGTTGCCGAAAATTTTGATTTTTAATCGGCAATTTGAATAAATCTTTTTATACATAATATTCAAATTTTTACAGTAAGTTACTCATATAAACTATTGCATTATGGAAGAAATGATATTATAATAATAACAATAAAAATATTGGAGGAAAAAATTATGGATTCTAACAAGCGACCGGAAAATATGAAAAGAATTACAACACCCGAACTTGCAAACGCTTTTATTGACGAGCAGGTTAAACTTTTAAGAGAACAAATCGGCAGTAATAAAGTCCTTTTGGCTCTTTCCGGCGGTGTTGACTCATCGGTTGTTGCCGCTCTTCTTATTAAGGCCATCGGAACTCAACTCGTTTGCGTTCATGTAAACCACGGTCTTTTAAGAAAAGGCGAACCCGAGCAGGTTGTTGATGTTTTCGGCAAACAGCTTAATGCAAATCTCGTTTATGTTGATGCCGTTGACCGTTTTCTTGACAAACTTGCAAATGTTGATGACCCCGAAAAGAAGAGAAAGATTATCGGCGCCGAATTTATTGAGGTGTTTGAAGAAGAAGCCCAAAAGCAAGAAGGTATTAAATTCTTGGCTCAAGGCACTATTTATCCCGATATTCTTGAAAGCGACGGCGTTAAGGCGCATCATAATGTCGGCGGTCTTCCCGAAAAATTCGGTTTTGAGCTTGTTGAACCCGTAAAACTTTTATATAAAGACGAAGTTCGCGTTATCGGTAAGCAGTTGGGTCTTCCCGATAATATGGTTTACCGTCAGCCGTTCCCAGGTCCCGGTCTCGGTGTTCGTTGCACAGGCGCTATCACCCGTGACCGTCTTGAAGCATTAAGAGAATCGGATGCTATTCTTCGTGAAGAATTTGCTCTTGCCGGTTTAGAGGGCAAGGTTTGGCAGTATTTCACCGTTGTTCCCGATTATAAATCAACCGGAATTAAGGACAATAAGCGCCTTTGGGATTGGCCGGTTATTATCCGCGCCGTAAACAGTGTTGACGCAACAAGCGCCACCATTGAGGAAGTTCCTTATGCTTTGCTTAATAAAATCGTTAACCGTATTTTAAGCGAGGTTAAGGGCGTAAACCGTGTTCTTTATGACCTTTCACCTAAACCGATTGCCACTATAGAGTGGGAATGATTTATAAACTAAAAGTATTAAATACGGACATTTGTTTGTAACAAACATAGCGGCGAGGATTTCTCCTCGCCGCTTTTTAATATTATTGTATTTTTTGATTATCTTGACTTACATTTTTTGCAAATACCGCAAAATACAAGTCCTGCAAATGCGAAAGACATAAGGAATAATAAAAGAACAATACCGTTTGTATTTCCTGTTAATGGGGATTTATCACTCGTAAGCTTTGCCAAATAGCCGTTTCCGCCCTTTGCTTTCCACTTTTCTATATCGGTAATTTCGGTTTTGCCGTCCTTATCCTCAAAGAACTTACCGCAATTACACATATAGTAGCTTCTGTATCCTGCTCTTTTGGTTGTCGGCATAACTCCGTTTACCTTAACCAAATTATGAGTATGAATTATGGCAACGGATTTTGCGATTTCGCCGTCAACATAAGCAAATTCGTTATAAGCACCGGCATTTAGCTCACTATTATAGGTTACTTTCTTTAACGAATTAAATGTATCAAAAGCTTTATTACCGCTGAATTTTGCTTTAGGCAAATCGCCCTTAAACGGATTTAAATTACCCGACTTTTGAAGCTTTATTCCTGCCTCGCCGCCGGTAAACATTACGGTTGCATCGGTAATGCTTATTGCGGATTCATCGCCTAAAATGAGCGCTCCGCAACCTTTGCCGTTTTTATCGGTATCGCCGATAGAATAAACCTCGGTTTTTCCGCCGCTTACCGAAAGTTTAGAGCATTTAATACCGTCGCCCTCGGCATTTATCTTGATTTTACTGTCCTTAACGGTTACGCTGCCCTTCTCCCCTTCGTCTTCGGCGATAGCGACAAGACCGCGGTATCCGTTATTTGCGGTTATATCCAAAGTGCTGTTTTCAATTAATATTTCATCGGCACTTACCGTATTAAGCTCATTGGATTCCATTCTTACGGCAGGACAGTTGATAAAACTTGCCTTTTTCTTTGCCCAAATAGCTTCGTCTCCGCCCAAAACATCAACCTTCGGACAGTTTTTAATTGTTACATTTTCGGCAGTTATTGCCTCACGGCCGTCTCCGGCAGCCCTTAAGGTAACATTGTCTATTAAAATGTTTCCATTGTAAGAATTTATGGCGCAATCGCCGACAGCGGTTATGGTTGTATTTTTAACTGTTATATCACCGTGTTCGCTTTCAATTGCCCCATTAGCAGAATCTATGGTAACATTTGAATTATTGATATTAACATTACCAAAACCTACAATACCGTTGCTCTCAAAGCTTATAAGGTCAAAAGTTCCGCCTAAGATGTTTATATTTCCGTCGCTTACATACTCGGATGTAACATCATCAAACTTACCCTCGGCGAAAATAGCGCAAGGCGGTTGCGGCTCGGCGCCACCCGAATCACGAACGGTAAATTTACCCTTGAATTTTTCGGTAAAAGTAACATTCATTGCGCTGACACCTGCACAGTAATCATAAACGGCAACAGAGCCGTTTCCTGCAAAAGAAATATTACCCTTGCTGAAAAATCCGAAATCGGCACTGTAATCCCCAAGCGCAGATTGACGGTTTGTCTCTTTACCTATTTGGTTTTTCCCGACTAAATCAACGGTCAGCGAAGCGAGAGTGGTTTTTACACCGCAAACGCTGTCAAAGTGATTATGACCGCTTGCCGACCCACTCAAAGAGAGGTTTGCACCGTTTAATGTTAAAGTATTTGTTTTTGAATCAAATGAAACGGTTTTGGCACTGCCGTCGGCATTTCCCAAAACATCTGCTTTATTGCTTTCGGTAACCTGAATGCCCGAAATCCAAAGAGGATATACCGTTTCCGACCCTGCAAATGCCGTTATAGGCATTACTGTCAAAACAAGCATTACCGCAAGCAATATTGCTGCTAATCTTTTTTTCATAAATATACTTCCTTTCATTTTTATAAAATGCAGAAAACGGTTTTCTGCTAAATATTTACATAAATATTATAACATAGATTAACATTAAAATCAAGTCGGGTGAATTTCGTCCTTTTTTCTCGTTCTTATGCTATTGAAAACGCCCCTGCATTATGATATACTTTCTTTATACAAATATTTTTGTGATGGGAATAATTCTAATGGAACACTATTTTGACAATGCCGCAACCACGAAAACCTGCGAAGCCGCAAGAAATGCTTTAATAGAGGTTATTGACAATAATTACGGCAACCCCTCCTCTACTCATACTCTCGGACGGAATGCGAAGAATATTTTGGAGAACTGCCGAGAAAATATAGCAAAAACGCTCGGAGCAAAACCCGAAGAAATTATCTTTACCTCCTGCGGAAGCGAAAGCGATAATACGGCGATTATTATGGGCGCCGAATTAAACAAGCGAAACGGCAAACATATTATCAGTTCCGCCGCCGAACACGATGCCGTAAGAAAAAGTTTAGACGAGCTTGAAAAACGAGGTTTTTGTATTACAAGATTAAAACCCGATAAAACCGGCAGGATTACCGCCGAATCGGTTATAAACGAAATACGGGACGATACCGTTCTTATTTCGCTTATGCTTGTAAATAACGAAACGGGCGCCGTTACGGACATTGAAGATATTTGCAAAAAATCCAAAGAAAAAAATCCGAACATTTTATTTCATACCGACGCCGTTCAGGGCTTTATGAAGGTCCCCTTTAATGTTAAAAAAGCAGGGGTTGATATGGCAAGTATAAGCGGTCACAAAATCCATGCAATTAAAGGCATCGGCGCATTGTTTATTAAAAACGGGGTTAAATTAAAACCCTTTATTTTAGGCGGAGAACAAGAATCGGGCAAAAGAGCAGGAACCGAAGCATTACCGCAAATTGCCGCTTTCAGTGCCGCTTGCGGCGAAAATCCGCAAATTGAAAAAATAAGAGAATTAAAGAACTATTTAATAAGTAATTTCACCGAAAAAATTCCCGAAATTAAAATCATAAAAACCGATGCGCCGCACATATTAAATGTTTCAATGCCCGGTTACCGAAGCGAAGTTTTAATGAACTTTTTGGAGGCAAAAGAAATATATGTTTCAAAAAGCTCCGCCTGCAAACAGGGAAAACGAAGCCATGTTTTAGAGGCAATGGGACTTTCAAGTGAAATAATTGACGGCGCATTAAGAATAGGCATTTCAAGGTTTAATACAAAAGACGATGCCGACGCACTTATAAACGGTCTTATTGAAGCCAAAAAATTAGCACACAGATAAATTAAAACCGCACAGTGTAAAAACTGTGCGGTTTTTTTCAGATGCAAAATACATGTTTGCCGATTGTAGTTATTATTTTTCGGCTTCTTATCCAAGTATTTGTAGCGGTTTTCGGATTGTAATAGTAAATCGCTCCACCGCTTGGGTCAACACCGTTTAAGGCATCCCTTGCGGCACGGTAGGCGCTATCGGCAACCGGCTGATAAAACTGTCCGTCATTAAGGCAGGAAAATGCGCCCTTTTGATAGATTATGCCCGAAATCGTATCGGGGAAAGAGGGATGCTCTACCCTATTTAACACGACGGCGCCGACGGCTACCTGTCCCATATAGCTTTCTCCCCTCGCCTCTGCGGAAATAAGTCGGGCAAGAAGATTATAATCGGCGGAACTGTTTGATGTGCTCCCCGATTTAATGCCTAATTTCGCCAAGGTTTTCGGTCCCGCTATTCCGTCAACCGCCAACCCGTTTGCGCTTTGGAACTTTCTTACCGCCGTTCTTGTTTTAGTTCCGAAAATTCCGTCAATACCACCCGTATAGTATCCTTTTTGTTTAAGCACCGTTTGTATTTTTGTTACCTCGCTGCCGGTTGAGCCCATTTTTGAAAGAGAAACAACCGAAACCGACAGTAAAATTGAAAAAGCCAAAAATACAGCTACTATCTTATAAATTTTATTCATAAATCCACCGTCCTTACAAATATTTTTATCATTATTTTGTATTCTATTCCAAAAATGTCCTTATTTTCTTTTTTTGACTGAAAGTTTTAGTTTTTTCGGTGGTATTTTGACAAAAAATTTATGCAATTCATTTTATAATAACTAAAAAAGGGGGAAAATAATAAATAGGCGGTTATTAAAATGAAGGAAAATATTAAACCCGTTGCCGGCAAGGTGATACTTTCAAAAAGCGAAATTTCTTTTGCGGTAATAAAACATCTGCTTATGGCTCTGCTCGGCTTTGCATCAACAAAGGTTTCGGTAAACGGACTTATGATACCGTTTGGCTTATCGTTTGCGGCAGGAATAGGAAAAACCTTTTTCCCTTCTGTTGCCACCGGAGTTTTTATCGGGTATTTCTTCCCCGTAATTAAGGCGAATGCATTTAGATACATAGCATCGTTATTTGCGATAATTGCGATAAAGCTTATGGTTTTTCCATATAGTAAAATAAGCAATAATCCTTTATTTTTAGGACTAATTGCTCTTTTATCAAGCGGTATCACCAACACCCTGACCCTTACGGGTAATCCGAAAGACACCGCTCTTTTCTTTTGCGAAAGTTTTTTGGCGGCGGGAGCAACATATTTCTTTTGCGTCGCCGATAAAGGACTTAACCGCGAACAAATCGGACTTTCAACCGAAGAAATGGTTTCGCTTATTATTACGGTAAGTATTATACTTTCGGGGCTTTTCGGATTTAATATATACGGCATTTCAATAGGAAAAATTCTTGCGGTTTTACTCATACTTATTACATCAAAATTCGGCGGTATTCTTTCGGGCGCCATAAGCGGAATATCATTATCGGCGGCAACGCTTATTTCGGGAAGCAGCATATATACCGCCATTGCTTTTTCGTTGGCAGGACTGGTTTCCGGAGTTTTCGGCACGGCGGGAAAATACATTCAAGGCGCTTCTTTTACCGTTTCGTTTATTATTTGCGTAACACTCGGCAAAAGCAGTAATCTTTTCCCCGTTATTGCGGAATGTATTTTGGGCTCGGTGTTATATTTTGTTTTACCGAAGCAATTTTCGGTCAAGCTCGGAAAGATTTTTGCTTTTTCCCCGAACACAACCGAAAAGAATAACATAAAAAACGGCGTCAATATCCGTCTTAATATGGCGGCAGACGCCTTAAAGCAGGTTTCAAAAACAACCGAAAAGGTTTCAAAGGAACTGACTAAAATAAACACACCGAATTTCAGCGAAATATTAGATTTAATTGAAAATGACACCTGTAACGGATGCGCTAACAAAACATTATGCTGGGAAACAAAGAGGAAATTTACCTCCTATGCAATTAAAGATATAACAAAAGGACTTAACAATGTTCCGCCCTCTAACGAAGATAATCTTACCGACTTAAAGCAACGGTGCCACCGATACCAAAAATTATACGAAAATACGGTTAAAAGATATAGCGATTATTCAAATTCACTCGTTGTTGAAAACCGAGTTCAAGAGGTAAGAGATGTTGTTTGCAGTCAGTTGCTCGGTATTTCGGATATGCTTTTTGACCTTTCAAAAGATTTTTCAAGCGGCGATATTATGAACAACAAGCTTGCCAATAAAATAGCAGGAGCACTCAAAAACATAAATATCAATGCAACCGAAGTTTTTGCAAAAACAAATAAATTCGGACATACATATATAACAATAAAGCTTAAAAGCAATTCTGATACGGTAATCAACAAAAGGCAAATCATGAAGCTTTGCTCGGCGGTTTCGGGAACAAAATTTGATATTCCGAATGTTCAAATCAACGATGATTTTACATATATCACTCTTTGCGAACACGCAAATTACAGAACGGAAATAGGTGTTGACAGCATTTCCTCAAAGAAAGACCAGATATCGGGCGATGCATTTAATTTCTTTAACGACGGTCAGGGTCATACGGTTATGGTTTTAAGCGACGGTATGGGAACGGGAGGCCGAGCCGCCGTTGACGGAACAATGGCTTCGGGTCTTATGTCTGAACTTATTAAAGCAGGATTTGGTTACAGTTGCGCCCTACGGTTGCTGAATTCATCAATGCTTTTTAAGTCAAGTGACGAATCCCTTGCAACCTTGGATATAGCAACAATTGACCTTTTTTCAGGGGAAATTTCACTCTATAAGGCAGGAGCAGCACCGACTATTATCAGGCGCTCGGGAAGATGCGGGAAAGCCGAAAGCACTTCCCTTCCCGTCGGTATTCTTAACGATATAAGCTTTGATACCGCAACGGTTAAGCTATCGGAAAACGATATTGTATTACTTGTTTCGGACGGTGTTTTATGTGACGGAATTGAATGGATAAAAGCCGAGCTTCAAAGCTTTAGAGACGGAACCGCCCAAGACCTTGCCGAGCATATTTGCTTAGGAGCAAAAAAGCGGCAACAAAGCGGTAATAAAGATGATATAACCGTTATGGTGGCAATACTAAACAAAGCAATTTAGCAACCAATGGTTGACAATTTTATTGTTGACATTTTGACTTTTGGGGATATAATAGAAATTGCCGATAAACTTCGGCCAATAATAATTCGGAGGTCAAAAGATGACAATCGGACAGAAAATTTCTATTTTACGCAACTCCATAAAACTTTCTCAAGAACAACTTGCCGAGCAACTTGATGTTTCAAGACAATCCGTTTCCAAATGGGAATCGGACACCTCCTATCCCGAAATAGGTAAAATCATTCAGCTTTCTACCCTATTCAATATTTCAATAGACGACCTGCTTCGTGATGAAATCCCCCTTGAGCCGTCATACACCGAGACACTGTTTAAGCCAAAGGAGTCAATTTCCTTTAACGGAAAATACTTCGGCACCGACGGTTTCAGAGGCGAAGCTAACGAAAATCTTACCGCTTTTCATGCATATAAAATCGGTAGATTCTTAGGTTGGTATTATTCTAACAACAATTCAAACCGAAAGGCAAGAATCGTTATCGGTAAAGATACCCGCCGTTCAAGTTATATGCTTGAATACGCCATCGTTGCAGGTATAACCTCCTCGGGTGCCGACGCATATATGCTCCATGTTACCACTACACCTTCGGTTTCCTATGTTGTCCGTCAGGACGGTTTTGACTGCGGTGTTATGATTTCCGCTTCTCATAACCCTTACTACGACAACGGTATCAAGCTTATTAACCGTGTCGGCGAAAAAATGGACGACTATACCCTCTCGCTCATTGAAAAATACATAGATAATGACCTATCGGGTTTTGATGTTGAGGGCGACGATTTACCCCTTGCACACAGAAATAAAATCGGTCTTGTTATGGACCATGTTGCCGGCAGAAACCGTTATGTTGGCTATCTTATTTCCATTGCCGCCAACTCCTATAAAAATCTCAATGTTGCCCTTGACTGTGCCAACGGTGCTTCATGGATGATTGCCCGTGCGGTATTCAGCGCCCTCGGCGCCAATATCCATGTTATCAACGATTCTCCCGACGGCATTAACATCAACGAGGGTGCCGGTTCAACGCATATTGCTTCGCTTAAAAAATATGTAAAAGACAATCACATGGATGTCGGTTTTGCTTTTGACGGCGATGCCGACCGTCTTATTGCCGTTGACGAAAACGGTAATACCGTTAACGGCGACCATATAATTTATGTAATAGGAAAACGCCTTCGCGATAAAGGTCTTCTCCCCGGAAATAAGGTTGTTACAACAATTATGTCAAATATGGGACTTTACCGTGCGCTTGACGAGGCAGGTATCGGATACATTCAGACAACCGTCGGCGACCGTTATGTTCACGATGCAATGATGGAAAACAACTACTATTTAGGCGGCGAACAGTCCGGCCATGTTATCGTTCGCAAGTATGCAACAACGGGCGACGGTATTTTAAGTGCGATTATGCTTCTTGAAGAAATGGTTGAGAAAAAAGCAACCCTCGGTCAGCTTGCCGAGCCGGTAAAGATGTATCCGCAGTCAATAAGAAATGTTACGGTTACCGACAAAGCAACCGTTGCCGCCGACGAACAGGTGCAAAAAATGGTTGAAGAAATCGGAAAAGAACTCGGAAACGACGGCAGAATCCTTCTTCGCGAAAGCGGAACCGAGCCAATTATCAGAGTTATGGTTGAAAGCGGCTCACAAAAGCTTTGCGACGCTCAAACCGAAAAGGTTGCAAACCTTATTAAATCTCTCGGATACTGCAAATAAAACAACAAGTTTTTTAAGCCCCTTTTGACGAGGGGCTTTTTTGTTACCCTTTTGTAATGATTAAAATGTTGCTATTTGGGGCAATTTATGGTAAAATGGCTTTGAATAAATGCTCTTTTGGGAGGATATTATGATTGATGTAAATAGGTTTTGCCCCGGTTGTATGGGCGAAGCAACGGGTGACAGATACTGCGATATTTGCGGTTATGACAACCTTTCTAAAAACCCTGTTGAAGCTTTGAATGTTAAGTTTTTGCTCAATAACAGATACATTATCGGAACGGTTATTGACCAATCAAGCGAAAGCATAACTTATATTGCATTTGACAGCGAAAAGAATATCACCGTTGATATTAAAGAGTATTTCCCCTTGAATATGTCGGTAAGATATCCCGATAAAACGGTTGCGGCAAAAACAAAGGAAAACAACTACTATTTTAATGAAGGTTTGCTTGAATTTATTGAGTTAAACCGCAAAATTGCCCGACTTGAAAATATTTCCGTTTTTAATACTACAAGTATTTTTGAAGAAAACGGAACGGCATATACCGTTATGTCGCATAATACCGGCATAACCCTTTCAAATTTCCTTGAAAGAAACGGCGGAGTTCTTAAATGGGAACAGGCAAGGCCTTTATTCCTTCCCCTTTTTGACACCGTTGCAACTCTTAATGAAAACGGTATTATTCACGGAGGCATTTCTCCCGAGAGTATTTCTGTCGGTAGAGACGGCAAACTCCGTCTTACGAATATTTCCATAATCAAAACACGATTTGCTTCCGAAAATTTTGCAACTGCCATTTATCCGGGTTGCGCCGCTATTGAGCAATATTCAACCGAAAAGGGCAACATCGGAACTTTTACCGATGTTTACGGCCTTGCTTCTACCCTATTCCGTGTGATAATGGGCTCGCTTCCGCCTGCCGCAAACGAAAGATTAAACAATGATAAAATGTCTATCTCTTCAAGCATTGCCGCCGATTTGCCGAGGCAGGTTTTAGTGGCACTTGCTAACGGTTTGCAGGTCAAAATCGGTGACAGAACAAAGTCGGTTGAACAGTTCAGAGATGAAATTGTTTACGGCGAAACCCCCGAAAACATCCAAAAGGCAGACGCAAAACGCCGCAAAGCCGCCGAGCAGGAAGATTCTCAAAGTGCAGTTATCGCAAAAACGGGCGGTCAATCTTCAAACAAAAAGAATTCCAAAAAAGGCAATTCTTCGGTAAAATATGCCGTTATTTCGGCACTTTGCACCGTTATTTTGGTTGTTGCTTTGGTTTTCGGTGTTTTCGGCTCAAAACTATTCAAAAACAAGAACGACAAAAAAGAGAAAACCGTTTCTTCCGAAACTACCACCTCGCAAGAGTCCGATGAAGACAGTAAGCCGATTTATCCCGACGAAAAAACATATCCTGTTCCCGATTTAGCAGGTAAGTATTATTCGGAACTGAAAAAGCTTCCGGATTGCGATTATTTCAAGATTTCCATTTCCGGCAAAACATTTTCTAACACCGTCCCGAGAGGTGCTATCTGCTCACAGTCGGTTGAGGCGGGAAAACAGCTTACGAGAGACAGCCAGATAAATATTGTTATCAGTTTAGGCCCTAAATCGTTCAGAATGGCGAATGTTGTAGGTCAGACAAGAGACAAGGCGCTTATTGACCTATTAAAGCAGGGTTTTCTTTACAATAACATAGAAGTTCTTGAAAAAGAAGACCCCGATTCAAAGCCCGATGTTGTTCTGAAACAAGACCCTAAGCCTGGCGAAGAATTAACTTCCGACGACAGTGTTACAATTTATGTTAACTCCTATGTTCCGCCTGCCGAAACGCAAGAAGCTACCGATTTTAACTATGAATAATATTTATATATAAATATTTATAAAAAATACTTGATTTATTATTTTTTTGTGCTATAATAATATCGTAGGATTTTGTATGAAAGGTGAGTGGGTTAAAACCCGCTCACTTTTATTATTGAAAATTTGAAAGTGCAGGTGTGTCATATTGGCAAAGATAGCCGACAAGGTTTTTGAGCTTATTGAAGAAACCGTCAATGCTCAGGGTGTTGAGCTTTGGGATGTCCGATTTGTCAAAGAGGGTGTTTCTCATTATCTTCGGGTTTTCATTGATAAGCCGGGCGGCGTTGATATTAACGATTGCACAAATGTTTCCCATGCGATAGACCCGATAATTGACGAGGCCGACCCAATTGATGTTTCGTATTATCTTGAGGTGTCCTCCCCCGGTCTTAACCGTGAGCTAACGAGGGAGAAGCATTTTAAGGCAATGCTTACTAAACCGATAACCGTTAAGCTCTATAAGGCATTTGAAGGGCAAAAACAAATTTCGGGAAAACTTATTGACTATGATGACGGGCCTACCGTTTTGTTGGATGACGGCCGAACTGTAAAGTTTACCGCCGCCGATATTTCAAAAGCAATACTTAATGAAGATTTTTAATATTTGGAGGAAAAAGAAAAAATGGCTAAGCTTAAACTAACCGCAAAAGAAAAGAAAGAAATGAAGGAGTTTTTTGAAGCCCTTAAGGAAATGGAAGCTGAAAAAGGTATTCCGAAAGAATACATTATTGATAAAATTTCCGAAGCAATTACCGTTGCCGCAAGAAAAGATTACGGCGGAAACGATATTGTGACCTGCGTTATTGACTGGGAAAAGGAAATTTTCACGGTTGTTGCAAGAAAAGAAATTGTTGATACCGTTGAAAATCCGTTTACTCAGATTTCAAAGGACGATGCCGCCGAAATTGACCCGAAAGCCATTGATGACGGATTTATTGATATCCGCCTTGACCCGAAGAAATTCGGAAGAATTGTTGCTCAAAACTCAAAGAACAACTTCCGTCAGGGCGTTCGTGAGGCAGAAAGAGGTCAGGTTCTTCAAGAATTCCAAAGCAAGACAAAGGAAATCGTTACCGCAAAGGTTGAAAGAATTGACCCCAAAACCGGTAACGCTATTTTGACAATAGGTCACAGCGAAGCCGTTTTGCCGAAGCTTGAGCAGGTTCCGGAAGAAAATCTTCAAGAGGGCGACCATATTAAGGTTTATGTTGTTGATGTTAAGGAAACCGATAAAGGTCCCCGTATTATGCTTTCAAGAACTCATCCGGGTCTTGTTAAGCGTTTGTTTGAAACCGAAGTTCCCGAAATCTTTGAAGGAACTATTGAAATAAAATCAATTTCCCGTCAGGCAGGTTCAAGAACAAAAATGGCTGTTTGGTCGGAAAACGAAGAAATTGATGCCGTTGGTGCCTGCATCGGTCAAAAGGGCGCCCGTGTCAACAAAATCGTTGAGGAATTATCCGGCGAAAAAATTGATATTGTTAAATACAGCGAAGACCCCGTTGTTTTTGTAAGCGAAGCTCTATCCCCTGCAAAAGTTGTAAGCGTTGAGATTGAAAGCGAAGACCCGAAGGTTTGCAAAGCAAGAGTTCCCGAATCTCAGCTTTCTCTTGCTATCGGTAACAAGGGTCAGAATGTTCGCCTTGCCGCAAAGCTCACCGGTTGGAAGATAGATATTCATCCGGAAAGCGGATTCTTCGGCGAATAACCGTAAACTTAAAAGAAAGGATGTTGCTCCTTGGGAAATAAAAAAGTGCCTATGCGAATGTGTATCGGTTGCAGAGATATGAAACCGAAGCAAGAGCTTATAAGGGTTGTAAAAAGCCCCGAGGGGGATATTTCTCTTGACCTTACGGGAAAGAAAAACGGCCGTGGCGCTTATGTTTGCAAAAATATTGAATGTCTTAAAAAAATTAAAAAGCAAAAGGCATTAAATCATACCTTCGGCATAACGGTAAGCGAAACGGTTTATGAGGACTTGGAAAAGGAGTTTTTGAATTTTGGAGAATAAAATTCTTACCCTTTTAGGTTTTGCCTCAAAAGCGCAAAAATTATCCTTTGGTTTTGCTTCTTCAAGTGATGCAATTAAGGGCAAAAAATCAAAGATTATTATAGTCAGTTCGGATATTTCGGAAAAAAGTAAAAAAGAAATTAAGTTTATATCCGAAAAATACGGTGTGCAGGTTTTAGAACTTGCCGAAACAAATCAAACCAAACTATCTGCTGCCGTCGGCAGAAACTGCGGAATTATTTCTGTCAACGACAATTCATTTGCCTCTGCTATATCAGAGGAATACGGGAGGAAATGCTAATGACGAATAAATATAAGATAAGTGAGATGGCCAAAGATTTTGGTATTACTTCAAAAGAGCTTTGCGCCGAAATTAAGGAGATTATCGGAGAAGAGAAAAAATCCGGTGCTTCGCTAAACGAAAAGGAAATCGGTCTTGTTTTTGACGGTCTTACAAAAAAGCATAGCGTTAAAAGCTTTAAGGCATACTTTGCAACCGGCGAAAAAGCAAGAGAAGAAGCCAAAAAGATTGAGCAGGACAAAAAAGATAAAATGCTTGCAAATCAGATGGCTATTCTTGAACAACTAAAAGCCGCTGCCGCCGCCGAAGCCGCCGAAGTAAGTAAAAAAGCCGAAGCAAAGGCAGAAAAGAAAACAACAAAGAAAACCGAAACAAAAGCCGCCGAAAAAACTCCCGACAAAAAGGAAGAAAAGCCGGCAAAACCCAAAAAGACGGCAACTCAAGAGCGAGTTGATGCCAAAAAACCCGCAACAAAGAAGGAAGAAAAACCATACGACGGTCCTTTGGTTGCTCCTCCGAAAAAGGAAAAGAAAGAAAGCGTTGCTCCGAACCGCGGTCCTGCTCAACTTCGTCATGTTGATACCAGGACTTCTAATGTAAATATTGATAAGTATAACGAAAAATACGAGTCAATTGCTCCCGCAAATACTATGCGCGATAACTTCCAAAGGAAGCAAAAAATAAAGCAAAAATCTCAAGATTACCGCCGTCCGCAAGGCGTTAAGAGAGAAACCGAAGCCGATAAGCTCCGCCGTTTACAGCTTGAGAGAATTAAAAAGACACCTATTACCGTTACCGTTGGCGAAGAAATAACCGTCGGCGAGCTTGCCGCCGCTCTTAAAAAGACCGCCGCAGAGGTAATTAAGGTCCTTATGGGACTTGGTATGGTTGCTACCATAAATCAAGTAATTGACTACGACACTGCCGAAATCGTTGTTACCGAAATGGGCGCAAAAATTCAAAAGCAGGTTGTTGTTACCATAGAAGAACAAATTATGGATGTTGCCGAAGATAACGAGGACGACTTAAAGCCGCGCAGTCCCGTTGTCGTTGTTATGGGTCACGTTGACCACGGTAAGACCTCACTTCTTGATGCTATCCGCAACACCGCAGTTACCGACACCGAAGCAGGCGGTATTACTCAGCATATCGGCGCTTACAGAGTAAACTGCAAGGGTCAAAATATTACATTCCTTGATACTCCGGGACACGCCGCATTTACTTCTATGCGTCAGCGCGGTGCCATGGCTACCGATATTGCCGTTTTGGTTGTTGCCGCAGATGACGGTATTATGCCTCAAACCATTGAAGCTATAAACCATGCAAAAGCCGCAGAAGTTCAGATTATCGTTGCTATCAACAAGATGGATAAACCCGAAGCAAACCCAGATAGAATTAAGCAACAATTAACAGAGCACTCCCTTGTTCCCGAAGAATGGGGCGGAGATATTATCTGTGTTCCCGTTTCGGCTAAAACTCATGACGGCATTGATAATCTTCTTGAAAACATACTTCTTGTATCGGAAATGCTTGAACTTAAAGCAAACCCCGACCGTAAGCCCGTCTTGATAAGGGTAAAGGTCCCGTTGCCTCCCTTCTCGTTCAAAACGGAACTCTTAAATCGGGCGATATTATCGTTGCCGGAACTTCTGTCGGCAGAGTCCGCGTTATGACCGATGAAAACGGTAAACCCGTTAAGGAAGCCGGTCCTTCCGTTCCGGTTGAGATTACGGGTCTTGCCGAAACTCCTGCCGCAGGTGACGGCTTTGATGCCGTTTCCGATGAGCGCTTGGCAAGAGAACTTGTTGAACAAAGAAAAGCCAAGATTAAAAATGACGAGTTTAATGCTCTTCAAAAGGTTACTCTTGATAATTTGTTCACCCAGCTTTCAGAGGGCGACCTTAAAAATCTTAATATTATCGTTAAAGCCGATGTTCAGGGTAGCGTTGAGGCAGTAAGAGAAAGTTTAGAGAAGCTTTCAAACGAGGAAGTTAAGGTTTCCGTTATCCACGGCGGTGTCGGAGCCATTAACGAATCGGATGTTATGCTTGCTCAAACCTCCGGCGCTATTATCGTCGGATTTAATGTCCGCCCCGACACGGTAGCAAAGGAAGCCGCCGAGCGAGACGGTGTTGACATTCGCACATACAGAGTAATTTACGATGCCATTGAAGAAATTGAATCGGCTATGAAGGGTATGCTTGCTCCGAAATTCCGTGAAAGCATTTTGGGAACTGTTGAAGTTCGCAATACCTACAAGATTTCAAATGTCGGAACTATTGCAGGTTGCTATGTTACCGACGGTAAAGTTACCCGTTCATGCAAAATCCGTCTTGTTCGTGACGGTATTGTTATTGCAGAGGACGAAATTGCTTCACTTCGCCGTTTCAAAGACGATGTTAAGGAAGTAGCACAAGGTTATGAATGCGGTATCGGTCTTGAAAAGTTTGCCGATATTAAGGACGGCGATATATTTGAGGCCTTTATTATGGAGGAATATACTGAATAATGGCAGGATATAAAATCAACCGTGTGTCATCGGATATTCGCCTTTGCTTATCTGAACTTTTCCGTGAAATAAAGGACGAAAGAATAAGCAAGTTGCTTAGTATTGTAAAGCTTGATGTTTCGGGCGATATGTCCTATGCCACCGTTTATGTCAGCGCTATTGAGGGCAGCGAAAAAACCGCAGAGTCGGTTAAAGCCCTTAACAAAAGCGCATCAGGTTATTTAAGAAGAGAATTAGGCGCACGGCTTAAACTCCGTAAGGTCCCCGAGCTTCGCTTTGTCGCCGATAATTCCATTGAAACAAGTGCTAAAATATCAAAAATCATTAACTCTTTTGATACACATAAGGATTAAATTATGGAAAATGAAATTATGAATTCTTGTAAAGAATTAAAACTTCGTGAAACCGCAAAATTTCTTAAAAAGCACGATAACTATATTATACTTACCCATTGTTCTCCCGACGGTGATACTTTAGGGGCAGGTTACGCTTTGTTTTACGGCTTAAAGGAAATCGGAAAAATCGCCGCCGTAATTTGCGCCGATGTTATTCCCGGTAAATACGGTTATTTTGTTCACGAAACCGATGATGTCCCTATGGAAAATGCTACTGTTGTTGCCGTTGATGTTGCTTCTAAATCCCTTTTAGGTGATTTGGAAGAACAATTCGGCGACATAGTTGACCTATGCATTGACCATCATATTTCCAACCAAAAATTCGCAAAAAATTTATATCTTGATGCAAAAGCTTCGGCAACCTGCGAAATTATCTATGAGCTTCTTGAAGAAATGGATGTTAATATCAATACAAATGCCGCTAACGCTATGTATACCGGTATTGCAACCGATACGGGATGCTTTAAATATTCAAATGTTACGGCAAAAACTCATATTATCGCCTCAAAACTTTTTGAGTTTGATATTATGCCTGCTGAAATCAACAAAATAATGTTTGATACAAAATCCCGTCGGCTTTTGGAACTTGAAAGAATGGTGCTTGATACCGCCGAATACCACTTTGACAACCGTTGTATTTTGCTTTCGGTTACCGAGGATATGCAGATAAAAACCGGTTGCAGCGGCTCGGAACTTGAAAGCATTGCGGTTATTTCAAGAAGTGTTGAGGGCGTTATTTGCGGAATTTCCATCAAACAAACCGATAGTGATACATTTAAGGTTTCTCTTCGCACTTATCCCCCGCTTGATGCTTCCGAAATCTGCAAAGAATTAGGCGGAGGCGGTCATACTGCCGCTGCGGGTGCTACCGTTAAGGGAACTCTTGACGAGGTTAAAGCCCGCATAATTGCCGTTGTGAAGAAAAAAATGGAGGAAATTGATGCAGGGATTTCTTCTTCTAAATAAACCCGAGGGAATAACCTCTTTCGGCGCTGTTTCAAAAATCAAAAGATTAGCGCACGAAAAAAGGGTCGGTCATACAGGCACTCTTGACCCTATGGCTACCGGTGTATTACCTATATTTTTAGGCAAAGCCACCGCTTTATCCTCGCATCTTTTAGACGGCGAAAAAACCTACACGGCGACCGTTAAATTAGGTATTACGACCGACACTCTTGATATTACGGGAGAAATAACAAGTCGCAAAGATGTCAATATTTCAAATAAAGATTTGCTTAATACCCTTAATGAATTCAAGGGGAAAATTCTTCAAACCCCTCCGATATACAGCGCCATAAAGCAAAACGGCGTTCGTATGTATGAATTGGCGAGAAGGGGCGAAACCGCCGAAATTCCCGCAAGAGAGGTTGAAATATTTGATATTGCCCTAACTTCCGAATTAGATGGCAAAAATGAGTTTTCTTTTACCGCTACCGTTTCAAAGGGAACATATATCCGCTCACTTGTCGGCGATATCGGAGAAGATTTAGGTTGCGGAGCGACACTTACTTCACTTTGCCGAACTTTCGCTTCTGGGTTTGATATAAAAGATACCATTAAGCTTTGCGACCTTACCGAAGAAAACATTGAAAGCTTTATAAAAAAAGAGGATACTGCTCTTCCCCACCTTGATACTGTTTATGTATCTCAAAAACAGGCAATTCGTTTTTCAAACGGCGGACAGCTATCTTACGAACGGCTTAACAAATGTGATTTTGCCGACGGACAACTGTTAAAGGTTTACTTTGACAAAACTTTTTTAGGTCTTGGCTTCGCCGATAACGAAAACAGACAAATTTGTATTAAATGCAACATAAATAAAATATAAATTTATTGGAGGGATATTCACGAAAAAAGCAGTCGCACTCGGAACTTTTGACGGGCTCCATTTAGGCCACCGTGCCGTTCTTGAATGTCCTTTTGATGAGGAACTTACCGTTATAACATTTGATTTTCCCCCAAAATCATATTTTTCGGGCAAAAAAGAACTTATTATGCAAAACAGCACCCGAAAAAAAGGTTTTCTTGATTTAGGTGCAAAAAATGTTATATTTCTTGACTTTTTAAAGTTTAAGGAAAAAACTCCAAAGGAGTTTTTGGATTATATTTACGATGAATACTGCCCTGAAATTATTTCCTGCGGATATAATTTCCGTTTTGGGAAAGATGCTTCGGGTGATACGGGGATTTTATCTGATTTTTGCAAATCAAAAAACATTGAGTTATCCGTTAAATCTCCCGTAACCGTTGACGGTGTTCCTTTGAGCTCAACATATATTAGAAACCTTATTGCAAACGGGCAAACCGATAAAGCAAATGAGCTTATTTTCGGCGGTTTTTCCGTTACTTCTGCCGTTTTGCACGGTGATAAGCGAGGAAGAGAACTCGGATTTCCGACCGTTAATCAACTATATCCTGCCGAAATGGTTAAACCGAAATTCGGAGTTTATGCTGCTAAAATGATTATTGACGGCAAAACCTATAACTGTATTTCAAACATAGGTTTAAGACCTACTTTTGAAACAAAGGATGTTACCATAGAATCGTATATTTTTGATTTTTGCGGAGATATTTACGGTAAAGAAGTAACTCTAAAGCCAATAAAATTCATAAGACCCGAAAGAAAATTTGACAGTGCCGAAGAATTGGTATCTGCTATTAAAAAAGACATTATTACTGCAAAAGAGCTTCTTTGTATTTAAGGACGAAAAACTATTGAAAATTTAAATAAATTATTATAGGAAGGTGTCATAATGAAAAAAATCATTAAAAATTCAATCATCGTTTTATTATGCGGTTGTCTGTTGGCTTTTGTTGGTTGCAGTAAAGTTGACAAATCTAACCCCGCTGAAAAAAACACTTCGGAAAAGCCGGAAAAACGATACGAAAATATTGTTCCACCCGAAATTCCCTCTGATGACAAGGTTATGCCGACCTTCTTAGATATCAGTTACTATAATGTTGAAAATTACTCGGAAATTTATTTGGGAAAAAAATTTGAGGTTAAAACGCTTTATGACGGGGTTGAATTAACTGCACCGTCAGATTACAAAACCTTTATACAAAAGGGATTTTCTCAAATAAACAATGATATCAACGAAAATTCAAGAATCCTTGCAAATGAAAAATGCGTAATTCGTTTTAAGAATGCAGAAGGTCACTTAATTGATGTAACATTTTATAATCACGACAGCAGGTCAAAACCTCTTTCGGAATGTTCGCTTATAAAGTATGACAGTTCTCTCGGCAATATTTTCGGAAGCAAGGATGTCGGCAATTTTTCGGTCAACGGAATTTCAAACTGTTCTTCCCTTTCCGAAGCGATAACAATTTTAGGATTTCCTTCGCATTTTCACAAGGAATCAAAGGATATTTATTCCATTGATTATTTCTTCTCAAAGAAGGATTTAAGAAGCCGTATAACCATTTATGCTAAACCGAACGAAGATTCAATAACTGCAATATCTTACGCATTCTACTAATTCCAAGAAAATTTAGGGGACTTTTAACGATGAAAAACATTTTTACAAAAATTTTCGCAACTTTTATTTGTGTTATCATTATTCTTTCAACCTTTACCATTACCTGCTTTGCCGAGGACAGCGGTGTTCTTATGCTTTCAACGAGAGCGGTTAAAACCGGCGAAAATGTAACCGTTACCGTTAAATATAATTCAACCGACAGTTTAAAAAGCATTAACGGTGCTTTATCCTTTGACAGTAAGCTATTTGAATATGTAAGCGGCGGAACCTCGGTTGACGGTGACGAAGTTAAAATAAGCGAAAATATAACCAACAACAGCAAACAACAAATATATCAGTTAACCTTCAAGGCAATCTCACCGGGAAATGCTCTTGTTTCGTTTTCTCTTGAGGGATTAAAGGTTAACGGAACCAAGGGAAAGGTTGCTCAAGGCGCATCGCTTAGAATCACCGGCGCACCGATTAAAGAAACCGAAAAGAAGGAAGCAGTTCCTGCAAATACAAATCTTACTGTTTCGGATAACGAAACAAAATACAATATAATAAACGACTTAAAACAAATACCTCTTATTTCCAATTTCAAAAGGTCCATAACCTCTTATAAGGGCGAAAAAATAAATACCGTTACCGATAAATTTAACGAGTATGTTCTTTTTTATCTTCAGGACGATACAAAATCTCATACAAAATGGTTTTATTTAAAGGACGACCAATTATTGCCATTGAATTATATAACCTTCAATAATGATATATATATAATTGAATCCTCTGTCAGCGAAAACACCGCTCCGGAAGGTAATTGGAAGAGTGGAAAATATCTTCTTTCATCAACGGATACAACTGTTGACTGCTACGAAAGCACAAAAACAATTTTAGCCGATTTTAAGATTTTCTTATGCTATTACGGCGGCGAACGGGGATATTACAGATACGACACAAAAACCAATGTTTTACAGAGAGACCCTGAATTTGCTTTGGTTTCAGTCACTCCTAAAGAAGAAACGAGCAATTCAACAAGTATTATCGGACGATTTAACTCTATGTCGTATGTCGGAAAATTGATTTTATTTCTTACCGGTGTTGAAATAATCGCCATCGTCGTTCTTATTTCGCTGCTGATTGTCAGAAAGAAAAACCAAATTATTGAAGAAGATATTG
The DNA here is from genome assembly GCA_024404195.1 of Clostridia bacterium. GTDB lineage: Bacteria > Bacillota > Clostridia > Oscillospirales > Acutalibacteraceae > UBA737. The sequence continues at coordinate 86,098 of JAKSQJ010000001.1, read as the reverse complement.
ATGATATATAAACATAAAGAAAGGACTGCCAATGCAGTCCTTCTTTTTTTATAGATTAAATTTAATTTCTTTGTTTGTCGGAATAAATTCTCTGTATTTAACCCCGGCACTGTCAAACATTTTCTTTGAAGCGATGGTTGACGGCGTATCGGCATATTTATCGCTTAAATAAACAATTTCGGTTATGCCCGACTGAATTATCGCCTTTGCACATTCGTTACATGGAAACAAAGTTGTATAACAAATTGCATCCTTAACCGAGCCGCCATGACAATTAAGTATAGCATTAAGCTCCGCATGGCAAACATAGATATATTTACTGTTGAGCGGGTCGCCTTCCCTATCCCAAGGAAAAACATCGTCATCGCAACAGCGAGGCATTCCGTTATACCCCATTGAAATAATCTTTTTATCCCTGTCAACAATACAAGCGCCGACCTGCGTTGATGGGTCTTTGCTTCGCATTGAGGATAATACCGCAACACCCATAAAATATTCATCCCAAGATAGATAATCAGTTCGTTTCATAATCTCACCTCAAAAGTCATTACCTTTATTTTAATATAATCAGTTTGATTTTTCAACATTTTCTTTTGAAAACAAAACTGCAACGGCAAACATTATTATTGAAAACACCGAACAAACCCAAATACCCGTTTTTAAGTCAAAATTATTTGCCACAATACCGAGTATCCAAGGTCCGCTTGAACAACCGATGTCACCTGCAAGAGCGAACATACTGAACATAAGCGTTCCGCCGTTCGGAAATGTTTTTACCGCAAAAGAAAGTGTGCCGGGCCAAAACATACTGACCGTAAATCCGCAAAATCCGCACCCTAAAAGCGCTATAATCGGGTTTGTTGAAAGCCCTGACACAAGATAACACAACGCACACGCAATACTCAGTATCCCGACAACACGAAGATACTTTATCTTTTCTGAGAATACGGCATAAAGTATTCTTCCTGTTCCCATAAATAAAGCAAAACAGCAAGGTCCTAAAAGGTCGCCGACAAATTTTGAAACACCTAATCCCTCTTGAGCGAAAAACGATGCCCACTGGCTCATGGCAATTTCACAAGCGCCCGAGCATACCATAATAATAATCAGATAAATAAATTTTTTGTAATTTACCTTTTCGGTTGCCTTTTTATCTTCCTCTTTCGGTGTTACAACGGGAACGGTGGCGAAATTTATCATATTAAGAAACGGGATTACCGCCCAAACCATAGGAATAAATTGCCATTTTCCGTAACCGAAAGCAAAAACAAGCAGGGTTGTTATAACTATCGTAAACGCCTGTCCCCAGCAGTAAAAGGAATGAAGAACAGCCATATTCCCTGCCTTATTTTCGGTTGGCAGATACTCCATAATAGGGCTTATAACCACCTCAATAATTCCGCTTCCGAAAGCATAAATTATAACGGGAATAATAATGGAAATATAATTGTTCCCGATAATAAACGGCATAAAACTAAACGAGCATAACCCAAGAGTTGCAAGAGCATGACACAAAATCGCCGTTTTCTTAAAGCCCAACTTTTTTACAATGAAAACAGAAGAAATATCGGCAAAAATCTGAACAAAAAAGTTTATAAAAATAATTCTTCCGAGTTTTTCATAGGAAAAACCGTATTCTTTGTAAAACACGATAAAAAGAATAGGCAAAAAATTATTTATAATCGCCTGAACGGTATAACCGCCGTAGCAGGCGATTTTTGTTCTTTTATAGGATAAGCTCATGATTTTTCCTTAATAATATCTAATAATTGCATCGGGTTTTCAATAACATACTCCGCTTTATTATCGCGAAGCTCTTTTTCGTCTCTGTAACCCCAAATGTGTCCGACGGCAACGGCGCCACTGTTATACCCCGTCATCACATCAACGCCCGAATCACCGATAAACACACATTCGTTCGGCTTTACACCAAATTCTTTCATAACGGTAAGGGCGGCGGTAGGGTCAGGTTTTGAGGGGATGCCGTCTCTTTTTCCGAAAATGATATCAAACATATCGCCAAAGGCGTTTATAACGACCTTATTTGCCATTTCCTGCGCTTTATTTGTAACAACGGCAATCTTCATACCTTTTGCTTTTAACTCACACAATAACTGTTTTACGCCGTCGTAAGAAGCGGTGTTATCGGCATAATGAACGGAATATTCCCTTAAAAAGACATCCTTGACTTTTTCTATGGTTTCGCTGTTTCTATGCTCGCTTGGCAACGCTCTTTCTATCATTTTCGGTATTCCGTTGCCGACAAAATATTTATATTCTTCAGTTTCGTGGGTCAAAAATCCAAACTCTTTTAATGCATAATTTGCACAAGCCGAAAGGTCAATAATAGAATTGACAAGTGTCCCGTCTAAATCAAACAAAACTGCTTTTATCATAAATTCACCTAATAAAAAAATCCCGAGACGATTGCCCGAGATTTTAATACGAAATTTTCTTTTCTTAAATTGCTCTTGTAACTTTACCAGAACGCAAACAACGGGTGCAAACGTTTATACGACGGGGACTGCCGTTAACGATAGCTTTAACCTTTTTTACGTTTGGCTTCCAAGTTCTGTTTGAGCGTCTGTGAGAGTGGGAAACCTTAATTCCGAAAGTAATTTCTTTGTTGCAGATATCACATTTAGCCATGGTCTGCACCTCCTTAAGTTATATACAATAACATATTTTTTAGTCAACAGCAGTATTATACCAAAAACCGATATAAAATGCAAGTGTTTTTTTAATGTTTTAATGATTTTTTCGTCAAAACATCAGTTTTCCTTGCCGAGAGGTCTTAACATCAGGTCTTTTACAACCGTATCAATGGGCTTATTTTCATATAAAATCCCGTAAGCGGTTTCAATAATCGGCAGGGTCACGCCGTATTGCTTTGCAAGAGAATAAGCCACCTCGGTTGCATAATATCCCTCAACCGTTCCGACTTCTTCAAGGGCGGTTTTGATATCTACCCCCGTTCCGACAAGATGACCGAAGCGGTTGTTACGGCTATGCCTTGAAGTGCAGGTAACGACCAAGTCGCCTATACCGGTAAGTCCCGCAAAAGTGCGCTCATTAGCACCCATTCTTATACCGAGCTTTGACATTTCGGCAAGACCTCTTGTAATAAGCGCCGCCTTACTGTTATCGCCAAGGTTCAGTCCGTCGCAAATACCGGCACAAATGGCAATGGCATTTTTAAGTGTTCCGCCAAGCTCAACACCTATTAAATCATCGCTTGTATAAATTCTGAACGATTCGCTTGAAAGCTCATCCTGAACAACAGATGCCGCCGTTAAACTGCTTGAAGCGGCAATAATCGCAGTCGGTATCTTTCTTGCAACCTCTTCGGCGTGAGAAGGTCCTGAAAGAATAACCACATTTGCGTTGGGATTTTCTTCTGAAATAACCTGCGAAAATCTAAGGTTGGTTCCCTTTTCAAGTCCCTTTGCAACATTGACAATAATTCCGTGATTTTTGCATTTTGAAAGTTCTTTTGCAACACTTCTTACTGCAAATGAAGGCACCGCAATAATAGTTATAAGAGAGCCCTCAACCTCGTTCATATCGTTAGTAATTTTTATATCTTCGGGAAGAAAAATATCTTTAAGCAATTTTTCATTTGTTCTTTTAGTTTCTAAAAGTTCCTTTTCTTCCTTTGAAAATGACCAAATCATTACCTCGTGTCCGCAATTATAGGCATTAAGCGCAAGGGCAATACCAAATCCGCCGGCACCTAAAACACTAATTTTTGCCATTCTTTTTTCCTCGTTTCAAAATCCTTTTTTCTTCGCCGTTAATAAGCCGTTTTATATTATCCTTATGACGAATTTCAACTATAAATAATGCAACAAGAGCAAGAATTATTTGTATCCATAACTTACCGTCTAATCTACCGCAACAAAGAGCGGTAACAACAACCAAAACGGCGGCAATAATTGACGAAATTGATACAATTCCGCTTAATAGGACTATAACGGCAAAGCTGACAAGACCGACAAGCGTTGCAAGAGGACAAATCGGCAAGAATAAACCTACACCGGTTGCGACACCTTTTCCGCCCTTAAAGCCGAAAAATATCGGATATACATGACCGATAAGACAGGCAATTCCGCAAAGATATGCGCCGTATGCCGGCATCGCCCAAGAAGCGCCGCATTTATCAAAAATATATTCAAATATTCTAATTCCGAAATAAGAACATATCGCACCTTTGAGAAAATCGCAAACAAAGGTCAGTATTCCCGATGCTTTACCGCCGACACGAAGGGCATTTGTGCTTCCGGCATTGCCGCTTCCGTATTTACGGACATCTTTTCTTACAAAAGCATTTGTATAGATTACGGCAAAATTAACACTGCCTATCAAATATGCAGCTATAATGCTTAATATTGCAATAAAAACCATTATTTTTCTCCTCGTTCTCTTATCACAAAACGCACCGGTGTTCCCTCTAAACCAAAGGTGGAACGAATTTGATTTTCAAGGTATCTTTGATACGAAAAATGGAACAAATCGGCTCTGTTACAAAATGCAACAAAGGTCGGCGGGCAGGTTGATGCCTGAGTCATATAATAAATCTTTAATCTCTTACCCTTATCTGACGGCGGTTGAACACGGGCAGTTGCATCTGCCAAAATATCATTAAGCTTACCGGTTGAAATACGCATTGTATTTTGAGCATGAACATACTTTATAAGCTCAAAAAGTCGGTCAAGGCGCTGACCCGTTTTAGCCGAAATAAAGATAATCGGAGCAAAAGGCATAAAGGAAAAATCTACCATAAGTTTTTTACGGTAGCTATCCATGGTTTGACCGTCTTTTTCAACAATATCCCATTTATTAACGGCTATAATACAGCCCTTTCCCTGCTCAAGCGCCAAACCTGCAACCTTTGAATCCTGCTCGGTAAAGCCGTCGGTTCCGTCTATCATTATAACGCAAACATCGGCTCTTTCAATAGCCATTTTAGCGCGAAGCACACTGTATTTTTCTATTTTATCGTCAACCTTACTTTGACGGCGAAGTCCTGCCGTATCAATAAAGTTAAAGCTTCCGAATTTATTCTCAACAAGGGTATCTATTGCGTCCCTTGTTGTTCCGGCAATATCCGAAACTATCGTTCTGTCCTCACCGACAACCTTGTTTACAAGCGAGGATTTACCGGCATTCGGTTTTCCGATAACTGCAACCTTAATTGTATCGCTGTCCTCCTCGTCGCAAAAGGCATCATCGGGAAGATTTTTATATGCCTCGTCAAGAAGGTCGCCCGTTCCGTGACCGTGGACCGAGGAAACGGCAATCGGGTCGCCGAGTCCTAAATTATAAAATTCATAAAATTCCGGCGGAACATCTCCGACCCTATCGCATTTATTAACACAAAGGACAATGGGTTTTCCGCTTTTTTGAAGCATTGAAGCGATATCCGCATCGGTGGCGGTAACACCCGTTTGCATATCAACAACAAAAATTATAACATTTGCCGTATCAATGGCAAGCTGTGCCTGCATTCTCATACCCGAAAGAATAATATCATCGGTTTTCGGCTCTATACCGCCGGTATCAACAAGCATAACCTTATGCCCTGCCCATTCAACATCGCCGTAAATACGGTCTCTCGTAACACCGGGAGTATCGTCAACTATTGAAAGGCGTTGACCTATAAGTTTATTAAAAAGGGTTGATTTGCCGACATTCGGTCTGCCAACAACCGCTATAACGGGTTTTGCCATAATATCACCTCGTAAACTCTACCCCATAATTGCTTCAACAAGCGAATATCCGTCGCACTTTATGGGGGTGATTTTAACATTTAACTTTTTTTGAAGCTCGTCAACGGTAATGCTGTCAAGGAACATATCGCCCTCGCTTCTGAGCATTACATCGGGAATAAGCATTTCGCCGCCGATTCCGCTGTCTTTTAACTGTTCATATATATCGGTTGCGGTTACAAGTCCCGCAACGGTTATTTTCTCTCCGAAATAATGATTTACAATCCCTTTAACATCAACGGTTAAACCTTTTTGCAGGTTTTCGCATTCCCTTGCAATTTGGCTTATCAAAGGATATGCCGCAACACCCGTAACTACTGTTATGTGCTTATGGGTTTCGGAAACGGATTGATAACTTTTGAGCGCCTCGTTTGCTTCTTTCCTTAAAAGCGCCCAAAGACCTACTCCGTTATCAAGCTGCAAAAACTCTCCGTAATACTCAAAATCAGGGATTTCTCTGCCGCTTAAAAGATAAAATTCATCGGCGGCAAAGCACCGTCTTTCGCCGTATTTTTCTACCGTCATATCCCCGAATTTATCAATAATATCTATTGTTTGGGCGGCGGTTTCTTTGTTAAACGGCTCTAATTTGCAAAGTCCCTCTCTATGGTCGGAAAGACCGACGGGAACGGCGGCAACACACTGAACATTTTCGTAGTTAAGCAGGTCATTTAAGCTTCTTTTCAGTTCTTCGCCGTCGTTATAACCGGGACACAAAACAAGCTGACAGTTCATCTTTATTCCGGCGGCGTTTAGCTTTGGAATAATGCTTAATGCTTTACCGGCATTTTTGTTGGTCATCATTTTAACACGAAGCTCGGGATTTGTTGTATGCACCGAAATATTTACGGGACTTATATGCATTTTTATTATGCGGTCAACCTCACGGTCGCTAATATTCGTAAGGGTAATATAGTTACCGAAAAGAAAAGAAAGACGGGAATCATCATCCTTAAAGTATAAACTTTCCCTCATTCCCTTTGGCAACTGGTCAATAAAGCAAAAAATGCATTTATTCATACAAGACCGCTTTTTGTCAATTAAATATGTATCAAAATTAAGCCCTAATTCTTCAAATTCTTCTTTTTTTATCTTCTTTTTCTTGATTTTTCCCTTATTATTTATAAATTCGGCTATGATTTTGGTATCGCTTTGATAAAAGCGGTGATCAAGAACATCGGTTATTTCTTCGCCGTTAAGCGAAAGCAAGGTGTCCCCCTCTTTTATTCCTATTTTATACGCAGGACTGCCTTTATCAACACTATTTACGATAACCGCCATTTATCTCACCGCCGAATCCGTATAAAAAATTAAGGGGAGGATTATGTCCCCCCCTACGCTAACGAAAATTACTCCGCAATTTCTCTAACCTGACGGCCGTTATACTTACCGCAGGTAAGACAAATTCTATGAGGACGCTTATAAGCGCCGCATTCAGGGCATCTAACAAGTGCCGGAGCATCAAGCTTCCATAAATTATTTCTTCTTTTGTCTCTACGGGCTTTTGAGGTTTTTCTCTTTGGTACTGCCATTGTTTTTTCCTCCCTTAAGGTTTATGAAAATTTAATTATTAAGCAAATCTTTGAGCTTTGCAAGACGGGGGTCAATTTCCTCCGTTTTACATTCACAGTCGCCCTCATTTAAGTTCTTACCACAGTTAAAGCAGTATCCCTTGCATGTCTCTTTACAAAGGTGCTTCGTGGGAAGACTTAAGAAAACTTCGGTAAATACGAGTTCGTCCACATCGAGCTTCATATCGGGCACCGTAATAATAGTATCGCTTTCTTCTCCCTCAATGGAAGTTGCAAGCATTCTTTCAAGCTCAACACCGTGATTTCTCACAGTTTGAATACCGCATCTGTCACAAGGGGCATCAAAGTCATAATTCATTGACAAAAAGAGTTCAACAACACCGGCACGGTTATAAACCTTACCCTTTACCGAAACGGGGGTTTTGAGCGGATAGCCACCCGAAAAATCGGTATCGCTCATATCAAGCGAATAGTCAATTAAAATCTCTTTGCCGACATTTGCAAAAATGCTTTTAAGGTCTAAAATCATAACCTGCACCTTTCCGACAAACAAAATGGCACAAACATAATTATATATTTATGATACCGTTTTGTCAAGTATTATTTTTAATAATAAACAGATATAAAAATAAAACATTTTTATTTATAAAAAAGAGCCGACAATAAGCCGAGTTCTGTCAAGCACGGTCATCTATCTAGGCAAGAAATTGCTTCCTTGCTCAAGCCGCTCTTCGTGGCACACCGGGCAGGTGTATCGCCACAGTCAGCGTTGCTCCGAATAGGGTTTACAGGTTTTCTATGTCTCCATAAAAAACGGTGAGCTCTTACCTCGCCTTTCCACCCTTACCGAAATTCGGCGGTATATCTCTGTTGCACTTTCCCTAAGGTCACCCTCGGCGGCCGTTAGCCGTTATTCTGCCCTGCGGGGCTCGGACTTTCCTCACAAGGTAATAAAACCTTGCGCAACCGTGTAGTCGGCTCTTTACTTTGTATTTTAACACAAAATCCAAGAAGTGTCAAAAACAAAATAATAACATAGTATATTCTGTAAAACATAAAGTAGGTGGGGTTTATATGGAAGATTTTAAGAGCAAGTATTTTTTAGCCGCAAATTCTTACAAGGGTTTTATAAGCAAATTTAAGGATAACTACTTCCCCGAAAAGGGTTACAGAGTTTATATTATAAAGGGCGGTCCCGGAACGGGAAAATCCTCATTTATGAAAAAAATCGCCGAAAAGGCAAAAGAAAAGGGGCATACTGTTACACTTGGTTACTGTTCAAGCGACCCCGATTCCTTGGATGCAGTAATAATTGAAGATATGAAAACTCTTTTCTTTGACGGCACCGCACCTCATACACTTGACCCTGTTTATCCGGGTGTTTGCGAGAGTATTATTGATTTAGGTCGGTTTTGGAACGAAAAAGAACTTCAAAAAAACCGTTACAGTATAATCTCCGCCGCAAATATCAACAAGGCATTTCATAAAACCGCCTCTCTATATCTTTCGGCTTGCGGCGAAGTGCGTTATGACAGCATAAAAATCGCAAAAGGTTACACCGAGAGAGAAAAAGTTATTAAATTTGCAAATGCTTTATGCCGAAAATATATACAAAAAAAGCCTAATTCAACCGGTTTTGAGCATATAAGATTTTTGGAAGCCGTAACACCCAAAGGTATAGTATCATTTACCGATACAATAGCAGATACCGTAGACAGAGTATTTGTTATCAACGATAAAATCGGTGTTGCGGCAGGTATTATTTGCGATTATATAAGAACTTACGCCGTTTCTTCGGGTTATGAAATCATAACGGTTAAAAATCCTTATTTCCCCGAAGATATAATAGACCATATAATTATCCCCGAGCTTAATTTCGCATTCGTTACCGAAAATAAGTTTAATAAATTCCCGAAAGATTCTGTCAGAATACATGCAAGAAGATTTTATAACCCACACGAAAGATTAGCTCAAAAAAAGCGGATTTCCTTTAACGAAAAGGTTGAAAACGAACTTTTATATTCTGCTATACAAACGCTTAATAAAGCAAAAACCTCCCACGATATTCTTGAAAAATATTATATTGAGACAATGGATTTTGAGGGACTGAACGAATTTTTTGCAAATTTCACTGATAATTTCTTTTAATCGGATAAAAATAATATCGGTGATATTTTGAATAAGGAAAAATTAAAAACAACCTCTATTGATATAGGTCTCGGCGCCGTTACGGGCATGGTAAACGGCTTGTTCGGCGCCGGCGGCGGTATGATTGCCGTTCCGCTTCTTAAAAAACGGGGACTTAACCAAAAAGATGCGCAAAAAAATGCCGTTGCGGTTATTTTACCCTTGGCGGTTATTAGCGCCGTTATTTACCTTATAAAAGGTTATGTCTCATTTAAGGACGCATATATTTATATGCCTACGGGAGTTTTGGGCGCATTTATCGGCACAAAAATTTTAAGTATCCTATCGCCGAAACTGCTTAAAGGAATATTCGGCGGCTTTATGCTCTATGCAGGTATTCGCCTGCTTTTAAGATGACTGTTGCCGCCCTTTTAGCAGGGCTTCTTTCGGGAATTATCGGCAGTATGGGACTCGGCGGCGGAACTGTTCTCATAATATATTTGTCATTCTTTAAGCACGAAAAACAAATCACCGCCGGAGGAATAAACCTTCTTTTCTTTATTCCCATTGCCATTATTTCGGTTATCATTTACGCAAAGGCAAAGGATATTAAATGGAAGCTTATTATTCCGATAATCATAGGCGGTATTATCGGTTGCTTTATAGGCATATTTTTAGGCAAAACCATAGGTAATGTCTGGCTCGCAAAAGCATTCGGCGGATTTCTTTGTTTTTTAGGGGTAAAAGAAATAATAAATACCGTAAAACTATACTTGAAAAAGCCGAAAAAAAGTGGTATAATCAAAAAAGAATAAATGTTCGTTTTATCACTTTTTTAGGGAGAATGATTATGGAAAAAGCGCCCCTTAACGAAAAGCAAACCGCCGTTTATAATTTTCTTGTAAAACGGCTTGCAGACGGTGTGCCCCCTTCTGTTCGTGAAATCTGCGAGGAAACAAAAATCAAGTCAACCTCAACCGTTCATGCAATTCTTACTGCCCTTGAAGAGAACGGTTACATAAACAGGGATAAAAGGTTTTCAAGAGCCATAAGAATCGCAAACGATTTTGATTCTTCGTTTGTTCCCGTTGTAGGAAAGGTTACCGCAGGAAAGCCGATTTTGGCGGTTGAAGAAATTGAAGATTATATCCCCTATCCTACCAAGAGCGCCGAGGGACTTTTTGCTCTTAAGGTTTCGGGCTACAGTATGAAGGATATCGGTATTCTTGACGGGGATATCGTTATCGCAAATAAAAATCTTCCCTGCAAGAGCGGAGATATAATTATCGGTATGGACGGCGACAGCGCCACCGTTAAGCGTCTTATAATCAATGACAAGCAGATAATCTTTATGCCCGAAAATCCCGATTTTGAGCCGATTTATCCCGAAAAACCCGCCGTTTTGGGTAAGGTTATAGGAAGTTACAGAAAATACTAAATTGGAGTTATTATGAATAAAGCTGTCAATCTTTTTACCGACGGGGCCTGTTCCGGTAATCCCGGTCCGGGCGGATGGGGTGCCATTCTTCGCTACGGCTCTTTTGAAAAAGAACTTTCGGGCGGAGAAATGAATACAACTAACAACCGAATGGAGCTTACCGCCGTAATTAAAGGTCTTGAAGCGCTTAAAAAGCCCTGCAAGGTCCTTCTTACCACCGATTCTAAATATGTTGCCGATGCAATTCAAAACGGTTGGGCAAAGTCCTGGCAAAAAAACGGTTGGAAAAAAGCCGATAAAAAACCTGCCTTAAACCCTGATTTATGGGAAAAACTGTTATCCTTGCTTGATATTCACGAGGTTGATATAAATTGGGTCAAAGGACATGCTGGGCATCCCGAAAACGAGCGCTGCGACCAACTTGCAGTCGGCTTTTACAAAAAACTCCAGGAGAACGGCAATGCATAAAAAGAAAAACCGCATTAAACAGATTGTTTTTGCCTCACTTATTGCCGCTTTATATGCCGGTCTTACATACGGCTTTTCGTTTATTTCTTACGGCGCCGTTCAATTCAGAATATCGGAAATTTTAACGGTTTTACCTATCTTTACCCCAACGGGAATTATAGGTGTGACCGTTGGTTGTTTTTTAGGCAATATCGGAAATATCGGCGCAAACCCATTTGATATTATTTTCGGCACACTTGCGACCCTTATCGCCGCTGTTATTACATATCTTTGCCGAAACATTAAAATAAAAGGTATTCCCATTATTTCGCTTCTTTCCCCGATTGTTATCAACTCGCTTATTATCGGTTTGGAACTGACGGTAGTTTTTGTTAATCAAAAGGGCGGTTTCCCCATATTTGCTTTATGGGTCGCGCTCGGCGAGGCGGTTGTCTGTTTGGGGCTTGGAATACCGTTTTACATAATTCTTAACAAACACAAACAAATTTTTACCGACTGTTAAAAAAATAACTATTGACATATTTATTTTTAGGTATATAATTTATATATTATTTAATGAGGTGATATCTTGAAGGTATTTATTGTATCTTTTTTGTTTGCCGTATTGCAGGTTTTTATTCTTAAATATTTGCTTACTTCCATCACTTCGGGAAAGAACAAAAGAGCCGTTTTGATTTTTATTCTTAAATTCGTTCTTTACGGAGCCGCAATAGCACTGTTTATGAATAAATATCTTGCAAAACTCGCTTTCTGTGCCATCGGCTTCGGCATAGGCGTTATATTTACCTCGTTTGGCTTATTCATTTACAGAGAATTTATTAAGAAAAACTGATTTTTCGGAGATGACTTATTTGTTACATATTATTTTGCTTTGTGTATCGGCGGTTTGTCTTGCGGTCGGCATAATCGGGATTGCCTTCGCCAAATCTTCAAAAACCGTCGGAAATGACCCTAAAAAAGCAAAAAAGAAAAAGATGTTGTTTACGGTTTTAGCCGTATTCGGAGGTTGGCTTTTAATCGGAACTCTTATTACGATGTTCAGTTCCATTAAAGCAGGTATGAAAATTGAATTTGCCTTGTTTAGTGAAAGTATTTCGCTATTCGGCTTACCTGTTGCCAAAACAACACTTGTTTCTTTCGTTATAACGGGTATTGTTCTTATTTTGGGAATTATATTCAGATTATTTATTTTCCCGAAGTTCTCGCTTGAGAGTCCTAAAGGTTTTCAAAATGTTATGGAGCTCGGCGTTGAAGCGATGGAAAACTTTGCGAAGGACAGTTTGCTTGACTATTCGGGACAGTTAGCCCCCTATATGTTTACCCTCGCTTTGTTTATGATTCTTTCGGCATTTACCGAGCTTTTCGGTTTAAGAGCCCCGACATCCGACCTTACAACAACCTTTGCCATGGGACTTATCACCTTTGTTCTTATCAATTTTTACGGAATAAAGAAAAAAGGGGTCGGCGGAAGAATAAAGGGTATGACCAAACCCACTCCGCTTGTTTTCCCCATGAAGATTTTAAGCGACATCGCCGTTCCCGTTTCCCTTGCCTGCCGTCTTTTCGGTAATATGTTAGGCGGAATGATTGTTATGGATTTGCTTAAATCTGTTTTGGGCGGATATGCTTCGGGTATTCCGGCTGTCGCAGGACTTTATTTTAACCTGTTCCACCCCGTTATTCAGGCATATATTTTCATCATATTATCAATGACATTTATCAATGAAGCCATTGAATAATTTATAAATTTTATTTTTAAGGAGATTTTTATTATGAGTGCTATTGGTGCAGGACTTGCAATGCTTACCGCTTTAGGTGCAGGATTTGGTATGTGTATGGCAACGGCAAAGGCCGTTGAATCGGTTGCCCGTCAACCTGAGGCATCGGGTAAAATCAACTCTATTTTGCTTTTAGGTTGCGCTTTGGCAGAATCAACCGCTATTTATGCTTTCGTTGTTGCCCTTGTATTAGCCGTTAAGTAAAGAAGGTAGCATAAATGAGTTTTGATTTAAAGGAAATCGGTTTTAATTTACTGCTTAATATTATCAATATTATCATTCTTTTCGTCATTGTTAAGCTTATTGTCTATAAGCCCGTAAAGGAGTTTTTGGATAAGCGCAAGGCAAAGATTGCAGAAGAAACTCAAAAGGCAGAAAAGCTTATGGAAACCGCAAATGAAACCCTTTCGGAAAAAGACCGTCTTATTGAAGAAGGTCGCCAAAAGGGTGAAGAACTTGCGAACAAGGCATACGAAGAAGCAAGATTAAGTGCCGATTCCATTATTAACGAAGCCAAAAAAGATGCAAAGGCAATAAGGCAAAAAGCCGAAGCGGAAATCGCCGCCGAAAAGGAAAATATGATTAAATCCTCAAAGGACGAAATTGCCGAGCTTTCAGTAAGCATTGCCGAGAAGATTTTATCAAGAGAAATTAACGATAAGGATAATCAAAAAATCGTTGATGACTTTTTTGCCGAGGTGTGATTTATGGATATAATAATCACCGTTCCGCTTAATTCACCCGACAGCTTTTATAAAAGCATTTGTGATGGGTTTATTAAGAAATACGGGAACGATATTAAATTCACCAAAGTAGAAAAAGATGATTTAATCGGAGGTTTTGTTGCCGAAATTGACAAAACGGTATATGATACCTCCGTAAAAGCAAAGCTTTACGAAATTAAAAAAGCTATAAAAAAATAATTTGGGAGTATTTTTATGCAAGAATATATGCCCGATAGCATCAGTGCTTTTCTTAAAAAAAGAATTGATGAGCATAATGTTAAAACTGTTAAATATAAATACGGAAAAGTAACAAAAACGGGTGACGGTGTCGCCCGTATTTCCAATTTGTCGGACTGCAAATACGGTGAATTATTGCGTTTTGAAAACGATGTTTACGGTATGGCGCTTGACTTAGAGGAAGACCGTATCGGTGCGGTTATACTTGATACCGGCGATACCGTAAGTGAGGGCTCAACTGCTCTGGGGACCGGTGCCGTTGCCGAAGTTCCGGTCGGAAACAACCTTATCGGCAGGGTTATTGACCCTATCGGCCGTCCTCTTGACGGAAGACCGCTTGAAACCTACGAAACCCTCCCCTGCGAAAGACCGGCACCTAAAATTATTGAAAGGCGCCCCGTTGATACTCCGCTCCAAACCGGTATTCTCGCCATTGACAGTATGGTTCCTATCGGCAGGGGTCAGAGAGAACTTATAATCGGCGACCGTCAAACCGGCAAAACCTCTATTGCGATTGATACTGTTCTAAATCAAAAAAGCAGTAATGTAATTTGCGTTTACTGCGCAATCGGTCAAAAGGCGTCAAATGTTTCGGCTCTTATTGAAACGCTTAAATCAAAAGGCGCTATGGATTACAGTGTCGTTGTTGCCGCAACCGCTTCGGACTCCCCTGCCATGCAATATTTAGCACCGTTTTCCGCAACAAGTATCGCCGAATGGTTTATGTCAAAGGGCAAGGATGTTTTGGTAATATATGACGATTTATCAAAGCATGCCGTTGCATACAGAACTATGTCGCTTTTGCTGCTTAGACCGCCCGGAAGAGAAGCATATCCCGGCGATGTTTTCTATCTTCACAGCCGTTTGCTTGAACGAAGCGCCTGTATGTCAAAAGAATTCGGCGGCGGTTCAATTACCGCTCTTCCGATTATTGAAACAATGGCAGGAAATATCTCGGCATATATTCCAACAAATGTTATTTCCATTACCGACGGACAAATTTATCTTGAAGATGAGCTTTTCCATAGCGGTATAAGACCTGCCATAAATACGGGTCTTTCGGTTTCCCGTGTCGGCAGAAATGCTCAAAGCAAAGCAATGAAGCGAGTTTCGGGAACGCTTAGAATTGAGCTTTCAAAATTCAGAGAAATGGCAGTTTTTGCCCGTTTCGGAAGTGATGTTGATGCTTCAACCGCTAAAATGCTTAAAAAAGGACAAATTTTAACCGAACTTTTTAAGCAAAAGAAATCTTCTCCTTTAACTGTTTTTGAAGAAGTTATACTTTTACTTGCTTATAATAACGAAATTTTTGATACGGTTGATATTAAGAATATTAACGCTTTTTGCGTTTCCTTAATTGAAAGTGTTACCGCAGAAAATCCTTATATTGTAAGCAGTATTAACGAAAACGGAAATATGACAAAAGACGACGAAGCAAAGCTTATTGCATCACTTAATAAATTTAAGGAAAACTGCCATGAGTAATATGAGCGAACTTAAAAGCCGTCTTCATGCCGTAAAACAGACAAGGCAAATAACCGGTGCTATGTCGCTTTTGGCTACTTCCCGACTGAAAAAAGCGATGCAGAATATTGATTATAATATTGATTATCTTCATAAGCTTCGCGCCACAATGAAGGATATTCTTTCAAAAGCCAAGGATAACGATTTGAAAAACAGGTTTATAAAGCTTCAGGGTGAAGGCGTAAATTTATACATTGCAATAACCTCTGATAAGGGTTTATGCGGAAGTTATAATTCGGATATTGTTGATAAAACCTATGAAGAACTGAAAAGAGAGGGCGATTATATTCTCCTTTCAATAGGTTCTGTCGGAACGGAAATGTTTAACAATTTAGGTGTTACTCCCGACTACTCCTGGAGCGATATCCTTTCTCATCCTTCCGTTTCAATGAGCAAAAGTATTGCCGAAACCACGATAGAATTATACAGAGCGCACGAAATTGACGAGGTTTATATTGTTTATACAGAATATAATAAAAACGGAACATTAACGCCCGTTTGCAAAAGGATATTGCCGTTACTTAGGCGAGATTTTCTTGACATTGATTATGATATTAAATATGATTCTTTCCCGATTTACGAGCCGTCAATAAACGAGGTTTTTGACAAACTTGTTCCCTCTTATCTTTCGTCTTATATGTATGATGTTTTTATGCAGTCCATCGCCAGTGAAAACAGTGCAAGAATGACTGCCATGCAGAGCGCAACTGACAACGCTGACGAAATGATTGATAAACTGTCTGCCGGGATAAATGCAGAAAGACAACTTGCCATTACCAATGAAATTCTTGAAATTTCTGCGGCAACGGATATTAAAGGTGTTTAAAAATGGATAAAAAATACATAGGTAAAATTGTTAAAATATCGGGGCCGGTTATTGACTGCCGATTTCAAGGTGAAATACCGCCTATCAATTCCCTTTTATGCGTAGAAGGTCTTGATAAACACATGGAGGTTGCCCTTCATTCGGGCGACAACACCGTAAGAACTATTGCCCTTGAAGCAACAGAAGGACTTTACTGCGGACTGTCTGTCTACGGCGACGGACTCGGAATTACCGCCCCCGTCGGCGAAGAAGTTATCGGCCGCAGTATTGATGTTTTAGGCAGACCGATTGACGGCAAGGGTGAAATCAAAGCCGAAAAATATGTTCCCATTCATAAAAAAGCCCCCGGTCTTGAGGAACAAAAAAGTGCAACCGAAATTCTTGAAACGGGAATCAAGGTTATTGACCTCTTAGTGCCTTATGCCAAGGGCGGAAAAATCGGATTGTTCGGCGGTGCCGGTGTCGGAAAAACCGTTCTTATTATGGAGATGATTCATAATATTGCCACTAATCACGGCGGATATTCGGTATTTACCGGTGTCGGAGAGCGTTCCCGTGAAGGCAACGAGCTTGTAAATGATATGAACGAAAGCGGCGTAATAAACAAAACGATACTCGCCTTCGGTCAAATGAATGAGCCATCGGGAAGCCGTATGAGAATTGCTATGACGGGACTTACCGAAGCCGAATATTTAAGAGACGAAAAAAAGCAGAATGTTTTATTATTCATTGATAATATTTACCGTTTTGTTCAGGCGGGTAACGAGGTAAGCGCAATGTTAGGGCGGCTTCCTGCCGCCGTCGGCTATCAGCCGACACTTGCAAACGAGCTTGGAGCTATAGAGGAAAGAATAGCATCAACCAAAAGCGGCTCTATTACCTCCGTTCAAGCGGTTTATGTTCCTGCCGATGACCTTACCGACCCTGCCCCTGCAACTATTTTCAGTCATCTTGACGCAACTACCGTTCTATCCCGTGCCATAGCAGAACAAGGCATCTACCCTGCCGTTGACCCTCTTGATTCAACAAGCCGAGTTTTAGAGCCGGAAATCGTAGGCGAAGAGCATTACAGAGTTGCCCGAGGTGTTCAGGAATGTTTACAGCGGTATGCCGACCTTAAAGATATTATCGCCATACTCGGTATGGAAGAATTATCTCCCGATGACAGAATAACTGTTTATAGGGCAAGAAAAATTCAAAACTTCCTATCCCAACCGATGTTTGTTGCAAATTCTTTTACGGGTGTTGAGGGTAAATTTGTTAAACTTTCCGACACCGTTGAAGGTTTCAGACAAATAATTGACGGCGAAGCAGACGATATTCCCGAACTTGCATTTTCCATGGTCGGAAACATTGACGAGGCAAGAGAAAAAGCCAAAAATATGTAATTTTTAATTTTCTTTAGAAACGAGGTGGCAACATTGAGCGAGTTTTACTTTGAAATCATTACACCGGAAAAGCCATTCTTTGAGGGTATGGTTGAAGCGGCTATATGCCCTACAACAAACGGTGATATTGAAATATTAAAGGGACATCAAAACCTTGTTGCCGCACTTACAGAAGACGAAATCAAATATAAAATAAAGGGCGAATGGGTTACCGCTATTGTAACCTCCGGATTTTTTGAAGTTCGCCCCGACAAGGTTATAGTATTTGCCGATTATTGCGATAAACCCGAAAACTATGAGGAAGCCAAAAAGAAACGGGCGGAAATTCTTAAACACGAACAGGAATTATACGAACAACGCCTCGCCTGGCAAAGAAAGAACAATATTTCTCTTTCAAAATATCTTATCGGCTCTCATAAAAATCGGAAAAATGTAAATTTTAAATAGCAAATAAAAAACCCCGACAGATGTCGGGGTTTTTGTGTTATCCTATAAATTACTGATTCATATATGAGCTTTGTAGTGCTGCATAAAACGAACCGATTACGGTATAAACATCCTTAAAGTTAATCTTCTTAATCTTTACACCGTTAATAGCAGATTTATATTCTGTTATTTTAAGAGCTTTCTTAGAGGCATCAATTTCTTTTTGGAACTCGTCGCCCTTTAATGTCTGACGGATTTGACTGTCATAATTCGTTGCACCGTCTTTATCGGCCTTAATATCCTTCTTATAAACAATATTATAACCTGCGCCGTCATCAAGCTCAACAAGTTCGGCTTTTCCAACGGTCATCTTATTATACTTTTCATAATCGGTTTTGTCATCATCATCGGCACTGAAATATGCATTTT
Source organism: Clostridia bacterium (assembly GCA_024404195.1). Classification (GTDB taxonomy): domain Bacteria; phylum Bacillota; class Clostridia; order Oscillospirales; family Acutalibacteraceae; genus UBA737. The sequence continues at coordinate 67,432 of JAKSQJ010000001.1, read as the reverse complement.
GCGGCTCGGCAGTGCCTTCGGAGGTTGATGCATTTCCGCTTGCGGCTTGGATTTCGTTATAAACTGCCTTGAAATCTTTTTTGCCGGAGTTGATATCCTTTACATAACCTTCATACTGAGACTTGATTTTTGCCTTTTCATCATCGGTTTTCTCGCTGAAATCACCTGCGGTTGAAGCAATGTTTACAACAACAAAATTATCAACAAAATGCTTTTTTATCTCGTCTTTGGAAATGGCTTTCTTTCCGCCGTCACCGTAAAGCTTATTAAAGCAAATACTGCTTAAAATAGTGCCTTTATAATAATTTGTGTAGGTTTCTTTATTAACACCGTTGTTTTCATAATACTTACCTACGGTATATTTCTTATCGCCGTCAAACTCGCAATTTGCCGACCAGTAAGCATTAACAAATTGGTCTACCTGCTGAAGCTCTTCATCGGTCAACTTAAGTTTATATTTCTTCATCAAAGCTTCGCATGCGGCGATACTTTTAACCTGGTCTAAAGCATTTTCTTTAACATAATCAACAAAGTTTTTCTTATCTATCTTTTGTTTCAGATAAAAGTCATCATCGTTTTCGGTATCAACCTTTTTGCTTTGGGCATCCGAATACGCAGTTCCGTATGCCGCATAGCCAACCTCATAAACAGCGGCAATATACATTGAGGTTTTATAGTCCTTGCCGTCAATCTTCATTGCGACCTCGTTCTTTTTATGGCATCCGCAAAAAGATAACATCAAAGCAGCCACAAGAGAAACAGCAGCCATTTTTTTAAGTAAATTCATAATAATCCTCCGATATTTCAAAATATCTATATAGTTTAGATAATTATACAACAAAAATTCCCATTTGTCCAGCAATTTCGTTTATTTTATTTAAGAATATCCGATAGTCCTTTAACGGTATCGGTAACAACGGCGCCTTTATGAAGTTTTATCACATAGGCAATTTCGCCAGTTGCGGAAATTGCAAGGTTTTCGCCGAAGGCGGCGGACAGTTTTTCCACCACATCTTCCCTTATCTTATCGGTTTTAAGCATAAGTCCTTTCGGAGAATTTATTATCCTTGAAATGCCCGAAGCCGCAGAACGGTGTCGCAAAAGGGAAATATCAATAAGCCCCGTAACCGAGCTTGGCGGCTCACCGAAGCGGTCACAAAGTTCATCTATAACATCGCTTATATCCTCTTCGTCTTTTATATCGGCAATTCTTTTATATATTCCGAGCCGTGCAGGAAGCGACTCAATATAACTTTCGGGGATATATGCCGATATATCAAGGTCAACGGTGCATTCCGGCTCATAGGTCTTTTGGACACCGTTTTCCTCATTTATCGCATCGTTTAGAAGGCGCAAATACATATCATAGCCGACCGCCTCCATATTACCGTGCTGTTCACCGCCCAAAATGCTTCCGGCGCCCCTTATTTCAAGGTCACGAAGGGCAATCTTAAAGCCGGAGCCGAATTGAGTAAATTCCCTTATTGCTTCAAGCCGTTTTTGAGCGGTTTCGCTTATTGCTCGGTTTTGACGGTAACAAAAATAGGCATACGCTCTTCTCGGAGAACGCCCCACCCTGCCGCGAAGCTGATGAAGTTGAGAAAGTCCCATTCTGTCGGCATTTTCAATTATAAGGGTATTGCAATTCGGAACATCAACACCGGTTTCAATAATCGTTGTGCAAACCAAAATGTCAATTTCGTGGTCAATAAGCTGCCGCCAAATCTCGCTTAACTCGTCCTCGCCCATTTGACCGTGGGCAATACCTATTCTGGCATCGGGAATTCGCTCTTTTAATTTTGCGGCGCATCTTGTTATGGTATCTACCCTATTATGAAGATAATAAACCTGACCGCCGCGGCGAAGCTCATTATATATAGCATCGGTAAGCACACCGTCATTTTGCTCTAAAACATAGGTTTGAACGGGGTATCTGTCCCCCGGTGCCTCGTCAATACTTGACATATCCCGAAGTCCCGACATAGCCATATTAAGTGTTCTCGGAATAGGGGTTGCGGAAAGCGTTAGGATATCAACAAACGGATAAAGTTCTTTAAGCCGTTCCTTTTGCGCTACTCCGAACCGCTGTTCCTCGTCAATTATTACAAGCCCTATATCCTTAAACTGAACATCCTTTGATATAAGACGGTGAGTGCCGATAACCATATCAACACTGCCGCTTTTAAGTCCTTTAATAATTTTAGTTTGTTCTTTTTTTGGCACAAAACGGTTTAAGAGCTTTATTTCAACCGGAAGATTGCCGACACGGCTCATCGTTGTATTAAAATGCTGCATGGCAAGAATGGTTGTAGGCACAAGAAGCGCACACTGTTTGCCCTCGCTTATACACTTAAAAGCTGCACGAAGCGCAACCTCGGTTTTACCGAAGCCGACATCACCGCAAAGAAGCCGGTCCATAGGAACGGGGCGCTCCATATCCCTTTTAATCTCGTTGATACAGCGAAGTTGGTCCTCGGTTTCCTCATATTCAAATCGGCGTTCAAAATTATTTTGTAGGTCAGTGTCGGCGCTGAATGCATAACCCTTTGTTGCCATTCTTTTTGCATATAAAGCGGTCAACTGCTTTGCCATATTCTTAACGGCGGATTTTACCCGCTTTTTAGTATTACTCCATGCCTCACCGCTTAATTTATTAAGCTTTATACCCGACTCCTCTGCGGCGCCGATATACTTTGAAATCATATCAAGCTGGGTTACGGGAACATAAAGAACATCGGTCCCGGCAAAGTTTATTTTAATATAATCCTTTATTACACCCTGACTTTTGATTTTATGAATACCGTCAAATATACCTATTCCGTAACTCGCATGAACAACATAATCACCGCAATTAAGCTCATCAAGAGAGCCGATTGTTTTACCTGCCTTAAAGTTTCGTTTGCGCTTTACGGTTTCCCCTGCTATATGGCGGTGAGTAACAAGCATAAACTTAATAAGAGGAAGTTCAAAACCCGCCGAAAGTGCGCCCGTCATAACATAAACTCCGCTTTTTCCGACAGTGCCGTCAGACGAAAATGTCGCCTTTATGCCTCTTTCGTTTAGTTCCTCGCATAAAACCGATGCGGCTTTTTTCTCACCGGCTAATATCACAACCAAACCTTTAAGATGAAGATTATAATCTATATCCTCTAACAGTAATTTTACATCGCCGTTCCACGGAGCGACACGCTTGAAATCGTAATTATATATCCCTTTAATCGGAACAAAATAGGAGTTTTTCGGAAAACTTTCAAAGAAAAGTGCCTTTTGAATTTTTGAAAGAAAAGCACCCTTGGAAAGATAAATATCAGCGGTTTGTTTTGATAAAATGCCCTCGTCAAGCAAAGATTTTATCTCTTCCGTATGGGAAAGTTCAATGTTTTTAAGCCGTTCCAAAACATTTCCCGATTCGCAAACAACCGTCAAAGCATTGGGAACATAATCAAAAACGGTGGCGGTATTCTCATATAAAAGCGGAATATAAGCATCTGTTAGAATCGGAAAACCGTTATTTAGATTTTCTATATCTTTTTCTATATTTTCCTTTTGATTATCGGTAAGTTTTTTACCTTTAATAAGCAGATTTTTGAGGTTTTCAAGCAGTTTTTGCGTATCAAACGACAGTTCGTTGGCAGGGAAAATTTCAAATTCCTTAATGCTTTCCGTTCGTCTTTGGGTCAATATATCATACTCGCTGATATTATCAACATCATCTCCCCAAAGCTCAATACGAACGGGATTTTTCATATTAACGGGGAAAACATCAATAATTCCGCCGCGAACGGAAAACTGTCCGACACCGTCGGTAATCTCCGTTTTAACATATCCCGCACCGATTAGTTTTCTTGAAAATTCGCTTATATTAACACTATCGGACGAGGTGATTTTAATAATATTTTCGGTTAAAATTTCGGGCGGAACGGTCAACTGTAAAGCTGAATCCACCGATAATGTGACCACGTCAAAACCCCCGCCGATTATCACCGACAGGGTATTTGTTCTTTGGTGTTCATAGTCCTTTGAAGCACCGACAGTTCTTGTGAAATTGTAGTCCCTGTAAGGAAAATAAACCGCCCTTATTCCAAACCCCAAAAGGTCGTTGCACATATTAAGCGCCGACGCTTCATCATGGGTTATAAGAACGACTTTTTCCTTAAGTTCAGTAGCCAAAGCGCCGGTAAGAAGCGCTTTATGAATAGAAGAAAGCCCCGAAGCCGCAATAGGCACATCGCCCTTTTTGACATCCGAAAGCATTTTCCTATATTCGGGCTCGTTCTTTAGTATATTAAATAAAAATTCCATACTACTTACTAAATTTGTTCATTGCCGAATCTATGCCTTTTTTAACTATCTCCTCAACCGCTTTTGAGGTGTTTTGAAGAGCCGTTTCAAAGGATTCCCATTTTTCTTTAGGAATATTGGAAAGAACAAAATCTTTAAGGTCATAATCGGGATGAGGTTTCTTATCAACGCCGATTTTAATTCGGGCAATATCCTCTCTTCCCAAACATTCAATTATATCCTTAATGCCGTTATGACCGCCGGCACTTCCCTTTCTTCTTATTCGGATATTACCGATATCAAGGGAAATATCGTCAAACAAAACGATAATATTTTTAGGGTCTATTTTATAAAAACTTACTATTTGCGAAACGGCGCTGCCCGAATTGTTCATATAGGTTTGAGGTTTTGCAAGAAGAATTCGGCTGTCTGCTATTCTTATTTCGCCCAAATGCGCTTCAAATTTATGCTTATTAAACTCGCCGCCGTTATCCTTTGCGAGTTTATCAATTCCCATAAATCCTGCATTATGACGGTTTTTCTCATATTGAAGTCCCGGATTTCCAAGCCCTACGACCAAAAAATCATAAGCACTTTTATTTTTATTAAAAAGCATTTCTATCACCAATAATTCTTAATACTAACAGTATAACATATTAAACTTTTTACTTCAAGCAAAACGAAAATTATTTATAAAAACATAATTTTTGACACCCTGTTTTGACAAAATTTGTTCATAATCAGAGTTATAATATTTTTGGGGTGAGGATTATGGTGATATACATAGATGTTTTAATCATTCTTAACACCGTAATTGACTATTTTTTGCTTAAAATAACAGGGAAACTTGCAAAAAGGGACATTAAACTTTGGAGAATTATTTTAGGCGCTGTTTCGGGCGGAATTTCTTCGCTTTACATATTTTTACCGACGATACCTATTTTTCTTGATTTATTATTTAAGCTTTTAATTTGCGCTATACTATGCCTTATTACCTTCGGATTTAAGACAATTAAGGATTATATCAAAACAACGGGGATTTTGCTTCTTTCGTCGCTTATATTAGGCGGCGGATTTATCGGGATATGGCTTTTATATAAACCGGAAAATATGACGATAAACAATTCGGTTGTTTATTTTGATATAAGTCCCATAGTTTTAATTATTTCAACATCGGTTTTCTATTTAATTATTGTTACGGTAAGGCATTTTACGGTAAAAGACGGCGAAATGGCAGAAAACTGCAGTATTTCGCTTTACATAAATGAAGATAACTACCTGCTAAACGGAATGGTAGATACGGGCAATTCCTTAACCGATATTTTCGGACTTTCCGAAATAATAATTATTGACGAAAGAATTTCAAAGGAAATTACCGAAAAGCTTTCAAAAGACGAATACGAAAAAAGATACCGAGCCGTCCCTATTTCAACTGTTTCGGGAAAGGAAATTCTAAACGGAATAAGGGCAAACCGAATAATCATTACCGCAAACAAAAAATCAAAAACCATAAAAAATCCTATTATAGTTTCATCAAACACCCCGATAAAAGACGGTTGGAACGCAATAGTAAATCCGAGGTCAATACTATGAAAACACTTAATTTTTTAAGAAAAAAACTGCAACAACTTTTCCCCTGCCGTGTTCATTACATAAACGGTCCCGAAACGCTTCCGCCACCGTTATCTGCCGAAAAAGAGCAGGAATTAGTGCAAAAAAACGACAAAGAAGCAAAAGAAGAACTTATCGTTCATAATCTACGGCTTGTCGTATATATCGCAAAAAAATTTGACTCTGCATCGGTCAATATTGAAGACCTTATTTCCATCGGGACAATAGGGCTTATAAAGGCGGTAAACACCTTTTGCGCCGACAAAAACATAAAGCTTGCAACCTATGCTTCACGGTGCATTGAAAACGAAATTTTAATGTATTTAAGAAAAATATCTTCAAGAAAAACCGAAATTTCCTTTGATGAGCCGCTTAACACCGATTGGGACGGAAACGAACTTTTACTTTCGGATGTTTTGGGAAGCGACGGCGACGAAATAGGGCAAAAATTGGAGCAGGAGGATGAACGAAAACTGCTTATTTCCTTTGTAAATGAACTTTTGCCCCGAGAAAAACAAATTATGGAAATGCGGTTTGGCATGGGCGGATATGAGGAATACACGCAAAAAGAGGTCGCCGACGCATTGGGAATTTCACAATCATATATTTCACGGCTTGAAAAAAGGATAATATCAAAGCTTAAAAAACAAATTGAAAAAGCAGGTTAAAAAAGCGAGAGGAAAAACCTCTCGCTTTAATAGTTTTATTGTTTTTCTATCAGAACAAACCGGTTATCTTGCCGTTTGCATCAACATCAATGTTTTCGGCGGCAGGTTTCTTCGGAAGTCCCGGCATGGTCATAATATCACCCGTAAGAACAACAACAAATCCTGCACCGGCGCTTACCTTAACATTTTTAACGGTTACGGTAAAGTCCTCAGGAGCGCCTAATTTGGTCGGGTCATCGGAAAAACTATACTGCGTCTTAGCGATACAAACGGGACACTTTCCGAATCCCAATTCTTCAAGCTTTTCAATCTGCTTTTTGGCGTTAGGCATAACCATAATTCCGTTACCGCCGTAAACCTTTTTAACAACGGCTTCAATTTTTTCGGTAAGAGACATACCGTCTTCATAAGAGAATGTAAAATCGCCCTTTTCTTCTTCACAAAGACGGACAACCTCTTTTGCAAGTTCCTCGCCGCCCTTGCCGCCGTCAGCCCAAACGGTTGAAAGAACGGTATTGCAACCGAGTTCTTTACATTTCTTGATAATGAAATCAATTTCGTTATCGGTATCGGTCGGGAATCTGTTAACGGCAACAACGCAAGGAAGCTTATAAACATTCTTAATATTAGAAACATGGCGAAGGAGATTGGGAATACCCTTTTCAAGTGCATCTAAATCTTCGGTTGCAAGTTGCTTTTTATCAAGTCCGCCATGCATTTTAAGGGCACGAACGGTAGCAACCATAACAACGGCATCGGGAGTAAGACCTGCCATACGGCACTTAATATCAAGGAATTTTTCAGCACCCAAATCGGCACCGAATCCTGCCTCGGTGACGGTATAGTCGCCCATTTTAAGAGCCATTTGAGTAGCCATTACGGAATTACAACCGTGAGCAATATTAGCAAAAGGTCCGCCATGAACAAATGCGGGAGTTCCCTCAAGGGTTTGAACGAGGTTCGGCTTTAATGCGTCTTTAAGAAGTGCGGTCATAGCACCCTGCGCATTAAGGTCACCGGCGGTGACCGGCTTATCGTCATAAGTATAGCCGACAATTATTCTTGCAAGGCGTTCTTTAAGGTCGGAAATTGAGGTTGCGAGGCAGAAAACCGCCATAATTTCGCTTGCAACGGTAATATCAAAACCGTCCTCTCGTGGAGTTCCGTTTACCCTGCCGCCCAAACCGTCAACAACGAAACGAAGCTGTCTGTCGTTCATATCAACGCAACGCTTCCAGGTGATTTTCTTAACATCAATACCAAGGGCGTTACCCTGCTGAATATGGTTATCAAGCATAGCGGCAAGAAGGTTGTTTGCGGCTCCGATTGCATGGAAGTCACCCGTAAAGTGAAGATTTATATCCTCCATAGGAACAACCTGAGCATAACCGCCGCCTGCGGCACCGCCCTTGACACCGAAAACAGGTCCTAATGACGGCTCACGAAGAGCAACCGTTACATCCTTGCCTATTCTTTTAAGACCGTCGGCAAGACCTATTGTAGTGGTAGTTTTACCCTCACCTGCCGGAGTAGGAGTAATAGCGGTAACAAGAATAAGTTTGCCGTTTTCCTTTTTAGTTTCATTAAGCAAACTTAAATCAACCTTTGCCTTATAGTTGCCGTATTGCTCAATATACTTTTCGTCAACATGGGCACGCTCGGCAATTTCTTTAATATGCCGTGGTTTACACTGCTGTGCAATTTCAATGTCAGATAAATAAGCCATAATCTTTTCCCCTTATTTCTTAAAATATTTTACTGCAGATTCAAACATACGGATATCATAGTTGCCGGGAACATTCTTATAAAGTCCGGCTCCTACTCTCTCGCTATGTCCCATTTTACCGAACACTCTGCCGTCCGGCGAGGTTATACCCTCAATAGCGCAGGCGGAATCATTCGGATTAAAGTGAATATCACTTGTTGCATTACCCGAAAGGTCAACATACTGCGTTGCAATTTGTCCGTTTTCGGCAAGTTTCTTAATAAGCTCGTCGCTTGCCAAAAATCTTCCCTCACCGTGAGAAATAGGAACATTTACTATATCACCGACATTCATAAGAGAAAGCCACGGAGATTTATTTGAAGCAATTCTCGTTCTGACTATTCTTGACTGGTGTCTTGCAATGGAGTTAAATGTTAAGGTCGGGCAAGATTCATCGGTATCAATAATTTTGCCGTAAGGCACAAGACCTAATTTAATAAGGGCTTGGAAGCCGTTACAGATACCGCACATCAAACCGTCTTTTTTATCTAAAAGCTCTGTAACTCCCTCTTTGATTTCGGGGTTTCTGAAGAATGCGGTAATAAACTTACCGCTTCCGTCCGGCTCGTCACCGCCGGAAAATCCGCCCGGAACAAATATCATTTGAGAGGTTTTTAATTCGTTTGCAAAATTTGCGATACTTCTTGAAATACCGTCAGCCGAAAGGTTATTTATTACCATGATTTTCGGCTCTGCTCCGGCATCGGCAACCGCCTTAGCGGAATCAAATTCACAGTTAGTTCCCGGAAATACGGGGATTAAAACCTTCGGTTTTGCAACCTTTATTGAGGGGGAAGCCCATTTTGTTTCCTTATAGGATAAAGTTTTAATGTTTTTGCCGGTATTCTTGATATTGCAGGAGAAAACGCTTTCAAGCTTGTTTTCATAGATATTAAGCAAGTCGTTTAGTTCTACCGTTTCACCGCAATATGTAATACCGTTTTTATCGGTAACAACACCTAAAATATCACTTTCGTTATCCCAATCGGTAACCTCAATAACAAATCCCGCATAGTTATACGAGAACATCTTATCAAGAGTAACATTTTCGCAATAATCAAAGCCGAGACCGTTACCGAAGGACATCTTCATAACGGCTTCCGCAATACCGCCCATACCGGGAGTATAGCAGGAAACGGCTTTACCCGATTTAAGAAGCGAAGCCACATTATCAAAGAGTTTAAGCAAACTATCGGTTTTCGGAAGATTGTTTTCGCCATATTCACAGGGCAAGAAGATAACCTTATTACCTGCCTTTTTAAATTCCGGTGAAACAATACGGTCGGTTTTAGAGGTTGTTACGGCAAAGGAAACAAGAGTCGGAGGAACATCTATATCCTCAAATGTTCCGCTCATGGAATCCTTACCGCCGATAGCGCCGATACCAAGTTCCATTTGCGCCTTAAATGCACCTAAAAGCGCCGATAAAGGTTGACTCCAACGCTTACCGTCCTTACCGGGATGCATAAAGTATTCCTGGAATGTTAAATATACATCCTTAAAGTCGGCACCGGTAGCAATAAGCTTACAAACCGATTCAACAACCGCCAAATATGCACCGTGATACGGACTTTTTTCGGCAACAAACGGATTATATCCGAATGCCATTAAGGAGCAGTTATCGGTATGCTTCTTCTCTACCGAAATTTTTTGAACCATTGCTTGAATAGGTGTTATCTGATTTTTACCGCCAAACGGCATCAAAACAGTTCCTGCACCGATGCTTGAGTCAAATCTTTCCGAAAGACCTCTCTTTGAACAAATATTAAGGTCATCGGCTAATTTCTTATAGTTTTCGGCAAAACCGCCCCTAATCTCTCGCTTTGCTATATCGCCCTTTGCTGTATTAACGGTAATATGCTTATCGGCACCGTTTGAATTTAAAAATTCACGGCTGATATCAACTATCGTGTTGCCGTTCCAGTTCATTTTAAGACGGGGCTCTTCGGTTACAACCGCAACGGGGGTTGCAACTAAATTTTCCGTATCGGCAAGCTTTAAGAAGGCATCAACATTTTCTTTTTCAACAACAACCGCCATTCTCTCTTGACTTTCGCTTATCGCAAGCTCGGTTCCGTCAAGTCCGTCATATTTTTTAGGAACGGCATTAAGGTCAATTAAAAGTCCGTCGGCAAGCTCGCCTATGGCAACCGAAACACCGCCGGCGCCGAAGTCATTACAACGCTTAATCATTCGGCAAGCGGTTTTATTGCGGAATAATCTTTGAAGTTTTCTTTCTTCGGGGGCGTTACCCTTTTGAACCTCTGCACCGCAGGTTTCAAGAGATGAAACGGTATGCGATTTTGAAGAACCGGTAGCACCGCCGCAACCGTCTCTGCCGGTTGCACCGCCCAAAAGAATTACAACATCGCCGGCAGCAGGGACTTCACGGCGAACATTTTCGGCAGGAGCGGCGGCAATAACGGCGCCGATTTCCATTCGCTTTGCGGCATAACCGTCATGGTAAATTTCATCAACAATGCCGGTTGCAAGTCCTATCTGGTTACCGTAGGAAGAATATCCTGCGGCGGCAGTTTGAACGATTTTTCTTTGCGGAAGTTTGCCCTTTATTGTTTCGTCAAGGGATTTAAGCGGGTCTGCGGCGCCCGTAACACGCATAGCGCCGTAAACATAACTTCTTCCCGAAAGCGGGTCACGAATGGCACCGCCGATACAAGTAGCGGCACCGCCAAACGGCTCTATTTCGGTCGGGTGGTTATGGGTTTCGTTCTTGAAAAGAAGTAACCACGGCTCACTTTTACCGTCAACCTCAACATCAATTTTTACCGTGCAGGCATTGATTTCTTCGCTTTCGTCAAGCTTTTGAAGTTTCCCCTCTTTTTTAAGCGCTTTGACCGCAAGGGTGGCGATATCCATAAGGCAAATCGGTTTAGTTCTGCCTAATTTTTTACGGGTTTCAATATATTCTTCATAGGTTTTTTGGATAAGCTCGTCCTCAAAAGTAACATCATCAATAACCGTAAGGAAGGTCGTATGACGGCAATGGTCGGACCAATATGTATCAATCATACGGATTTCGGTTACGGTTGGGTTACGGTTTTCGCTCTTAAAATAGTCCTGACAAAACTTAATATCGTCAATATCCATCGCAAGACCGAACTCATTGACAAAATTTTCAAGACCTTTTTTATCAAGGTCTAAAAATCCGTCAAGAGTTTTAACCTTTGTCGGAACATCATACTTAGTTGCAAGAGTTTCGGGCTTTTCAAAGGAAGCTTCTCTTGCTTCAACGGGGTTTATAACATATTTTTTAATTTCTGTTACATCTTTTTCGGTCAAATCGCCGTAAAGCATATAAATCTTTGCGGTTTTGACGGTAGGACGGGTGGATTTTGAAATAATCTGTATACACTGCGCCGCAGAATCGGCTCTTTGGTCAAATTGTCCCGGCAGGTATTCAACGGCAAAACAAGAACAACCGTTTATATCAATATCCTCGCTCGTTATATCAAGCTGCGGCTCCGAAAAAACCGTTTTTATTGCATAATTAAACAATTCTTCGGTAATATTTTCGGCATCATAGCGGTTAATAATTCTTATTTTTTCAAGACCCTTGATGCCTAAAAGTTCCTTTGCCTCACCTAAAAGATTATTTGCTTCATGCGCAAGTTCGCTTTTCTTTTCAACATAAACTCTGTAAACCATTATTTTCCTCCGTCCGCCTTTAATGCTCTTTGACCTATATCGTTTCTATAATAGGCATTTTCAAAAGAAATGGTTTTAACCTTTTCGTATGATTTCTTTATTGCGCCCTCTAATGTATCGTCAATAGAAGTAACACCTAATACTCTGCCGCCGCTTGTTAAAAGCTTACCTTCTTTAAGTGCGGCACCGGCAACATAAACACTATCGTTTATACTTTCGGGTATTGTTATTTCAAAGCCCTTTTTATAGGATACGGGGTAACCGTCAGATGCCATAATAACACAGCAGGCATTACCCTTTTTAATCTTGATTTCGGTATCTTTGAGAGTGCCGTTTGTTGTAGCCATCATAGCAGTTAAAAGGTCGCTTTCAAGAAGCGGCAAAACAACCTGAGTTTCGGGGTCACCGAAACGGCAGTTATACTCAATAACCTTCGGACCGTTTTTGGTAAGCATAAGTCCGAAATAAAGACAACCCTTAAATGTTCTGCCCTCTTTATTCATTGCGTTTATTGTAGGCATAAAGATAGTATCCATACAAATCTTTGCTATTTCGTCGGTATAGTAAGGGTTGGGAGCGACAGTTCCCATACCGCCGGTATTAAGACCGGTATCGTTATCGCCCGAACGCTTATGGTCCATTGAAGAAACCATCGGTTTTACGCAGGTTCCGTCGGTAAACGCCAAAACGGACACCTCGGGACCCTCAAGAAATTCTTCAATAACGATATTATCGCCGCTTTTACCGAACTTTTTATCCTCCATTGCCTCTTTAACGGCTTTTTTGGCTTCCTCTCTTGTAAAGGCGATAGTAACACCCTTACCGAGAGCCAAACCGTCGGCTTTAATAACGGTAGGAATAGGCGCAGTATCAAGGAATTCAAGGGCTTTCTCCATATCGCAGAACACCTCATAAGAGGCGGTCGGGATATTATACTTTTTCATTAAGTTTTTGGAAAATACCTTACTTCCCTCAATAATTGCGGCATTTTTATTGGGTCCGAAGCAAGGAATATTTACTTCTTCCAATGCATCAACAAGACCTAAAACAAGCGGGTCATCGGGGGCAATAACGGCATAATCTATATTTTCTTTTTTTGAAAACTCAACTATTTTTTCTATCTCGCAGGCACCTATCGGAACGCAGGTCGCATCCTTTGCAATTCCGCCGTTTCCCGGAAGAGCAAAAACAGTATTTACTTCTTTATTCTCTTTAAGTTTTTTGATGATGGCGTGTTCTCTGCCGCCGCCACCTACAACAAGAATTTTCATTTTGCACCTCTTACATATTAGTGGTGTAATAGACGCATACCTGTAGATGACATATCCATCCCGTATTTCTCGGCACTTTCTGTAGCCTGGTCATCGCGGATAGTGCCGGCCGGCTCGGCAATATACTTAGCGCCGCTTTTCTTTGCGCGTTCAATATTATCACCAAACGGGAAGAAAGCATCGGAACCGAGAGCAACACCGTCAATAGTAGCAAGATATGCCTTTGCTTCTTCGTCGGTTAAGGGCTCGGGACGCTTTGTAAAATACTTCTGCCAATTACCTTCGGCGCAAACATCTTCTTCGTTTTTATTTATATATCCGTCAATAACATTATCTCTTTCTGGTCTGCCCAAAGTCGGCAGGAAAGGAAGATTAAGAACCTTATCATACTGACGAAGGAACCATGTATCTGCCTTGCTACCTGCAAGACGGGTGCAGTGAATTCTTGACTGCTGACCTGCGCCGACACCTATTGCCTGTCCGTCGGTTGCAAAGCATACCGAGTTTGACTGGGTGTATTTAAGGGTGATAAGCGAAATAATCAAATCACGAACGGCAGTTTCCGGAAGGTCTTTATTCTTTGTAACAATATTTGAAAGGAGTTCCTTATTTATTTGGAAATTGTTTCTTCCCTGCTCAAATGTAACACCGTAAACCTGCTTATGCTCTACGGGGTCGGGAACAAACGAAGCATCAATTTTAACAATATTATAGTTGCCCTTGCGCTTTGACTTTAAGATTTCAAGCGCCTCATCGGTATAGCCGGGAGCAATAATACCGTCGGAAACCTCACGCTTAATCATAGTTGCGGTGGTTTTATCGCAAACATCCGAAAGGGCAACCCAATCGCCGAATGAGCACATACGGTCGGTGCCACGGGCTCTGGCATAAGCGCAGGCAAGCAAAGAATCGTCAAGACCCTCAATATCATCAACAAAGCATGCCTTTTTAAGCTTTTCGGGTAGCTTAATGCCGACTGCGGCAGATGTAGGACTAACATGCTTAAAGGAAGCAACGGCGGGAAGTCCCAACGCCTCTTTGAGTTCCTTTACAAGTTGCCAAGAGTTAAAAGCATCAAGGAAGTTAATATAACCCGGTCTGCCGTTTAATATTTCAATCGGGAGTTCGCTGCCGTCATGCATAAAGATTTTAGACGGCTTTTGGTTGGGGTTGCATCCGTATTTAAGTTCAAATTCTTTCATTTTCTTAACCTGCCTTATTTTGATTTATTAAACGGTTAACCTCTTGTCCGTTTTCAAGGTTTGTATATCTTACATAAAGGGAAATGCGGTTATCATGGTTAAGCGCATCCCAAAGAGAATCGGTAAACTCGTCAATATCGTTGGGAATTGCTATTCTTTCGGGCTCACCCAGGAAAGTAGGAAGCGGATTACCGTCACCGATATATGTATGAATAAAATGACCTAAACCGTTAAGCGGCTCATAAGAGAATGTATATCTGTTGCAGGCAGTTCCCTTTTCGTCGGCGCTTTTGAGAATACTCATTTCATAAGTAAAATCATTGTTTTCAAACTCTAAAATACCGCTGATACGGGGGGTGAAATTCGGAGCGTCCGGCTCAAATGCACGGGATTTAAGGGCCCCTTTAAAGCATTTGCCGTTTATAAGTCCGTCATATATAGTATCGGTCTGGTCGCCGTTTGTAACTATCAGTTTGTTTTCAAATCTTCTTTGAGCGGCATAGATAATAAGACTCGGGTCTTCAACCTTTGAAGCATCAAACGGCTCGGTATAAAGCACACCGTCTCTCTCAACAAATACACGGTTACGGCTGTTTGCGCTTCTGCCCATAATAAAATAAGCGGAAACGGCATTTTTGCCGTCGGCGGATTTACCGATTACAATTCCTCTGCCGACATAACTGTTATCACGAATAAGTTCTGCGATGTTATTGATGTCATAAATACTCATATTATTTTCCCTCTTTCAAAATATTATTTGATACTAATTCCAAAGCCCTTGGAAGAATTTTCCATTCGGCAAGTTTCATAACCCTTTTTTGCAAACTTTCCGGAGTGGAATTTTCGGGGATTGTTACCGCCTTTTGCAAAATAATTTCGCCGCCATCGGGAATTTCGTTTACAAAATGCACCGTTGCCCCCGTTACCTTAACGCCCTTTTTAAGTGCGGCTTCGTGAACTCTAAGTCCGTAAAAACCCTCACCGCAAAAAGACGGGATAAGTGAAGGATGAACATTTATTATTCTTTTATCGTATTTCTTTGTAAAATCGGCGGTTAATATACACATAAAGCCGGCAAGAACGATTATATCAATTTTATTTTCGGTCAAAAGGTCTGTTATTTTTTCTTCCATTCCATTTTGTCCGAGTTCTGATTTTGATACAACAGCGGTTTTAATACTCGCCTTTTTCGCCCTTTCAAG
Source organism: Clostridia bacterium (assembly GCA_024404195.1). Lineage (GTDB taxonomy): Bacteria > Bacillota > Clostridia > Oscillospirales > Acutalibacteraceae > UBA737. The sequence goes on along the minus strand of JAKSQJ010000001.1, from coordinate 51,766 downwards.
AGCATAGGCATCCGCTTTATTTGAAATAACAAGCTTTATTTTGCCGCTTTTGATAATACCGCTATTTTCGGCATCAATAAGGGCCTGAAGATTAGTTCCTCCGCCCGATACCAAAACCGCAACATTGACACAATTTCTCGGCATTTTTCCACCAACCTTTACAATTTTTTCAAATAACGATAAATATGCCTTAACCGTAAATTTCGGTTATGGTTTTAACATATTTTTATTCTTTCATCGGCTTTTTCTATCTTTCCGATTACATACGGGTCCTCGCCGCTTTCTTTAAGGATAGCAAGTGCGGTATCAACATCCGATTTATCTACAACGATACTCATACCGACACCCATATTAAAGGTATTAAACATATCACGCTCGGTGATATTACCTTCTTTTGCGATAAGTTCAAAAATAGGAAGAACCTTAACGCTCTTTTTATCAATTACGGCGCAAAGACCTTCGGGAATACTTCTCGGAATATTCTCATAAAAACCGCCACCGGTAATATGAGAAATACCCTTAACATTTATTTTTTCAAGGAGAGCCAAAACCGGCTTTACATATATTTTTGTAGGGGTAAGCAGGGTTTCACCCAAGGACTTACCGCCAAGCTCTGAAAGTGGCTTTTTAAGGTCGCAGTTTTCAACATCAAACACCTTGCGGACAAGGGAAAAACCGTTTGAGTGAACACCGCTTGACGGCAGAGCGATAATAACATCGCCCTCGGTCATTGTTTTATTATCAATGATTTTATCCTTATCAACTATACCCGTGCTGTAACCTGCCAAATCGTATTCGTTTTCGGGATAAAATCCGGGCATTTCGGCAGTTTCTCCGCCGATAAGAGCCGCACCTGCCTGAACGCAACCGTCGCAAACACCCTTTACGATGTCGGCAATTCTTTCGGGAACATTCTTTCCGCAGGCGATATAGTCAAGGAAAAAGAGCGGTTTAGCACCGCCGCAAATAATATCGTTTACACACATGGCAACACAGTCAATACCTACGGTATCGTGTTTATCCATTAAAAATGCAATTTTAAGTTTTGTTCCGACACCGTCGGTTCCGCTTACCAAAATAGGATTTTTTATATCCTTAAGGTCAAGGGAGAAAAGTCCCCCAAAACCGCCGATATCCGAACAAACGCCGGGAGTTTTTGTAGAAGCAATATGCTTTTTCATAAGCTCAACCGATTTATATCCGGCGGTAATATCAACACCGGCATCGGCATAAGCCAAAGATTTGGAATTTTCTATCATTTTTTTATAACCTCCCTTATTCTTTTCCGTTCCAACAATATGTGCAAAGCTTACACGAAGGCAAACCTATTGCCTTTTGAAGTCCCTCAAGGGACTGAAATTCAAGTGATGCAAGATGCAACTTTTCGCTGATTGCTTTACGCATTTTTTTGCCTCGCTCGGTAGTGCCGTCGCTGTATTCTTCAATATAATTAAAGCCCTCTTCCCCTTCAAGTTCCATAATAATATTTCGGGTTAAAAGGTCCATATCGCCGGTTGAACGGGAGAAATTAAGGAATTTACAACCAAACATTATAGGCGGACAGGCAGAACGCATATGAACGGCTTTGGCGCCGCTTTCATAAATAAAGTCAACCGTTCCGCGAAGTTGAGTTCCTCTGACGATTGAGTCATCAATAAACAGCAACTCTTTATCCTTAATAAGTTCGCTTACCGGAATTTGCTTCATTTTTGCAATTCTGTTTCTCTCTTTTTGGCTTGAAGGCATAAAACTACGGGGCCATGTCGGAGTATATTTAATAAACGGTCTTGCAAAAGGCAAATGGCTTTTGTTTGCAAAACCGATTGCGTGAGGAGTTCCGGAGTCGGGAACGCCTGCAACGCAGTCAACATGAGGAAGTGTGCCGTTTTTCATTTCGTTTTCCGCCATAATTTCGCCGTTACGGTAACGCATGGCTTCAACATTGATACCCTCATACGAAGAAGTCGGGAAACCGTAATACGACCAGAGGAAAGAACAAATATGCATCTCTTCCCTGCCGGGACTTAACACCTTTAATTCATCGGCGGTAATTTCAACTACTTCGGCAGGTTTAAGTTCATAATAGTTTTCATATCCTAACTTTTCATAAGCAAAATGCTCAAAGGAAACGCAAAATCCGTTTTCGTTCTTACCGACATGAACGGGAAGCCGACCTGCCTTATCTCTTGCGGCAATAAGCGTATTATTCTCGGTTATTATAATAATAAGCGCCGTGCCGTCAATCATATCTTGGGCATAACGAATTCCCTCGGCAATAGAGGACTTTCGGTTGATATAAGCCGCTACAAGTTCGGTAGTATTAACACCGCCGCCGCTTATGGCATTAAGCTGTCCTGCACATTCGCTTACATATTTATCAATAAGCTCATCGGCATTGTTAATCACGCCGACAACGGCAATAGCATACCGACCGATTGAAGAACGAACTAAAAGCGGTTGAGGGTCACTGTCGTTTATTGTGCCTAAACCGCAGGTGCCCTCCATTTTCTCCAAAATGCCCTCAAATTGAGTCCTGAACGGAGAATTATTTATATTATGAATTTTGCGTTGCAAACCCAAATCGGCTGAAAATGCGGCAAGACCTGCACTTTTAGTTCCTAAATGAGAATGATAGTCAGTGCCGAAAAAGACATCCGACATACAGTTTTCTTTACTAACGACTCCAAAGTATCCGCCCATAGTATAGCTCCTTAATTATTTGCCGCAAAGAATAGTTCTGAAAGAGTCATAGGATCAACATATTCGCCGTCCTTATAAACACGCATATTGCCCGAAGCGATTTCGTCAATAAGCATTACATTTCCGTCATTATCGTAACCGAATTCAAATTTAATATCATAAAGAACAAGGCCCTTTGCTTTAAGGTCATCGGCAACGATTTTTGTAATCTTCTGAGTCATAACCTTGATTTCGTCATACTGAGCTTCGGTCATAACACCGAGAGCGGCAAGAGCATCCTTTGTTACAAGCGGATCGCCCTTTTCGTCGTTCTTAAAGGTCATTTCAACATAAGCAGGAAGGTCAGAGCCCTCGGCAATATACTCGCCGTATCTTCTTGTAAAGCTTCCAACGGCTTTATGACGGCAGATAACCTCAAGACCGTGACCGAATACCTTACCGGGAACAACCTCCATAGTTGTATCGTCAAGATTTGCATTTACAAAATGGGTTTTAATACCTGCGGCATTAACCTTTTCAAAAAAGTAAATTGACATGCGAAGGTTAACATCACCAACACCGTCAATAGTTAAACCAACCGAATTTTCGCCCGGATCAAAAACACCGTCTTTGCCTGTGCAATCATCTTTGAATTTCAAAAGATAATTACCATTTGCGAGTGCATAAACATTTTTTGTCTTTCCTGTGTAAACGAGTTCCATAATTTTTTTCTCCTTAAAATTTTTATAGAAATTAAAGCTTTGCAGCAATTTCTTCATCTTTTTTAAGAACTGCCTTCATATCGGCGGTCCTTTTTTCTTTGAGCTTTTTCGCAAGCTCCGGCTCACCTATTGCCAACATCTCTATAGAAAGCAAAGCGGCATTGACTCCTCCGTTTACGGCAACAGTTGCAACCGGTATTCCGGAAGGCATTTGAACTGTTGACAAAAGGGCATCAATGCCGTCAAGTGTATTGGATTTACAGGGTATTCCGATAACCGGAAGCGTAGTATTTGCGGCTATTGCGCCTGCAAGATGCGCCGCCATTCCGGCAGCGGCAATAATCACACCGAATCCGTTATCCTGCGCAGCAGACGCAAACTCGGCAGATTCCAAGGGTGTTCTGTGGGCGGAAAAGATATGCGCCTCGTAAGGCACATCAAAGGATTTTAAGGTATCTATTGCCTTTTGAACGATTGGCAAATCGCTGTCGCTTCCCATAACAATTCCGACTTTTTTCACGGTAATCCTCCTTAAAAAACCAAAAAGAGCGCAGTTAAGACGGGTAAATCTTAACTGTGCCCAGACGGTCGACTATAATATTATTTTCTTGCTCCCCTGCAGTTATTCTGCATAAATCCGTCAGTAACAAGAATATGTATAAATTATAGCATATCGTTAATTTTGTGTCAACAAAAAACGCAAATAAAAAATCAATAAAATTTTGTAAAAAATAAGCAAAATAATTAGGCAAAATAATAATATATGGTGTAACGGCTGTAAACGGCATACAATATACATTTGTGTCGCGATGTTGAATAGGTTGTATTCGTCGGCGAAGGCGACACATTCATTATTCATTTAGAAAACCTATCGCTTTCACGAAAAATGAATAATACAAAACAAAAACCTACCACTTTCGTGATAGGTTTTCGCTTTGTGCTTAGACTACGAAATAGCACAACTGTATTTTCGTGGTAAAAACTTAAAATAAAAGAGAGACTCAACACGAATTGGGTGTCGAGCCTCGCGACTGGCACCCCCGACCGGAATCGAACCGATAACTAAGTCTTAGGAGGACCTTGTTATATCCATTTAACTACGGGGGCAGATATTTAATTTACCGAAGAAGATTTTAACCTATATTTAACTAATTGTCAATACTTCTTATGTCCCCTTTTTTTTAAAAATAAAACTTTTACTTGTATATTGTTTCATTTTTTGATATAATATTCAAACAGTAATTCACAAAGGGATGATAAATATGTCCGCAACCTTCAGAAAAAGCTTGTTCGGTTTTAACAGCGACGATGTTATGGCTTACATTCAAAAAAGCCATAAAGAGCATACCGAAAAAGAAACCGTTTTAAGCGAAAAAGTTGAAAAACTCAGTAACGAATTATCTGTTGCAAATGCGAATGTTTCGGATTTATCCGAAAAAAACGCAGAGCTTGAAGCAGAACTTAAAAACTTTAAGGACAAGTATGACGAAATTGAGCGCCTCGCCCAAAATATCGGAAAGTTATATGTTGTTGCAAATGCAAACGCAAATGCAATTATGCAAACCGCAAAAGAAAATCAGGAAATTTCCGAAAATCAGGTTGAGCAAAATTTAAGCTATGTTAATTCTACACAGGCCTCCCTTCTTGAAGCAAAGGAGAAAATTGAAAGCATCGCTTCCGACTTTTCTTCACAACTTGAAGATTTGCTCGGCTCGTTAAATCTTGCAAAGCATAACATTTCCATTAACAATTCCGAAGCTTCAAGCAAAATAGACGAATACGAACAAATATCAAACACATTAAAGTAATAAAGCAAAAAGATTAACGGCAGTCCGCTTTGGACTGCCGTATTTTTATTACATAAATATACCGAGAACAGTTCGGACAACAAAGGCGCAAACATAGGCGACAGAACACTGAAAAACAACCGTCCATAATGCCCATTTACCGCCGAGTTCACGGCGAATTGAAGAAATCGCCGCAACGCAGGGTGTATATAAAAGGCAGAAAACCAAAAGCGATACCGCCGAGGCAGGCGAAATAATCGTAGCAACAGAGGCACCTGCAAGTAAAACCTCTAATGTTGATACAACGCTTTCCTTTGCCATAAAACCTGCAATTAAGGCGGTTGAAATCATCCAGTTATTAAAGCCGAGCGGCTCAAAAATCGGAGAAATGTAACTTGCAATTATTGCAAGAGCGCTGTTTTTTGAATCATCAACAATATTAAGCTTAAAATCAAACTCATTAAGCACCCAAATAACTATTGAAGCGATAAGTATTACGGTAAATGCCCTTTGCAAAAAGTCCTTTGCCTTCTCCCATAACAACTGCAATGTATTCTTTATTGAAGGCAAACGGTAGTTCGGAAGCTCCATAACAAAAGGAACTGCCTCGCCCTTAAATATAAACCTTTTTGAGAATAACGCAGTTACAACACCGATTAAGATTCCGAAAAAGTAAAGCCCTATCATAACAAGCGCCGTATGGTTGGGGAAAAAAGCAGAAGCCAAAAAGCCGTAAACCGGTAACTTTGCGGAACAACTCATAAAAGGAGTCAGCATAACGGTCATTTTTCTATCCCTTGCGCTCGGCAGGGTCCTACTTGCCATAACACCGGGAACGGTGCAACCGAAACCGATAAGCATAGGAACTATACTTCTTCCCGAAAGACCGATTTTACGAAGAAGCTTATCCATAATAAAGGCAACCCTTGCCATATATCCGCTATCCTCAAGCAAAGAAAGAAAGAAAAACAGTATAACAATAATCGGAACAAAGGAAATAATAGTCCCGAGACCGCCGAAAATACCGTCTATTACAAGCGAATGAAGTGCCTTATTTACATTTAATCTCGTAAGAAAAGTATCAAGATAAGCGGAAAGTCCGCCTATACCCCCTGCTATCAGGTTTTGGAAGAATTTACCGATAACATCAAAGGTAAGCCAAAAAACAAGCCCCAAAATCAAGATAAAGCAAGGAATTGCAGTCCATTTCCCCGTCAAAATCTTATCAATTTTATTGCTTCTTAAATGTTCTTTGCTCACCTTCGGCTTTACGACTGTTTTTTTGCAAAGCTTTTTGATAAAACTAAAACGCATATCGGCAATGGCGGCGGAACGGTCAAGACCTCTCTCCTCCTCCATTTGCAAGATAATATGCTCAAGTGTTTCCTTTTCGTTTTCGGTAAGTTTGAGCGCCTCTAAAACAAGGTGGTCACCCTCAACGAGCTTGCTTGCAGCAAAACGAACGGGTATTCCCGCCGCAACACAATGGTCTTCAACAAGGTGCATAATACTATGCAACGCTCTATGAACGGCGCCGCCGCATTCATCTTTATCGCAAAAATCGGTGCGACCCGGTTTTTCCTTATATTTTGCAATATGAACAGCGTGTTTTATAAGCTCTTTAACACCCTGCTCCTTTGCGGCGGATATCGGAACGACCGGAATACCGAGCTCCTGCTCCATTTCGTTAATATAAACCGTTCCGCCGTTATTTTCAACCTCATCCATCATATTTAGAGCGAGAACTATCGGAACTTCAAGCTCCATAAGTTGCATTGTAAGATAAAGGTTTCGCTCAATATTATTGGTATCAACAATATTTATAATGCAGGTCGGTTTTTCATCTAAAATGAACTGACGGGAAACAATTTCTTCGGCAGTATAGGGAGAAAGCGAATAAATACCGGGCAGGTCCGTAACAAGCGTATCAGGATGTCCCTTAATTGAGCCGGTTTTGCGGTCAACCGTTACACCGGGAAAATTGCCGACATGCTGATTAGAGCCGGTCAGCGCATTAAATAGGGTCGTTTTACCGCAATTTTGATTTCCGGCAAGTGCAAAGGTAAGCGTTGTTCCCTTTGGGTATGGCTCTTCATCGGTTGTAACATGGTATTTACCCTCTTCGCCGAAGCCGGGGTGATACGAGGCACTGCGCCTATCGTCACAAATATCTTCAACCTGCGTTTTCTCGGTTTCAACTATACCAATATGCTTGGCATCGTCAATACGAAGCGTAAGCTCATATCCCTGAACGATAAATTGCATAGGGTCACCCATTGGGGCAAACTTAACAAAGGTTATTTCCCCGCCGGGAATAACACCCATATCAAGAAAGTGCTGTCTTAAAGCACCGTCACCGCCAACGCTTGTTATTATTGCGCTTTTTCCGATTTGCAATTCGTTTAATGTCATAATCTAATCCTAAAATCTAAAAATGCCCGAGAGTTTTCTCTCGGGCTAAAAAATACTAAACTTAATCTTTCTTGAAGAAACTCATAACATCGCCGTAAGCTTCATCGTCATCATCGGAAGAAGCATTACTGATTAAAGATGCTAAATCGTTTGCATCACTCTTACGCTTATCATCGCCCAAGCCGGTTGCAACAACAGTAACACGGATTGTGTCTTCAATACTATCGTCAAGTTGAGCACCCCAAATGATTGTTGCATCGGGATGAGCCATATCGGAAATGATGGAAGAAGCTTCTTCAACCTCTTCAAGACCGATATCGGGAGAACCGGTAATGCTGATGATTACACCACGGGCATTATCCATTGATGTTTCAATAAGAGGACTTGTAATAGCCATTCTTGCTGCCTGCTCTGCCTTATCACGGCCGGTTGCAAGACCAACGCCCATGTGAGCATATCCTGCATCGGACATAATTGACTTAACATCGGCAAAGTCAAGGTTAACAAGAGATGTAACATTGATAAGTTCTGAAATGCTCTGAACACCCTGACGAAGAACATCATCGGCAATATCAAACGCATTCTTAAATGTAATCTTCTGCTCTGAAACGAACTTCAAGCGCTCGTTGGGAATAACAACCAAGCTGTCAACATGCTCACTTAAAGCGGCAATGCCTGCTTCGGCCTGAGTCATACGCTTTTTGCCTTCAAAAGCAAAGGGCTTTGTAACGATACCAACGGTAAGGATACCGAGTTCCTGAGCAATAGAAGCAACAACGGGAGCGGCACCTGTTCCTGTTCCGCCGCCCATACCTGCGGTAATGAAAATCATATCAGCGCTACGGATAGCGGCAGCGATTTCATCACGGGATTCTTCAGCAGCGGCACGACCGTTTTCGGGGTTACCGCCTGCACCCATACCTGCAGTAGTTTTATCACCAATTTGGATTTTGGTATCGGCCTTTGATAAGAACAATGCGGCCTTATCGGTATTAACGGCAACAAACTCAACGCCCTTAACACCGGCAGCAACCATACGGTTAACGGCATTTCCGCCGCCGCCGCCGACACCTACAACTTTAATTTGAACAACATCTTCCATTTCATTTGCAACATCAAATGGCATTTTCTTTTCCTCCGTTTTTATGTAAAATCATAATATCACAATTATTCAACAATATAATATCATATATATTTGCAAATTTCAACACTTTTTTTATTTTTTTATCAAGATACTTTATTTTGGCTTTTTTCAAGTATTCCCGTCGGGTTGGATTCACTCCAACAAGTAAGGTCAATAGTTCCCGACACATTGCTGTCTATTCTTTTAATCATAGCAGATAAATGCTTGATTTTTTTATCCAAATCGTTCTTTGAGCCGAATTCAACAGTAAATCTTCCGTCCAAAATTTCAGCGGTGTAATATGCCTTATCGGTGGCGTCAATACTGTTGATTTTTATATCATTTTCGTTAAGGTGTTTATATATTTTCTTAATACTTGATTCTACCGATTTATCGGAAAACTCAATCTGCTTTCCTATACTGAATTTTGCTTTTTTCACCTTAATAATCACAAGATTTTTCGGAAGAATTATATCTTCTTTCAAAACATATCCGTCTTTGTCAACGATATAATACTTGTTATTGAAAAAATACGCCGAATGTTCGGTAGCATCCGTAATTTCAACAGTTAACGAATCGGGCAACTGCCTTTTAATCTTCACATTGCCGATATAGGGAAAATCAGGTCTTGAAGAAGAAACAATCTTTTTTGCACTGACGGTAAAGATATTTTCGCCCTTTATTTTCATTCCGTTTTCAAGCTGTTCGGCGGTATAGACCTTGCTTCCGCCATAAGAAACATTTTTTATCGGGAAAAGAACGGTTAGAGAAAGAGCAATAAAAACGGCTAATGCAATAATCAAAAAGGCAACAAAACCTACAAGCAAATGCCTTCTTCTTGCGGCTTTACGCCTTTTGGCACGGCGTCTTGCAATCTCATTTCTATCCATTCTTTCACTTCCTTTCAAGCTTCCTTAATTTTTGCTCCTAAACTGCTAAGGTCTTTTACAATATTTTCATATCCCCGCTTTATATAGCAGGTTTTTCCTATTTGAGTTACACCCTCGGCACCAAGTCCCGCAACAACAAGTGCCGCACCGCCGCGAAGGTCAGTGGCATAGCATTTAGCACCGCAAAGCCGACTGACACCCTCAATAACGGCAACCTTTCCCTCGGTCTTTATTGACGCACCGAGGCGTTTTAGTTCATCAATATATCTGAAACGGTTTTCAAATATATTTTCAACAAATATGCTCGTTCCTTTTGCAACGGTCAACGATGATATAAGAAGCGGTCCCGCATCGGTCGGGAAACCGGGATATGTTAAGCTTCTGACGGTTGAAACGCTTTTAAGCTTTTTAGGCGCTATAATACGCAAATCTTTATTTTTGGCTGAAAAGAGGCAACCTGCCTCCTCATATACCGAAACAACAGAGCTTAACTGACCGATGTTTACACCGTTTAGGACTATATCGCCGCCGCATATTGCCGCCGCCGATATATATGTTGCCGCAACTATTCGGTCAAAGCAAACGCTATATTCAATAGGGTTTAACCTTTTTACGCCTTCAATAACAACCCTATCGCTCCCTGCTCCTTTTATTCTTGCACCTGCTTTATTGAGAAAGTTAGCAAGGTCAACTATTTCGGGCTCCTTTGCGGCATTATTGAGCGTTGTCGTTCCGTTTCCGAGGGCGGCCGCTATAATAACATTCTCGGTTGCACCGACGCTCGGAAAAGAAAGATGGATATTATTTCCGATTATACCGCCATTTAATTTAAAACTTATATTTCCGTTTTGTTCCTTTGTTTCGGCGCCTAATTCTTTTAACGCTTTGATATGTAAGTCAATGGGTCTCGGCCCTAATTCACAACCGCCCGGACTGCAAATAACCGCCATTTCCATTCTTGAAAGTATCGCACCGAGGAAAAGGGACGATGAGCGCATTTCACGCATTAGTTTTTCGGGAATACTGCATCCTTTGATGTTTGATGCATCAATTATAAGGCAATTATTTTTATAAAAACATTTCGCCCCTAAATATTCAAGAATTTTCATTGATGCCTTAACATCCGATAAATCGGGACAATTATTTATAACGGTTTTGCCGTCAATAAGAATTGAAGCGGCAATTATGGGTAAAACCGCATTTTTTGAACCTTGAACCTTGATTTTACCGTTTAATTTATTTTTACCCTCAACAATTATATCGGGCATATCGTTCCCTCCGCAACAGTATAAAAATTCAATTTATACTATGTTACGAAGATAAAATATGTTAAAGCTTTACCGATGTATATAATTTCATTATAACATTATAAATGCGTTCATTCGCATCGGAAATTGAAGCTTTTAATGCGGCTTTTGACATTTTTTCAAGCTTCGGCTTATTTTCAATAAGCATACTTACTGTTTCAATAAGTTTTTCGCCCGTAAGGTCTTTTTCCTCAATAATTTCGGCGGCTCCGGCTTTTTTAAGCGTCATCGCATTATGAAACTGATGATTTTCCGCCACAAACGGAGAAGGAATCAAAACCGAAGGTTTACCGCAAAGAGCAAGTTCACTTAAGGTTATGGCACCTGCCCTGCAAATAACCAAATCCGCCGCCGCCATACAAACATCCATATTGTCAATATATTCACGAACGGATATTTCTTCGGGCAGTTTTACGCCGGCATTTTCAAGATGCTCGGTCATAGCGGAAAAGCCGACTTTTCCGGTGCCGTGGATATGATAAAATTTACCGCTGCCGGAATGCCATTTTATAAGTTCTTCGGTTGCTTCGTTGATATGCCTTGCGCCCAACGACCCGCCGAATGACAAAATAACCGGTCTGTCATCAAATCCGAGTTTTGCCTTTGCTTCATCCTTACTGAATTTTGAAAGTTCAACTCTGACGGGATTTCCGGTAATTATCGGTTCTTTATTTAATTTCAAATATTTTTTTGCTTCCGGCATTGCGAGCATAACGGCATCTGCATTTTTTGAAAGCATTTTTGTTGTAACACCCGGAAAAGCATTTTGCTCATGAATGGCTGTTTTGATATTAAGCTTTGCGGCTTCTCTTAAAACGGGACCGCTGACATATCCTCCGGTTCCTACAACTATATCGGGTTTAAGTTCTTTAAGCAACTGCTTTGCTCTAATGGAAGATGTTACCGCTTTTTTAGCGGCAATAACATTTCTTTTTATGTTTTTCGGGGTGATTTTTCTCTGAAAACCCGCAACCTCAATGGTATAAAAATCATATCCCTTTTGCGGAACAAGCTTTGCTTCAAGCTTATCGGGAGTTCCGATATAACTTATTTTCGCATCGGGATGACGCTCTTTTATATAGTCGGCTATTGCCAAAGCAGGATTTATATGCCCTGCAGTTCCGCCGCCTGCAAAAAGAATATGCATAATATTACCCCTTTATATATCTTTATTTGCGCCTCTTGAAACGGATAAAACTATACCCATTTCGGCAAGCAGTAATACAAGTGACGAGCCGCCGTAACTGAAAAACGGCAAACTGATACCGGTATTCGGAATTGTGTTTGTTACAACCCAGATATTAAGCATTGCTTGAAGTCCGACCTGAAAGGTAAGACCGATGCTTAAAAGCATTCCGAATTTATCTTCGGCTCTCATTGCAATCTTAAATCCTCTGTAAACTAAAAATGCAAAACCTATTATTATTGCAACCGCACCGACAAGACCTAATTCTTCGCAAACTATTGAAAATATAAAATCATTATGCGGTTCGGGCACCCATAAATATTTTTGTCTTGACTGTCCGATACCACGCCCGAGTATTCCGCCCGAGCCGATTGCAAGAAGCGACTGAATTGTTTGAAATCCCTTGCCCTTTGCATCAAGCCAAGGGTCATGCCAATATTTTATACGGTCACTGCTGTATCCGATAAAACCTGCATTTAGGAACAATAATATTCCGCCGAGTCCTCCTAAAGCGCCGAGACCTGCAATCCAACCCCTCATTCCGCCGATATAAATCAAAATAAAAGCAATCGCCAAAATAAGAATGGTTGCGGAAATATGAGGCTCCGCCACAATGGGAATGGCAATAGCAAGAACAACACCGCCCAAAAAGAGAATAAATCCGAACTTTTTCATTTTATCCTGATTAGCCGAAATCAAATGAGAAAGAACTACGATAAGCGCAAATTTACCTATCTCGGACGGCTGAAAGTTTATCGGTCCTACAACGAACCATCTTTTAACTCCCATTTCCTTTGCCATCGGGGGAAGAATCAGCAACGCAATCAAAAGGAAAAAAATGCCGATATATATCCATATCCCGAGCCGTTGCCAAACATGATAGTTTATTTTTGAAAAAATGAGCATTATCGCTACTCCGCCGACCGCAAAAGCGGCTTGACGAACGATAAATTTATAACTTGTTCCGAAATGCTCGTAAGAATATGCATAACTTGAAGAAAAGAGCATAACAAGACCCGTTGTCAAAAGAATTAAAACTATAATTAAGAATGTGCTGTCAAGTTTTCCCTCTTGAAAAAGTCCTTGCCTTTTTTTGCGTTTAACCACCGGCTTTGCCATTCTCTTTCCTCCTTTTTATTATGTATTAAAATCAGTATTTAGCCAAAATAAACATTACTATACAGCTGATAAGTGTTATTGCCGAAAAGAGCAATACTACCGACTGCTCACTCCAACCGCTCATTTCAAAATGATGGTGAATCGGTGCCATTTTGAAAAGGCGCTTTTTTGTCTTTTTATAATATGCTACTTGAAGCATAACCGAAATTGCCTCAACAAAATACATAAGACCTGCAACGATTAAAAGTATCGGTCTTTTTATTCCGAAAGACAGGGCTACAACCATACCGCCTAAAAACATTGACCCGGTATCACCCATAAATACCTTTGCTGGTTTTGCATTCCATACCAAAAATCCTGCACAAGCACCTGCAAGACAAGCCGCAAGAGTATTTGTTGAATATTCAAGCAAGGCACCTGCTACAAGCATAAATGCACAAGCCACAACAACGGTAACGCTTGAAGCAAGACCGTCAAGCCCGTCGGTAAGATTAACCGCATTTGTAAAGCCGTAAATAAACATTAAAGCTATCGGCCAAAAAAGAAGCCCGAAACCTTTTGAAATATCAACCGTTCCGATAAACGGAATTACCGTGCATCTCATTCCGCAAAGCCATAATGTTAATAGATATGCTCCCGAAACAAAAAGCTGTAAAAATGTTTTTTGTTTTGCGGTCAGTCCTAAATTCCTCTTTTTTACAACCTTGATGTAATCGTCAAAAAAGCCGATTGCACACATTAAAATTGCCATTACAATTCCTGCGATTGTCACACCGAAATTCTCAATTCTCTTAAAACTTTCGGACAATCCGCCGTTTAAGCAGGCAGAAATACCATAACAAGCGGCAAAAGCAACAAGCACACCTGCAACCATCATTATTCCGCCCATTGTCGGTGTTCCCTGCTTGTTTTTATGCCATTTAGGTCCTATATCAAGAATGGTCTGACCGAATTTAAGCTTATGAAGATACGGAATTACTATAAATCCCAATAGTGCTGTTACGGCAAATGCCAAAACCGCTCCGATAATCGGTAAAAATCTATCCATACTCTTTCTCCTACATTTTATTTTCTATATTCACGGCAACTGTTTTAATGCCTCAAAAACTACTTCTCTTTCGTCAAGATGAATAGTTCCCTCTTTTAATATCTGATAGGTTTCATGCCCCTTACCCGCTAATACGATAATATCGCCGGGCATTGCATTTTTAATTGCAAAATTTATCGCTTCAACACGGTTTTCAATAACCTTAACGGGAATATTCGCATTTGTTGTTCCCTCTAAAATATCCTCAATAATTGAACTTGGGTCTTCGGTTCTCGGGTTATCGCTTGTTACTATGGCATAATCGGCATATCGGGTTGCAATATCACCCATAATAGGTCGCTTTGTCTTATCCCGGTCACCGCCGCAACCGAACAAAATCACAAGACGGTTTTTTTCACATTCCTTAAAGGTTAAAAGTATATTTTTAAGTCCGTCGGGAGTATGAGCATAATCAATAATAACCGTGAAATCTCTTCCGGTCGGCACGACCTCTGCCCTGCCCTTTACACCGTTTATATTATATAATCCGTCTATAATATTTTCCGTATCAATTCCAAGCATAATAGCCGCAACGGCAACCGCCATTGAATTAAACACAGTGAACTTACCGCCCGTTCTTACGGTTATATGGTCAAAAGAACTATCGCTTACAAGTTCAAAGGTAACACTGTCGGGGCGGTATTTTATACCCTTGGCGCTGTATGTTGAATCATTGGTGTCGGAATATGTTATAACCTTGCAGGAAAGCCCCTCCGTAAGCAAGGCGGCATATTCGTCGCTACTGTTGATTACCGCCGTTTTGCACATTGAAAACAGTTTTTTCTTTGCAAGAAGGTAGTTCTCCATCGTTTTATGATAATCAAGATGGTCTTGGGTCAAATTTGTAAAAATCGCAACCTCAAAATCAAGACCGTAAACCCTGTTTTGGTCAAGCGCATGGGAGGAAACCTCCATAACCGCAAACTCGCAACCTGCACTCACCATTTTTGAAAACAGTTCATTGAGCTCGTAAGGTCCCGGTGTTGTATTATGAGATTCAACGACGACATTATCTATCATATTTTGTATCGTTCCGATAACCCCGACCTTATGACCTGCCTGCTCCAAAATACTTTTAAGCATATAGGTAACGGAGGTTTTGCCGTTTGTTCCCGTAACACCGATAAGGCGCAATTTCTTTGAAGGATTACCAAAATAGTTTGCCGACATTTTTGCAAAGGTTTTTCTTGTATCTTCAACAATAATTTGATTATCAAGCCCTAAATCCTTTTGACATACGATAATCTTTGCGCCGTCGTTATACGCCGCTTTTGCAAAGTTATGACCGTCAATTTTGGCACCGTCAATACAAACAAAAATTGTGTCGTTATTAACCTTTCTTGAATCGCAGGTTATATAGGAAACATCCACATCGGCAAACTCACCGTTATAACCGTCTATCAACTGTTTTACTAACATTTTTATCCTCGTTTCTTGATAGCCTAATCCGAAGCAATATCGGCATTTCCCGAATCAAAGAATTTTACCGTTACGACCGTTCCTCTTGCAACGGTTGTTCCGGCTTGAATACTTTGACCGGAGGACTTGATATCCTGCCTTGCGGGATTGCCCGAAAAAATAATATTTATTCCGGCATTCGTTGCCGCCGTATTTGCTTCACCGGCAGTAAGTCCCGTAAGAATCGGAACTACAACCGTATCGTTATCTGTTTCATCGGTATAAATTATTACCGTTCCGCTGTTATTTATGCTTGTTCCGGCGGCAGGTAACTGATTTATAACTTTTCCGCCGTTTCCTACAACCTTATATGAAAGTTTAAGAGCTGAAAGCGCATCTCTTGCCGAAGCAACATCTTTGTTTTTAAGGTCGGGAACTTTAATGGAAAGCTTTGAAAGCTCGGCGCTCGTATATTGAGGACTGTGGCCGAGATACGGGAGGATATCCTTCATTATTTTTGCTCCGACAGGTGCCGAAATCGCACCGCCGTAGTATCTTCCCGACATCGGCTCATCAAGCATTACGAAAACCGCAATATCGGGATCGTTTATCGGTGCTACACCGACATAAGAGCCGATATAAAGGGATTTTTGTCCGGTTGACAGTATCTTTGCGATTTTTTGCGATGTTCCCGTTTTACCGCCTACACGGTAACCTGCAACCAAACCGTTTTTAGCACCGTTGTTTATTACATATTCAAGGTAGGTTTTTAATGTATCGGAGGTCTTTTGCGACATAACCTGACGCTTATAGGCAGTTGAAATTGTTTTAACGACATTGCCTTCACTGTCAATCATTTCCTTGGCAACATGGGGACGGACAATATAACCGCCGTTAACCGCCGCCGCCGCAATTGTTATCATGTGAAGCGGAGTTATATTAAAGGTTTGACCGAAAGAAGAAGAAGCAAGTTCGGTAGGTCCCATTTTATCCTCTTTATGATATTCGGGAGTTGCGGCACCCGGAAGGTCAATGCCTATTTTTTCGGTAAGACCAAATGCCTTAAAGTATTTTGAAAAGGTTTTTGCGCCTATTAACTGACCTATTTGGATAAATGCAGGGTTACATGAGTTTGACATGGCTTGAGCCATATTTTGAACACCGTGACCGCTTGAAAGGTGGCAGTGATATGTATTTCCCGCAACCATATATGTATATCGGCAGGAAAAAGAACTGTTTGAATTAACCAAATTTTCTTCTAATGCGGTAGCGGCGGTAAAAATCTTGAATACCGAGCCGGGCTCATAGGTATCTGAAACGGCCTTGTTTCGCCACTGTCTATTTAACAAATCCGCTTTGGTTTTTTGCTTTTTTTCTTCATCGGCAATAGCATCAACCTTGCCCTGGTCAAGCTCGGAAAGTGTAAACGGCTCATTTGGGTTAAAGTCACCGCTTACCGCCATTCCGAGTATTTCGCCGGTTTTAACATTCATAACTATTGCCGAACCGCGCTCTGCAACCTGTTCTTCGGCAACGGCATCGTCAAGATATTTTTCGCAGGTGTATTGAACATAGGAATCAATGGTAGTAACAATACTGTTACCCTGCTTTGCTTCTTCCATCATTTGATAGGTAAAAGGCATATCGGTCCCCTTTGCCGTTTTGGCGGCTATTACTCTGCCCGAAATACCCGTAAGGTCGTTATTATAATAACTTTCAAGCCCTGCAAGACCCTGATTATCGTCGCCGACAAATCCGATTACCGTTGATGCCAATGTATCGTTGGGGTAATATCTTTTGGTCGTTGTATCAAGACCGATATAGTTTGAAAGCTTTAAGTCACTGTTATCCGATATAAATTTTCTGATTTTATCGGATGTTGTTTTATCAACCTTCTTTTTGATTATCTCATAATAGGTTGATTTTTTTGTTTTTTTTTAAACCTCGTCCTTTTCAAGTTCAAGAATTTCCGATAAACCATCGGCTATTTTATTGCGGACTTTTTTTGCCTCTTTATTGCTTAACTTTTTAAAACTGTTCGGAGTAACATATACGGTCCAAGCCGGAGATGAGGTTGCCAGAAGCTTCATATTGCGGTCATAAATATCGCCTCTCGGTGCGGAAAGCAGAGTATCGTAAAGCTGCTGTTCGGATGCCATGGTCTGATATTTTTCGCCGTTTATTATCATAACATTTGCCAAGCTTCCGGTTGACACCAATGTCATAATCAAAACGGTTGCAATAACGACAACAAGCGCTCTTTTAAGCATACTGCTACTCGGCTTTGATACCATAAATCTTACTCCTTTCTTAAAAAAATCCCCTCTTAATTATAGGGTAAAACGAGAGTCAAGCAAACTCAACTCTCGTAAAATTCATTTATTACAATATATTGTATTTTCTCTGAATATATGTTTAATTTAATCATTTGAATTAACCGTGTTTCCGTCAGATTTTGCGGCGGTATTTTTCTCATTGACCTTAATATACTTAACCTGTGACTTGTCCTTTTTTCTCATACCGAGCTCGGTTGCTTCAAGTTCAATATTTGAATAGGAAAGCTTTCTCTCTATTTCAACCTCCAAAGCCGTTTTTTCGCTTTTAAGCTGTTCTATTTCGGCTTTGGTTTCGTTTATTTTGGAATTAAGTTCATTAGTTTTAAGGCGAAGGAAAATGTTTCCGCAAAGTGCCGCTAAAATAAATCCGAACACCAAAAGTGCAGAAAGCGTCACCGAAACCTGTTTTGCGGCGGCTTTTGCCTTTTTCTTAGGTTTCGGAAGCTTTACAATATTATCCTCGCTCTTTTTCTGAGGAGAAAACATATCAAAATCATAAGCCAAACTGTCATTGTAATACTTAAGATTATTCATATGTTTTTCACTTCCTTTATTTTATCTTTTCTATAACACGAAGCTTGGCGCTTCGGCTTCTTTGGTTTTCTTTTAATTCTTCGTCACTTGCGGTAACGGGTTTTCGGGTTATCAGCTTTGCATCGGGAGTTTTGCCGCAAACACATATCGGCAAATCGGGCGGACAGGTGCAACCTGTGCAAAACTCTTTGAATTTTTGTTTGACTATTCTGTCTTCTAAAGAATGAAAGGTTATTATTGAAAGGCGTCCGCCGATATTCAAAAGCTTAAATGCTTTATCAAGCACGGCAGATAAGCTTGCAAGCTCGCCGTTTACCTCTATCCTTATTGCCTGAAAACATTTTCTTGCCGGGTGTCCTTCCCTTCTGTATGAAGCGGGAACACTGTTTGCAATAATATCGGCAAGCTCGGTTGTTGTTTTTATTGAAGAAACATTTCTTTGCTTTACTATCGCATTTGCAATCTTAAAGGCAAATTTTTCTTCGCCGTAATCTCTGAATATTCTTACAAGGTCATTTAACGAATATGTATTTACAACATCAAAAGCGCTTATTCCCTCTTTGCTCATTCGCATATCAAGGGGTGCCTCTTTATGAAATGAAAAACCGCGGTCGGCAGTATCAAGCTGATAAGACGATACGCCGAGGTCAAGCATTATTCCGTCAACACCGAGGATACCTATACGCTCAAGCTCCGTATCCATAGCATCAAAATTGGCATTTATTACCGTAGCATTATAGTTTTTTAATCTTTCGGTTGCAACCTCAACGGCATCGGGGTCACGGTCAAATGCAATAAGGCGACCTGCTTTAAGCCGTTTTGCTATTTCGGTTGAATGACCGGCACCGCCGACGGTTCCGTCAACATATATACCGTTTGGATTTATATTAAGAGAATCAACCGTTTCGGTTAACAATACCGATTTATGCGAAAATTCCATAATCAAAAATCAAGGGTTTCAACAATGGAAGCAACCGATTCGGGAGAATACTGAGCATTCTCTTTATTCCAAATATCAGAATTCCAAATTTCAAGGTTGGTATCCATACCTATAATATGCGCCTCAACATCAAGCTCGGCATATTCGCGAAGGGTTGCCGGAATAAGTATTCGTCCTTGGGTATCAAAGCTTACCTCAAAGGCACCGTCATATAGAAAACGCTTAACGACACTTGCCTTGGAGTTCGGCAAACCTCCGATTTTTTCAACGAGAGTATTCCAGTTTTCAAGGGAATAAACGCAAAGACACCGCTTTCCGTAAATTCCGCGGCAAACCATAAAGGTTTCGCCTAACTGTTCGCGGAGCTTTGACGGAATGGCAATTCTGCCTTTTTTGTCAATATTATGTTCATATCCACCGTAAAGCATATTGCCACCCGCCTTTCTTTTGAGTTATCC
Source organism: Clostridia bacterium (assembly GCA_024404195.1). GTDB lineage: Bacteria > Bacillota > Clostridia > Oscillospirales > Acutalibacteraceae > UBA737. The sequence goes on along the minus strand of JAKSQJ010000001.1, from coordinate 31,788 downwards.
ACTTTTTCCACACATTTATCCACTTTGCAGGGATTATGCTCCACAATTCCACACTGTAAATGCATTATAATACACCAAAAAGCAAAAATCAAGTATTTTTTTAATAATTTTCACAACTTTTTTATTTTTGAGCAAAAAAATAAGCGATTATCCATCGCTTAAAGAAATTTTGCCCCAAAAAAAGCAAAAAAAGACGAGAACAAATTTGTTCTCGTCTTAAATATAGGTGTTAAATTTTATTCTTCTGTTTCCTCTGCAGGAGCTTCCTCAGCGGCAACCTCTTCGGCAGGAGCAACTTCCTCTACCGGAGCTTCCTCTGCGGGAGCGGCTTCTTCTGCCGGAATTTCAGCAGGAACTTCCTCTACGGGAGCGGTCTCTTCGGTGGCAGGTGCTTCTTCGGTTGAAGCAACAACTTCATCCTCGCCCTCTGCCTTTTCCTCTGTTTCCTTTTCTATCAAAGCACGGATAGATAAACTTACACGCTTCTTTTCAAGGTCAATAGCAGTAATCTTTGCATCAACCTCTTGGTCGGCGGTAAGCTCGTCCTGCGGCTTGGCAACATGCTTATCGGCAATTTGAGAAATATGGATAAGACCGTCAACACCGGGGATAATTCTTGCGAAAGCACCGTAGGTTGTAAAGCTTACAATCTTAACCTTTACAACATCGCCCTCATTATAGGTGTTAAGGAATATGTTCCATGGATTTTCGTCGGGATTTTTATAACCCAAAGAAATTTTTCTCTTTTCGGCATCAATGGCTTTAATATAAACCTCAATTTCGTCACCAACGGAAACTACCTCCGAAGGATTCTTGATGCGCTGCCAGGAAAGTTCGGAAATATGAACCATTCCGTCAACACCGCCTAAATCCACGAAAGCACCGTAACCGGTTAAAGAACGAACGGTTCCCTTGATGCGGTCGCCGACAGCGATGGAATTCCAAATTTTTTCTTCGGCTTCCTTGCGCTGTTCACGAAGAACGCTCTTAATGGAGCCGACTGCTCTGCGGCCTCTTCCGATATCAATTACACGGAAAGATACCTCTTGTCCCTTAAGGTCTTCAAGAGACTCGTTTCTTGACATTGTTGCCTGAGAAGCAGGAACGAATACACGAACATTGTTAGTATAAATAACAACACCTGCGCCGTTCTTAACAACATCACGGACAACACCATTAAGAACCTCGCCCGACTCTTTGGCTGCGACTATATTATCCCAACCGGCAATAGCATCGTAGCGACGTTTGGAGAGCATTGCAATTCCTTCCTGATCGTTGATCTTCATAATAATTAAATTGAAGGTATCTCCGATCTTAACTTCCTCTTCAAGTTTAACATCGGGATCAGCGGAAAACTCGTTAGCCGAAATATAGCCCGTAATTCCTCTGCCGAAGTCAACTTGAACCTCAGTAGGATTTACAGCAAGAACAGTTCCGACAACTTTTTGATCTCCTGTTAAATTGCTGAGTGAAGCTTCAAATGCCTCTTCATCGGTCATTTCAGCGAAGCTTTTTTGAACAGAATCAATCTGCTCATCTACCGGTTGAACATTTTCTGACATGGTAATAATTACCTCCTTAATAATACCCGCCGGCGTAGATGCACCGGCCACAACCCCTACAGACTCACATCCCAAAACGAACGAATCCGATAACTCCTTCGCCGTTTCAATAAGATATGTTCTTTCGCAAAAGGATTTGCAAACCTCAAAAAGCTTTGCGGTGTTAGAACTGTGTCTTCCGCCGATAACGATTATCGCATCGTTTTCCTTTGCAAGTTTTGCGGCTTCCTTTTGCCGTGCAGAAGTTGCATTACATATTGTATCAAAAATTTTTGCATTTGTATAGAGTTTTTTTATATTTTTTTGAATATTCGCCCATTTTTTTGCATTAAAAGTGGTTTGAGACACTACACTTATGGCTTTTTCGGCAAAATCCGGGTGATTTTTTAGTATTTCACAGAGTTCTTTTTCGTCCGAAAAAACAAAAACTTCGCCAACACGATGACCGGTTATGCCGATAACCTCTCTGTGATTGTTATCTCCGGCAACGAAAATTATATCGCCTGACATACTTTGCTCTTTGACAATATTATGTATTTTTGAAACAAACGGACAGGTAGCATCAACATAATCTATGCCGTTACCGTCACAAACATCAAATATTGATTTCGGAACACCGTGCGACCTTATAACAAGAGTTTCACCATTTTTAACTTCGGAAGGGTCGTTAACAATTCTCACTCCCCTGCCCGACAGTTCCTCAACAAGCTGCGGATTATGTATAATCGGTCCCAAAGTTGCGACCGATTTTTTTTGTTCTAACAATTCATAAACCGTATTGACCGCCCTATTAACGCCAAAGCAAAAGCCGGCGGTTTCTGCAACGGTGATTTTCATTTATAATTCTACCTTCTCTTTTATCATATTGGTAAGTTTTTCTATGGATTCATCAAGTTTTAAACCGGTTGTATCAAATATTATTGAATCCTCGGCAGGTTTTAAGGGCGCAATTTCACGGTGAGAATCGTTATAATCTCTTGTAACGATATCATCGTAAACCTCTTTATACTCAACCTTCATACCTTTTTCCGTAAGTTCTTTATAACGGCGGTTGGCTCTCTCCTCGGCGGAGGCGGTTACAAAGAATTTAAGTGTTGCATTCGGCAAAACAACTGTGCCTATATCTCTGCCGTCCATTAAAACATTGTTTTCACGGGCAAGTTTTCTTTGCATTTCAAGTAAAAAGGCGCGAACGGGCGGTTTTGCGGAAACGGCAGACGCCATCATTGATGCTTCGGGAGTTCTTATTTCTCCCGATACATCTTCGCCGTTAAGGAAAACATGCTGTTCTTTGTTGACAAATTTCAAATCAACATCAATGTTTTTAAGGTTTTCTTCAATATCGCAATTAAGCTCTGTTCCGATACCCTTTCTCAAAAAGTAAAGTCCTACTGTGCGATAAAGGGCGCCCGTATCAACATAAATAAAGTCAAGCTCCTTTGCAACACCCTTTGCAACAGTGCTTTTTCCTGCTCCGGCAGGTCCGTCAAGTGCTATTGAAATCATAATTCTTCTCCTTTTTTCTTTGAACTTATTCCTGCAACATAACCGGTTGAAAATGCTATCTGCAAATTAAAGCCACCGGTATATGCATCAACATCAATGACCTCTCCGGCAAAGTAAAGCCCTTTTACAAGCTTTGACTGCATTGTATTAGGATTTATTTCCTTAACCGAAACACCGCCGCCGGTGATAATTGCTTCTTCAATAGGTCTTGCACCTATTATGTGTAATTTAAGCCCTTTTATTACCGAAATCAAGGACTGCCTTTGTTCCTTTGTTATTTGGTGGACCTTTGCTTTGGGCGAAATTCCCGAAAGTTTTATTATTACGGGAATTAAACTTTTCGGCAACAAAGCATCAAGGGAATTTGAAAAATCTTTATTGAGCTCCTCGCTGAAATCTCTTATTAACCGTTTATCAAGTTGAGTTTCCGACAATGCGGGTTTCAAATCAATAAGGCAATAATATTTCTTTTTATCCATATTACGAAGATGAGCCGAAGCCGAAAGGGTTAAAGGCCCTGAAATGCCGAAATGAGTAAAAAGCAGTTCTCCCATTTCCTCATAAACGGGCTTTTTCTTTCCCTCTTCGTAAAATGAAGCGGTTATATTTTTAAGCGATAATCCCGAAAGCGAAGAGCAAAATCCCTCATGACAAACAAGTGGCACTAAAGAGGGATATATCTCGGTTACGGTATGACCTAAATCCCTTGCGAATTTATAGCCGTCCCCCGTTGAGCCGGTAACGGGATATGACATTCCGCCGGTTGCAATAATAACATTATCGCAATAATAATCTACGCCACTTGCAAGCCTCACACCGTAAACCCTATTATCCTTGCAAAGAATTTTTGAAACCTCGCCGTTTTGAATTATGACACCGCTTTTTTTCGCCTTATTAAACAATGCATCAACAATATCAACCGCTTTATCAGAAACGGGAAAAACTCTGTTTCCTCTTTCGGTTTTAAGCGGAACACCGCAGTTTTCAAAAAAGTTCATTGTATCGCGCGAAGAAAATCTTGAAAAAGACGAATACAAAAATCTTCCGTTTTTCGGAACATTGCTAATTAAGGTTTGCTCGTCGCAATTATTGGTGACATTACATCTGCCCTTGCCGGTTATCATTAACTTTCGGGCAACCTTACCGTTCTTTTCAATCACGGTCACCAAAGTATTCTCATCAACCGCATTTATCGCCGCCATTAAACCGGCAGCACCGCCGCCGACGACAACCGTCTTTTTCATTTTTTCACCACGCTTCTTATAATATCAAATTATATCAAAAACAGCCGTCGCAACAGCGACGGCAATTTAATTCTTTTACTGCTTAATAAGCAAATTCTTAATATCGCCGAAATTATCAACCTCATAGGTAGATTTATGCTTCGGTTGTTTTCTCTTCGGATTAAATCAACAGCAGTCGAGTTTTGCATTGTTGGCACCCAAAATATCGGTAGATTGAGCATCGCCGACAACCAAAACCTTTGAACGGTTGCTTTCGGGAACTCTATTGAAAACATAATCAAAATATGCTCTGCTCGGTTTCCTTAAATCAAATTCATCGGAAATGAATATACCGTCAAATCGGTCGGCTATCTTAGAAGATGCAATTCTGTTTCTTTGGAAATCGGAATAGCCGTTAGCGGTAATATACAATTTATAACCGTTTGCTTTAAGCTCATCTAAAACTTCGCATACACCCTCATTAACGGTATTACTCTGCTCCATAAGTTCAAAATAATCGTCAATAAGCTGCTGACGGTTGTCCTTTACAGACAAATTATCAAGAAGCTGAACAAAACGGGCGGTAAACTCCGCTTTGGCATCATACTCACCCAAAGTAAATGCCTGCCATGGAGTACGGTTGTTATAAGCATCAACAACATCGGCGCCGAAAGGCAAGCCATGTTTTTTGAACACAGCTTCAATGGCTCTTATTTCATCGCCTGAAGTATCAAACAATGTATCGTCTAAATCAAAAAAGACAACATTATATCGCTTCATATTTTCTCCTTTTGACACAATATCCGATAATATACTAATGTATTCTAACATAAAAGAAGAAAAAAATCAACTGTTATTTTAATATTCCCTTTAAGCTCGGTCTTAAGCGGTAAATATATAACATCGTTATTCTTGAAATCGCAATATCGTAAAGAACGAAGGCGATATAGCATAACGCCAAAAAAATCGCAACACCGTATTTTCCGAGCGCCCCGAAATCGTTAACATCAATGCCGACAAGAAGTTTAACGGCAAAGTAACTTAATGTTACACAAGCAGTGAATACACCGATTTTAAGCACCCATTCTACCACGCGGTTTTTTACTTTTTCAATTATCGCCTTTAATATCGGATAAAATCCGAAAAGCAAAATAAATACGATTTTGGTTTCCTGCTCGGGAAAAAACAAAACAATAACGGAAGTTACAAAATAGGAAGCCAACGCATAGGTTTTACCTATTTCAATAAGCGGAATTATAACAAAAAGTCCCGCAACTGCCGGAACAGCATAGGTAAAATAAGGAATTATCCCTAATAACATAACAACTGCGGACAATGCGGAACAAATAGCACAAAGGGTTATTTTTTTTGATTGTTTCATAATTTTAACAGCAGGGTATCAAATCGCCGCCCATACATTCGCAACAGCAATCGGCACAAATAAGACCCTGACAAATATCGCAGGTGCTGCAATTACCACCCGTATTGCCGCCGTAAGGACGGTAGGGGTTATACTGGGCTCCGCTTTGGTTTTGAGCATTATGCATCGCATTTCGGTATTCCGCATTAGACGGGTCCATACGGGTAGCGGTGGCAAAGCTCGTATATGCCTGGTCAAACCAACCTCTTTGATAAAGCACTCTTCCGTTAAGATAATACCATTCCGCATTTCTGTTTGCAGGTGCAACGCCGTCAAGAATTTCCTGCGCCTGCTCGTATCTTCCTGCATTTATAAGTGAAATCACTTCGGGGAAAGAACTTGCACCCGAAGATTGACCGTAGGTATATCCGCCGCTCTTCTTGCCGTTTCTTCGCTCATTCATAATTTGGTCATAAGCATCGTTTATTTCCTGCATCTTCTCTCCGGCTAAATCGGATAGCGGATTATCGGAATAATTATCGGGATGATATTTTCTTGCAAGCTCACGGTAGGCATTCTTTACCTCTTCGTCGGTTGCGTTTCTTGAAACTCCCAATACTTCATACGGATCTTTCATTTGATAACTCCTTTTTATATGTATCCTCAAGTCCTAAATAAATAATATTACCGAGGATAGTTTTATATCTTTTGACCGGCAAAAGTTCAAACGCTCTTGCCGCTTCGTTAATACAGTAATATATCTGCCGCTTTACCCTTTCGTCCAAATCCTCATCGCCAATAAGATTTAACACATTATAGGAATTCTTCTTTTTGTCTTCTTCCCTATCGCAAACGGCATCCATTAAATATATATACTTACCGATACAATAACCGAGTCGGTTAAGTATTCTCTTGTTTGTTTCATCATCGGAACAAAATTCCAAAATTTTTGAAAGCGCCGAAGCCGTCGGGTCGCAAGAGGTATCAATATCGGCGGTATTCAACCTTTCAAGTTCATTTTGTTTTGCTATATAATTACCGATAATTTCGTCAATTTGAGGGTAACTTTTCCTGGCTTTTTTATATGCCCTTTTATAAAGCGGCAAAATAAGATAAAATCCGAGTTTCTTAAAGCCCTTTTCGTCCGAAATATTATCAAGGATTTTATAATATAGCATTATCATTGCCGCAGCGGCAGGCATTTCCAAAAAATCGGTATCGTTACAGTAATTACACTTTTTAAGCGGATTAAAAGCGCATCTTCCGACCTTATACCCTGCGCAAGTTTCTTTTAGCGACATATTAAGCGCCGCCAAAAAAGTAAAGTCATAGCTTAAAGTAAGACGGGATAAAAAGCCGTAATTCTTACCTAATTTTTTGCATAGCGAACAGTAAACGGCTTTATAGGTGTCATATTCCTTGATTTTTAGTTCACCTTTGGAAATTTTAACATATCCGAACACCTATTTCACCGCACTTTCTCAAATATATTTTAATTTATTACCGCAAAAAATATATGAATAATGTGTAAATTATAAAAGTTTCTTTAAGAACTGACCCGTATAAGATTCGTTGCATTTTGCGACCTCTTCGGGAGTTCCCGTGCAGACAACCGTTCCTCCCCTACTGCCACCCTCGGGACCTAAATCAATGATATGGTCGGAGACCTTGATAACATCAAGATTATGCTCAATAACAAGCACGGTATTTCCGCCCTCAACAAGTCGCTCTAAAATTTCAATAAGGCGGTGAACATCGGCGGTATGAAGTCCCGTTGTCGGCTCGTCAAGAATATAAAATGTTCTTCCGGTTGAGCGCTTTGAAAGTTCGGTTGCAAGTTTAACTCTCTGCGCCTCGCCGCCCGAAAGTGTTGTTGCAGGTTGACCGATTTTTATATATCCGAGTCCAACATCATAAAGCGTTTTAAGTTTTCTTTGAATCTTCGGGTGATGCTCAAAGAAGTAAAGTCCCTCTTCAACCGACATTTCCAAAACATCATAAATGCTTTTTCCCTTATATAAAACACCTAATGTTTCTTTATTGTATCTCTTTCCGCCGCAAACATCGCAGGGCACATAAATATCGGGCAAAAAGTGCATTTCTATCTTGACGATACCGTCGCCCTGACATGCCTCGCATCTTCCGCCCTTTACATTAAAGGAAAATCTTCCGGCGTTATACCCCTTGGCTTTTGCCTCTTTTGTTGATGCAAAAAGTTCACGGATATCGGTAAATACACCGGTATAGGTTGCAGGGTTGCTTCGGGGAGTTCTTCCTATCGGTGACTGGTCTATACATATAACTTTATCAAGGTTTTCTATACCCTTAACCGATTTATATTTGCCGGGAACGGTTTTGGCACGGTTAAGCTTACTTGCTAAAACCTTATAAACAATTTCGTTTACAAAAGAAGATTTACCGCTTCCCGAAACACCGGTTACCGAAACAAGTTTTCCGAGCGGAATATCAACATTTATGCCTTTGAGATTATTTTCTTTGGCACCTATTACCGATAAATACTGTCCGTTACCCTTTCGGCGATTTTTTGGCACGGGTATCTTTTTTCTGCCGCTTAAATAATCGGAGGTTATTGAATTTTTGCAGGAAAGAAGTTCTTTCGGAGTTCCCGTAAAGACAACCTTACCGCCGTTGATACCTGCGCCGGGACCGATATCAACGATATAGTCCGCCTCACGCATTGTATCCTCATCATGTTCAACAACGATTAAGGTATTACCTAAATCACGAAGTTTTTTGAGGGTGTTTAACAACCTTTCGTTATCTCTTTGGTGAAGTCCGATACTCGGCTCATCAAGAATATAAAGCACTCCGCAAAGAGCCGACCCGATTTGGGTTGCAAGACGAATTCTTTGCGCCTCACCGCCCGAAAGCGTTCCTGCGCTTCTTGAAAGCGATAAATATTCAAGTCCGACACTTGAAAGGAAGTTAAGCCGTTCCTTAACCTCTTTGAGTATCGGCTTTGCTATCATTTCGTCCTTGCCCGAAAAGTCAAGAGAACTTACAAAATCTATTGCCTCAACAACCGACATATCGCAAAGCTCTTTGATGTTTTTGCCGCCTACCGTAACTGCCAAAAATTCGGGTTTTAATCGGGCGCCGTGACAGTCGGGGCATTCACATTCGTTCATATAGCTTTCAATTTCGGCTCTTGCCCAATCGCTTTTGGTTTGGTTATATCTTCTTTGGAGGTTATTTATAACACCCTCAAAGCTTGTTTTGTAGGTTCCTCCGCCTATATCGGTATGCCTTGTGAACAAGAGTTTTTCGTCTCCTGTTCCGTATAAAACGGCATTTTTCATTTCTTTTGAAAGGTCTTTCCACGGGGTATTTATACTTTCGCCGAATTTCTTGGCAAGTCCCTCATAATACATAAGGGCAATAGTGCTTGAATCGGGATTAAAAAAAGAATTTACTCCCCAACCCGACGCTTTAATACAACCGTCGGCAAGTGATTTTTCCTCATCGGCAATAACAAGACGAGGGTCAACCTTCATAAACATACCGAGTCCCGTGCAGGTAGGACAGGCGCCTACGGGACTGTTAAATGAAAACATTGTCGGGGTAAGTTCGGGAATACTAATGCCGTGTTCTTCGCAGGCATAGCTTTGCGAGAATTTAAGTTCCTCGCCGCCCATAACGATAACGGTCAACATTCCACCCGAAAGATTAAGGGCGGTTTCAATACTGTCGGCAAGACGGGAACGGATATCTTTTTTAACAACAAGGCGGTCAACGATAACCTCAATGTTATGCTTTTTGTTTTTATCAAGTGTTATTTGTTCAGACAAGTCATATATATTGCCGTCAACCCTGACCCTTGAATAGCCGGATTTTCTTGCGGCTTCAAGTTCCTTTGAATGTTCGCCCTTGCGGTTTGTAACAACGGGAGCCAAAATTTGAATTTTAGTTCCCTCGTCAAGTTCCATAACCGTATCAACAATTTGGTCGGTCGGCTGCATTGAAATTTCCTTTCCGCAAACAGGACAGTGCGGAATGCCGACTCTTGCATATAAAAGACGGATATAATCATATATTTCGGTTACGGTTCCAACGGTTGAACGGGGGTTTTTGGAGGTTGTTTTCTGGTCAATGGATATGGCGGGAGAAAGCCCCTCTATTGAATCAACTACCGGCTTTTCCATCTGCCCTAAAAACTGTCTTGCGTATGACGAAAGAGATTCAACATAACGCCTTTGTCCCTCTGCATAAATTGTATCAAAGGCAAGAGAGGACTTACCGCTTCCCGAAAGACCGGTAAAGACAACAAGATTATTTCTCGGAATCTCAACATCAATATTTTTAAGGTTATGCTCTTTAGCACCCCTTATTACAATTTTTTCTTTCAAATCCATTCCCCCGAAAGTAGTATCTGCATTACTGATTATTTTACGATATTTTTTTTATAAAGTAAACATATTTTACATCTTTTCTTGAAAAATATATACCGTTATGATATTATAATGTTAACCGATAATAATATTTTCGGGGTGGTATTATGACTGAATTTATTGAAAATTACGGCGGAACAACAGTTGTTGCCGTTATTATCGCAATAATTTTATTTTTTGCCGTTCGCAAGATAGTAAAGGATAAAAAATCGGGCAAAAACTGTTCTTGCGGTTGCGAGGGCTGCGCCTATAAAGATAATTGCCACAAAAATTAAGAAAGGATTTGCTTATGGAAAAAATTCTTGAATGTAACGGGCTTACCAAGAAATACGGCAACAATCTTGCCCTTAACAACCTTAATCTTTCGGTTTCAAAAGGCAGAATTGTCGGTTTGTTGGGTCCCAACGGAAGCGGAAAAACAACCTTTATAAAACTTATTACGGGTTTGCTTACCCCGACCTTCGGTGACATCGCCATTGACGGTATGCCGATAGGGGTTGATACCAAAAAAATCGTTTCCTATCTTCCCGACCATAATTTTTTAGCCCCTTGGAGAAGTGTTAAGGGGATGCTTGACTATTTTGCCGACTTTTATGCGGATTTTGACCGAAGCAGAGCCGAGCAGATGCTTACCTCGTTAAACATTGACTTAAAATCAAAAATCAAAACTCTTTCAAAGGGAAATCAGGAAAAGGTTTCCTTGATACTTACTATGAGCCGCCGAGCAAAGCTTTATGTTCTTGACGAGCCCATTGCCGCCGTTGACCCCGCTACGAGAGATTACATTTTGAGGACTATTCTTACAAACTACGACAGCGACGCCACCATTATTATTTCAACCCACTTAATCAGTGATATTGAAACGATACTCAATGATGTTATTATGATAAATACGGGTAATCTCGTTGTTGCCGATTCGGTTGAAAACATCAAAGAATACACAGGCAAAACCATTGACGAATACTTCAGGGAGGTGTTCAGATGTTAAGGAAACTTTATAAACACGAATTTATTGCACTTTACAGAATTTTACTTCCCTTATATGCCGTTTTATTCGGACTTTCCGGTTTGCTTAAACTGTTAAGCTTATTTGACACTTCAAAATTTGCGGTATCACTTATTTTTAATCTTATAAGCACCTTAACGATTATTTTGGCAATAGGTCTTATGTTTGCAGGTTTTGTTCTTGTTATTGTAAATTTCTATAAGAGTTTACTCGGAAAACAGGGGTATTTGACATTTTCCCTGCCTTTTAAGGCAAGTGCCCATATAATTTGCAAACTGATTTGCGGTGTTATCAGTATGATAACCGGCGTTTTGGCAGAGATTTTGGCATTATTTATCATTCTTTACGATAATTCGTTTATCAAAAATTTATTAAGCGAATTAAAATGCAGTTTTATTGCTCTGAAAAATCATTTCGGTTTAGGCAAATTCATTCTTATTTCGGCGGAAATATTATTCATCATTATTTTTTCGCTTTGCGCAAACCTGCTTATGTTTTTTGCCTCAATGTCATTAGGTCAACTGTTCAAAAACAAGATTTTAGGCAGTGTTGTTTCATATTTCGGAATATACGCCGCCATCCAGATTATCGGCATCATTTTTGCGATAGTTCTTGCCGCCACCTCGGGCGAGGATATTTTCTCTGATTCTTCCGTTTCGCTTTTCGCCCTTTCGCAAGGATTTATAATTTATATTTTGGTAATAGAAATTATTGAGGGTGCCGCATTCTTCTTTACATCAAATCATTTCTTATCAAAAAAATTAAATCTTGAATAAATTTTTTAAGGAAGCCAAACGGCTTCCTTTTTTTAACAAATAATTTTCATCTTTTCGGCATAAACTATTAAAGGTGATGATTATGGTAATAAAATTTAATCTTAAAAGGTTTATAATTTCTCTTTTAATTCCCATTGCGGTCGGAGGTCTTTCAACTCTGATAACCGGCAGTGATATGAAAATCTACGACGAAATCGTCCGTCCGAAGCTTTCGCCGCCCTTTATCGTTTTCCCTATTGTTTGGTCTATTCTCTATATTTTAATGGGAATTTCGCTTTATCTTGTCTGGAATAACGGCGATAAAACAAAGAACAAAACAAATGCATATATGTTCTTTGCATCAAGCTTACTTTTTAATTTCATTTGGTCGCCGATTTTCTTCTCGGCAAAACTTTTCTTATTAAGCTTTATTGTTTTAGTGTTGATGTTTATGGCGGTTTTGGCAACAATAATCGCCTATAAACCTATAAACAAATGCGCCGCCATACTTCAAGTTCCGTATCTTATATGGCTTGTTATCGCAGGGTATCTTAATATTGCAATCTATATTTTGAACTAAAAAGAGGAGTCAGATGACTCCTCTTTTTCATTTTATTAAGTTTTTAAGCCGTTCGTTAAAAATCTTTTTATTGTTTTCAAAAAGGTTATTACCGTTTGTATCTATAGAAACAATTAAAGGTCCGAACTCTTTGACTTCCAATTCCCAACATGCCTCCGGCATACCGAGGTCACGCCATTCGCAACCGATAAGCTTTTGAACACACTGTGCGGCAACAACGGCGCAACCGCCCGGAAAAGCGCAGTGAATTGCGCCGAACTCTTTGCACGCCTTTGCGGTTTTTTCCATCATTCCGCCCTTGCCGATAATTAGTCTAATACCGGTTTTTTCTATCATTTCGGCTTCGCAAGATTCCATTCTTCTGCTCGTTGTAGGTCCTATTGAAACGATATATTCGTTACCGTTTTCGTCCTTACCGACAATGGGTCCGGCGTGGTAAATCGCGCCGTTTCTTAAATCAATATTTTGAGGCAACAAACCCTCTTTTATTACTCTTGCGTGACCCGAATCCCTGAATGTTCCCATAGGTCCCGAATAATATACTGTATCACCTATCTTTAAGTCCCTTATTTGCTCAAAAGAAATAGGATATGTTATTACCTTTTTCATAAACTAAATTTTCCTTTTTAATCTTTTATGCGATAATAGTTCGGCATTTAAGTCACTGTGAATAACCATTTCGCCTTTTCGGGTTGCCCAACACCCCGTCGTAAGTCCTACACCCCTTGTTGCAGGATGACGGCCGGCACATTCAATATTTACACCGAGAACACTGTTTGTTCCTCCGAAGCCGAGCGGCGCAATACCTATTGAATTAAGTTCATTTTCAAATTCTTCTTCAAGCTTTGCTATATCCTCGTTTTCGTTTCGTATTCCGATAGGGCGAAGAAGCGCTTTTTTGGAAAGCACAGCCGAAGTAGCGGCGCAGGTGCCGAGTCCTATTCCGACAGTAAGCGGTGGACAGGCATTTACTCCCCATTCGGTTATAGTTTCATAAACAAACTTTTTAACCCCTTCTATTCCCTCAAGCGGCATCAAAACCTTACTTCTGCCGGGAAGCGAACAACCGCCGCCTGCCATATAAAGCTTTACGGTAAGGTCACTGCTGTCAGGCACAAGGTTATACTCAATATAAGGGGTATTACAGCCAATATTATTACCCGTATTATGCTCACCTATCGGGTCAACGATATTGGGACGAAGCGGGGTTTTTTCTGTTGCTTTAACTATTGCCTTTTCAATTATATCTTTTAAGTCATTTATATATGGGAATTTTGTTCCTACATCTAAAAAGAACTGCAAAACGCCGGTATCCTGACAGATAGGTCTGTGAAGCTCGTCGGCAAGTTTTAAATCCTTAAGCATACATTCATACATGGTTTTTGCATTTTCCTGCTTTTCCCCGTCGGCAAGTTCGTTTAGTTTTTTATAAACATCGTCCGAAAGATATATTGCGACAGTTTCTGCAAAATCGGCTATGATATCAATAAGTTTTTGCTTTTCGTTAATCATTTATTTCTCCAAAATAATAAATTAGCCGAAGAATAAATCTTCGGCTATTAGCTTATTCTAATTCAGAAGTGCAATTCGGACAACGGGTTGCCTCTAAATCAATTTCGGTTTTGCAGAAAGGACAAACCTTTGTTGTAACAGTAGGAGCTTCTTCCTCTTCCTTTTTCTTCATAGCGGTAAGTTTGTTTATTCCCTTTAATAATAAGAACAATACCAAAGCTATGATAACAAAGTTAATAATAGCGGAAATAAATGCGGAAATAAAACCTGCTATTTCGCTCCATTCATAAAGACCTTTATGAGCAAATGTTACAAGGTCAAGTATAGGTTGAATAAAGTTAGCGGTAAATGCGGTTACTATTCCAGTAAACGCCGTGCCGATAATCATACCTATTGCCAAGTCAACAATACTGCCCTTTAATGCAAACTCTTTAAATTCATTGAGAAATTTTTTCATAATTTTCCCTCCGTGTTATTTTTATTGATTATAACACAAAGTTTCAAAAAAATAAAGTTTTTTTATATTTTGACAAAATTCTTTTTGTTTTTAACAAAAATCAGTGTCGTTTTGTCGTATTTTTTAGATTATTTTGATTTTTTAGCGAAATTGCTCTAAACATTTTAGAAATTTTCTCTTGAAATTTGGAAAAAAGCGTGTTATTATATAAAAAAATAAATTTTTGAAAGGAACAAAAAAATGGAAAAACAACTTAAAATTATGATTGCGGACAACTCTACCGAATTTGGACAGGTATTAAACAGTGCCTTTTCAAATTACGGTATGAAGGTCACACTTTGCGAAAAGGACGGCAAAAAGCTTCTTGAAGAAATAGACAGAGAAAAGCCCGATGTTGTTCTTGCCGATGTCTTTATGCCTAATCTTGATATATTAGGCGTTCTCGCTAATGTTAAAAATATGAACCCGAAGGACAAGCCGATGGTTATGGCTATGTCCGGCTTTGACAACAGCCGACTTGAAAAAGAAACGCTTAATGCCGGTGCATCATTCTATTTTATCAAGCCGTTTGATATTGACACCCTTGCAAGCAGAATTATGCAGCTTTCAAGCTGGAACAGCGACAACGAGCCGATAGTTCTTAAAAATAATGTTGTTACCGATACCGACCTTGAATATATGATAACGGAGATTATTCATCAAATCGGTGTTCCGGCGCATATTAAGGGTTATAACTATTTAAGAGAGGCAATTATGTTATCGGTTAAGGACAGCGAAATGATTAACGCCGTAACAAAACTCCTCTACCCCACCATTGCAAAGCATAATGCAACGACATCCTCAAGAGTTGAAAGGGCTATTCGCCATGCCATTGAGGTTGCTTGGGACAGAGGAGATATTGATACACTTAACGCATATTTCGGTTATACCATTCAAAACGACAGAGGCAAACCGACAAACAGCGAATTTATTGCCATGATTGCGGATAAGCTGCGCCTTAAAATCTCAAGAATTCAACTTTGTCCGGCTTAAAACTAATTTCCGTAGGTGCTGAAAAATTCCAAAACGGTTTTTTCGTAATTATCCTTTTCAACCGCATAACTGCAACCGTGAGCCGCACCCGGAACTATTAAAAGTTTTTTAGGTGAAGCGCAAGCCATATAGTTTTCGTATGTCATCTCAACCGGAACGAATGTATCGGCAGTTCCATGGATAAATAATACGGGAATAGTTGTATTTTTTAGAGAATCGGTTGTTGACCAGTCATCGGTTTTATAGTTAATTCTTTCTTCGCAAAGAGAATCAATTTCACCCGATTTTATACTGTAAGGAACATGGAGGGTGTTTTTGGCGACATGGCGGAAAATCTTGTTTGCCGAGGTATATCCGCAGTCGGCGATAATTCCCTTTACCCTTTTATCAAGCTCCAAGTCGGAAGCCATCATAACCGTTGCGGCGCCCATTGAAACACCAAGCAAAAAAATCGGCAGATTTTCGGTATTTTCGGCTAACCACTCAACCCAGTTTTTGCAGTCAAACCTTTCGGTCATACCAAAGCCCATATAATCTCCGCCGCTGTTTCCCTGCCCTCTTTGCTCAATAAAGAGAACATCACAGTTACTGTTATGCATAAAATCAGCCGATGTTCCGAAATCCTTTGACCATTTTGAACGCCAACCGTGCATAGCGAGGATTATTCTTTCGGGGTTTTCGCAGGGATAATAATGACCGACTAATTTTGTGCCGTCATCGGCGGTGATTTCAACATCACGCATCGGTATTGCCTCTAACTTTTGCGAATATTCACTGATGCTGTTTGTAACATCCTGCCCGATAAATTTATCAATTTGAGTATTGGTTATTCTCTTTGTTTTTTGAGGTTGCTCCCTTGCGAGAGCGGTATCAACAAGGGTTTTTGTTATCTTACTTGTTGCCAAAACAGCCGCAGTTGTTGCCGCCGCTACACTTCCGATACCAAAAATCAATCTTTCAGTTCTTTTTTTCATAATGTCACCTGTTTTCTCAAATATATCATACATATATATTATACTGCATTGGAAAAAATATACAACTAAAAAAACATTCACACCATAAATTTAAGTGTGAATGTTTTTTAATATTAAAGAATAATTCCTCTCTTTTTAAGGAATTCATCGCCAAAGCCGTAATGCTCGGCAATATAATCAAGGTCCTTATCTCCTCTGCCCGAAAGGTTAACGAGAATTGAGCCCGGTTTACCCTCTTTCGCAACCTTTATGGCATAAGCCAAAGCGTGAGAGCTTTCAATAGCTGGGATTATACCTTCAAGACGGCAAAGTAGGAAAAATGCTTCTATTGCCTCATCATCGTCAATGGCAACATAGTTAACTCTGCCCTTATCGTGCAAAAATGCGTGTTCGGGACCGGCGGCAGGATAATCAAGACCGGAAGCATTACTGTAAACCGGAGCGGGTTCACCCTTATCGTCCGCCAACATATAACTCTTGAAGCCATGCATAATGCCCTCTTTACCGAGAGAAATACTTGCGGCATTATCGCCGTAGCCCTTGCCTCTGCCGAGCGGCTCAACTCCGTAAAGCTCAACCGGGTCGCTTACAAACGGAACAAACATACCTATAGCATTTGAGCCACCGCCTACGCATGCGCATACCTTTTGAGGAAGATGTCCCGTAATATCCTTAAACTGTTCTCTTGCTTCTGTTCCCACAACGGCTTGGAAATCTCTGACCATAAGCGGGAACGGATGAGGACCGGCGGCAGTTCCGATACAGTAAATCGCATTATGATATTCCTTTGAATATGCTTCAAATGCGGCGTCAACCGCTTCTTTAAGAGTTTTTAGTCCCTTTGATACGGGAACAACTCTGGCGCCTAACATCTTCATTCTCGCAACATTGGGCGCTTGTTTTGCGATATCAACCTCGCCCATATAAATATCACATTCAAGACCGAAGTATGCGGCGGCGGTTGCAAGAGCAACACCGTGCTGTCCGGCTCCGGTTTCGGCAATAAGTTTTTTCTTGCCCATATATTTTGCAAGAAGTCCCTCACCCATACAATGATTTAATTTATGGGCGCCGGTATGGTTAAGGTCTTCCCTTTTAAGATATATCTGCATTTTACCGAAATAACGGGATAATCTCTCACAGTGATAGATAGGTGTAGGTCTGCCCTGAAAATCACGGCGTATTCTTCTGAGCTCGTTAATAAACTGAGCCGACTGAGCGATGGTTTCATAACCCTCGGCATATTCCTTAAATGCCTTTACAAGCTCGGGGTCATCAAGATAGTTACCGCCGTATTCGCCAAAATAACCCTCTTCGTTAGGATATTCATTGATGTAGTTTTGAAAATCTAAATATTTATTCATAAGTTTCTCTCCATAATAATTTTTTATTGGTGTTAATTGATTTTCAGCTACGCCATCGTTCTTTTAATATTATCATTTTTCTCACTCCAAAACAAAAAAGTCTCATCCCAATAAAAAGGGACAAGACCTTAAATCCTGCGGTGCCACCCTAATTGATGAAAAAATCATCCGGCTTTTATTCATACTAACATATGAACTGCACTGTAACGGGTGCAAAAACCGTCAACTGCTACTCACAAAAATTTGCTTTCGGTTGCCCTCATAAGTCCATTCATCCGAAATCGCATTACCGCCATTCCACCGTCGGCGACTCTCTAAAAACACAAAATAACGGATTACTATTCTTAATCACAGGTTTTTTACTATATTACTATTTTATCAACAACAAGCGATTTTGTCAATATAATTTTATTCTTCGGAAAAAATTACCGTTATATCGGGGTGAAGTTGTAATATGGAAGCAGGGATTTCGGGGGTAATAGGACCGAAAAGTGCCTTATTTAATATTTCTTCCTTATTCTTGCCGTTTGCTATAAGCAAAATTTTCTTTGCCTGCATTATTGATACCATTCCCATCGTAACGGCTTTTTTCGGAACATCATCCACACTTTCAAAAAATCTTGCGTTTGCCTTAATGGTTGATTCATGCAAATCAACAACATGGGTATTCTTTTCAAAACAGTCGGCAGGTTCGTTAAAACCGATATGACCGTCAAGACCGATACCGAGCAGTTGGAGGTCAATTCCGCCGATACTCTTAATAAATGCATCATAGTTTGCACATTCTTCCTCAAGATTATCAGCTTTTCCGTTAGGAACATAGGTGTTTTCTTTCTTAATATTTATTGAATCAAAAAAGTTTGTGTTCATAAAATAGCGGTAGCTTTGGTCATTTTCTATATCAAGACCAACATATTCATCAAGGTTTACCGATGTAACCTCCGAAAAATCAACATCGCCCTTTTGACACCACTTTATCAACTGTTTATAAGTTCCGATAGGGGTTGAGCCGGTAGCAAGTCCCAAAACACTGTCGGGTTTAATAATAACCTGCGCCGATATAATATTTGCTGCCTGACGGCTCATTTGTTCGTAATTTTTAACCTTAATAAATTTCATATATCTTCCCTCATTTTCACAAAGCAACTCAAAGTTGTCTTAAAAATAGCAATTATCGGTTGCATATACTATTATAGCAAATCAAACGGTAATTTCAATAGGAATTTATGAAAAAACAAAGAAATTTTATTATGCCGAATGCCGTCTGTTTGGCGGAAACCCGTTTTGATTTGACAAGAAAACCTATTTATGATATACTGAATAACAGTAAAAAATCCCAAGGAGAAAATTATGAAATCTAAATCTATAAGCAAAATGACTACTACGACATCTATTATTATGTTTTCTGTCGTTCTTGTTATCGGAATTGTGTTTTCCGCTCTTGCGATTAAATTAAACACTCAAAAAATCCCCGATAACTATGTTGAAACCAAAGCAGAGATTACAAAAATCAAGGAAGACCTTCTTCCCGGCTTTGATGATTCGGACGATGCAACCGACGCTGAAAAATATGAGTATCAGGTTTTTGTTAAGTATTCATATAACGATAAGGAATACAAAAATAAAGAATACGGCAACTACGATTCTTCAATGAAGGTCGGAGATAAAGTTCTTGTCTATATAAACCCAGATAATCCTTCCGAATTTATTAGCGACCCTTCAGGCAATTTCATTTTTATAATAATCGGCGTTGTTATTGTCTTAATAGGTTGCGGCGGAATCGGTTATAATATTTACAAAAAGAAAAGAGGACTTGTGTAATGGCTACATACCATGCATTTCCCTACGGGAAAATGAATCAAAGTTTTAAGTTTGAAAACGAGGAAAATCAATCACTTTACGAGGCAAATCTTACAAAATTTAAGCTTTTAACCGCAAGTGATTTTGAGTTTGTTAACCGTTCAACTTTGCAAACTTCTTCTCACAAGGTCGGCAAAACCAAAACGGTTGAGCAAAGAACCGGCGGTTTGACTATGTCTTCCGCTTCATACTTTAAGTTGGACGGCAAAAACTGCTTTGATATTTTAGAAGAAAAGGGATTTACTTTCAAAATCCATGTAAAGCTTGACATTTTGCATCCCGAATTCGCCCTTATTGATAACAACGGCAATCAAGTTGCCATCTATAAAATGAATGTTACCGGCGAAAGAGAAGAAAATGTTATGGGCATTGGCAATAAACAGAAAAATATTGTCATCACAACCGATTGCGAAGATTTGGATGCTATTTTCCTCGGCGCTTTCATTTTAAGCCGTGTTGACTTCTCGCTCTATTTGTTATAAAAAATAAAACAAAAAGTTAAGCAAGGCGACCATCCTATGGTCGCCTTGCTTTTTATTTATCAGTTTATCGGTTTTACGGGATAATGATGTGATTATCACCAAGCAAAAACAGATAATCTTTACTTTTAAGAAGTTTTGCCAATTCAAAAGAGTCCTCAGGCACGGTTTTTGCAATCGCAACCAAAGCGGCGGCATTATACTTTCCGTCCTCATGAAAGTCGCTTCCGCCGACAAAAAGTTGAACACCGTTTTCTTTGGCAAATGCGGCGCTTGTTGAATTTCGGCTATTGTGATTTGTATGGAAATTAAGGGTTTCAACACCGTCTAAACAGTGAGGGTCAATAGGGATAATATTATTTCTGAATGGATGCGCCTGAATAAACAAACTGTCCTTGTGTTTCACATTTTTACGGTATTCAAGCACACCTTTGCTGAAATATTCCGTAATCTCCATAAGAATATCTTTATTGACACCATACATTAAATAATCGTTACTGCTTTCCTCAAAACGAATTTCACAGCCAAGCAATATATTTATACCGTAAGGTTTTGCCAACTCTTTTACCCTTTCAAAGCCCTCAATGTATGCATCAACACCCTCGCTGCGGGTTTTATCGGAAAATATAGCATTATCCGAAGAAAAATGATTTGTAACGCAAATTGCTTTAACATTCTTTTCGGCGTAAAGTTCCAAAAACCTTTCATTTGAACATTTACAGCAAGAACTTATAGGCATTGTATGGGAATGAAGTTCAATTTTGCAGGTATACTCTTTCAGCAAATCTTCTTTTAACATTTTTACACTCTCTTTATTAGGTTATTACAGTAAATCCGAAACATCTACATACTCGTGATGAACAGAATTGACGCCATTATCGTTAACGGATATTACTGTGCCGCCGTTAATATCGGGTTCCCAGTAACTTCCGCATCCCGTCTTTGTGGCAAAAACAAACCTGACTCCAAAATATTCCGAAACCCAATTATTGATATGGTTATGACCGCAAATTACTGTTTTGGTTGAGCCTAATTCACTTATTAAATCAAAAGCGCCCTCATCATCAGGATAGGTTGAAAGCGGCTCATGCCAAACACCGTATGAATTTTCATAACCTTTATTCCAAACCTCTTTACCGTAACTTTGTTCAAGAGTTATTGATTTATCATTTTGCGGATTCCTAAACGCCGCTTTTGCGGCAAGATTATATGCATGAATCGGAATATGGGTAATAAGCATTGTATCGTTGCAACCCATATTTTTAAGTTGGGTGACACTTTTTTCATACCAACAAAGTTGCTCTTTTGTAAGATATCCCCAAGCAAGATTTTTACCTGCAGCATCGGATTTATACGGCACTTTATCGTGCGTATCCATTATAATAACACCCTCGGCATTTTTACCGTTTTTCTCAATAAGAATAACAAAATTGCCTATTCCCAAAGATTTATCGCAATCTTCAAAGAGAAAATATTTATGTTTTTTATATTCGCTAACAACTTTTTCTACCGAATCGGCACCGTCTTGATTATCGTGATTACCGAAACAACAAGTCCACGGAATTTGAAATTTATCAATATAATCGGCAAAATTTTTATATGACACAAAATCGCCTGCGTATGACAAATCACCGCTTAAAGTAATTAAATCGGGTTTAACCCTTTCTATAAGACTTTCTGTTGTGTGCTTAAAGATATTTCCCGTTTTGTTATCGTTTTCCCATTCTTCAGCAGTAAGTTGAGGGTCAGTAAGATTTAATATGCAAAAATCTCCATGATTTTTGCTTTTAATTTTAATCATTTTTATCACCGTTTATTTTAAGAATATTCCGTTTTGAATGAAAGAATAATCATCAACCCATTTATGATTTATTCCGTCGCCCCAACCCCAAATTTCCGATTTGTGAAAGAAGTAAAACGGTAATGCCGTATAAGTTTCTCCTTCATCAAGATGGAACGGACCGAGCAGATTTCTCAAACTGCTTGTAAGGGTTACGGTTATTTCGTTTTCGCCCTCGTTAAGAAGCTTTGAAATATCTATGCAATACGGCTTCCACATAATCTTGCCTGTGCTATTACCGTTTACGCATATATCGGTTATAATACTCGGCAATTTTTCAAAATCAATAACGGCTTTTTTTGCTTCTTGTGCCGATAAATTGATTTTTTTATTAAGTGTAATGCTACCTGCAAAGAATGGATATCCCTGCGTTTCAAGGGAGCCGTCCGATACGGTTTTCGGCGCTTTATCAAGATAGAATCCGCCCTTTGTTCTTATTGCGTTGCGCTCTAAAACATCAAATCGGTTTTTAGTAAACACGCCGAAATCGCCGATTAAATAAACGGCTTCTATTTCCATATCGTAAGTAAGATTATTCTTAACCGACTCAAAGTATTTTACATCTTCTAACTTCTTATAAACCTCTTTGCTCTGTTCAAACTCACATGAAAGACAAATCTCGTTTTCGCCTTTTTTAAGATACTTAAAAATGTCAACGGTTTTGAAGCAGGCATCATACTTATTGCCCGTAATAATCTTGTTTACCTCTGTGCCGTTTACAAAAATATCAAAAATTTCGGGTGTTTCAAGCATAAGCTCGCAGTTGTTAAAAGAAAGCTCGTTAATATTAAAGTGAAATACTATATCGGCGTTGACCTTTTTACCGTAAGCGCACAGTATTTCCTGAACATCGCTTACGGGGATATTTTTTGAAATTGGTTCTTTGTCGGCAAACAAATCGCAATAATCAAGCGTAAGCGAATTGCTATCGGAATTTAAAACCTGCCATTCGCCCTTTAATTTGTCCGAAATACTGACTTTTTGTATGCTTTCGGGCTTTGATGAATTGCGAATTTCCTCGTCATAAACGAAAAATATAACACTTGAATTTGAATGTATTTTGCTTTTTAATATTACTTTTTTGCCCGAATTTTCAAAGCAAACGGGATTTGTTTTTCCGCTTACCGCATCAAAAATTTCGGCACTTTTTCCGTTTACATTAACCGTTACATTGATATCTTTTTCGCCGAAATTGCAAAGATAATACACTGTCATCTTTTTATCTTTGAAATAACGGACGGTTGAACGAATATTCTTTTCCTCGCCTGATTTATCGGTCAAAACCGATACCAAACGGTTTGTTTCGGGTATTTTTTCGGCAACATTTTCGCTGTTTGATATTATACAATTATTTGCAAAATCCAAAACCTCGCCGTCTTTTATCCCGTTTATATACTCGGGTATTTCCTCTGTGAAAATAATCGTTCCGCCTTGGTTTTTAAATTTTTTGAGCATATCAAATGTATTTTTATCAAGGCACTTTGCCGGAGGAACTATAACTACCGAATAACTTTGAGTGCCGATAATAAACTTACCGTTTTCTATTTTGCCGTGGCGCTTGATAATCCTACTGTCACCCAAATGATACTGCAGTTGACTGTTTTCAAGAGCATTCATAACACCAAGCATTTTTTCGGCATATAAATCTGCCTCGTTGCGGTCATCCGAAACAAGCCAACCGCTTTCTATGGTATGAAGCACGAGAATAT
The DNA here is from genome assembly GCA_024404195.1 of Clostridia bacterium. Classification (GTDB taxonomy): domain Bacteria; phylum Bacillota; class Clostridia; order Oscillospirales; family Acutalibacteraceae; genus UBA737. The sequence goes on along the minus strand of JAKSQJ010000001.1, from coordinate 8,160 downwards.
TAAAAGCAACTTCGCCCTCGGATATAAGCAACCCTATTCGGCTTACCATATCATTAAATACCTTATAGTCATTCCACCATGGCTGATGCTTAAAAAGCGAAGCGGGATAATCACGCTTACGAATACCCCTTAAAGAATATGCCTCAAGATGTTGGCACAAAAGGTTTACACCGTGCACCATTTGATGCTCATAAAGCTTTCTTAAATCTTCAAAGCTGACATTCCAACCGCAAGCGGCAAAGGTTTCGGATAAAATCTGCTTTTTGCCGAGTTGATTTGCAACCGAAGTAAGTTGCATTTCGGTTTGAACAGACGGCAGACCACGACACAAATGGTCCATTCCCGGAATATCCATAAATTCATATAACGGCATACAACAACCGTTTGCTAAAATATGCTCATAAAAATATTCTTCAAGGACTGCGTGACCTGTAAGCTTTGAATCATTTTCTTTACACCACTTACCTATCACACACATAAAGTTATCGGCAAAAAGGTCACGAACCAACTGCCAATACCTGAATCTGAACTCGGCAAAACCGTCAATTCTGTAAAATAATTTTGGCAAATGCTGTTCTATCGGCTCGCCGTATATTTTTTCATACTCTTTTTGAAGATTAAATGACCATGGAATACCGTTTCTTGATGCCTGCGGCTCATCGGTGAAAAATCCCTTCATATTTTTGAATTCATCGCCCAAAACCTCACGGTATTTTTCATGGGTGGATTTCAAAAACTCCTTTGTTGCATCGGCATTTAATGTATCAACATAATACGGATTTACAGCAAAATAGCAATGATAAATCTTTTCATCTATTTTTACATTTGAAATTGTGTATTCATCTTTAACGGGCGACTCTACTTCACTACATCTTAAATATTTTTGCTGATATTCAAGTCCCAAACCGTTTACTACGCCATTTCCAAAGCCACTCGGCCAACCGTTTTCATCGTAGCCGAAAGCGAACATTCCAGATTTTTTGCCCTCGTCAATTGACGCCGAAACATTCAAAAACCATTCATCCGAAAGATATTCGGTCTGCAAACCGCCTCTTGCGTGCATAAAAAAGCCGCCCAAACCCGCTTTGTCCATTTCTCTTATCTGCGCTTTGGTTTCACTGACTTCCAATTTATCGTTCCAAGACCAAAACGGTATAGGACGGTATTTTTTAGGCGGATTTTGCAGTTTTTTAAGAAATTCGTTCATTTTTCTATTCTCCTGTATGGTTTGCTTTTCTGTTTCAACTGTTATTTTACAAATCTCAAAGTTTTAATTTCAAACGGCTTAAAATCAAGTAAAATTTTGTTGTTAATTATATCAATCGGCTCATCATTATACTCAAGCATATCGGTTTTGAAAGCTTTGCTTATGTTATTGGCAATAGCAATATTACAGCGAGCAAAACTACCCTCGGTTTCATAAAGCCGCGCTATAAATCCGTTGTTATCTTCGCTCGGTTTAACGGTTTCAATAATAACATTATCCGCATCAACGCTTAAAAGCGACGGTATGTTTGCGATGTTAGCCGTGCCGTCAAACTGAAGTATCGGATAATTAAGTTCATAGGCAGGTTTAATTACAGATTCGGTGTTAAATGCGGTTTCGTGAACAAGAAGCGAATATGTAAATCTATGTGTGCCCTTATCACCTCTTGTATCGGGATGGCAACCGCCCTTATGTAAAGTTAAGCGCATATCGTTACCGTTTACGGAAATACCGTATTTGCAGTCATTGAGTATACTGACACCGAAACGGGTATCCGAAAGGTCGGTCCACTTGTGATTGCATACTTCAAACTGTGACTTATCTGTCGCATAGTTTTCGTGAGTCGGTCTTTTTATGTTGCCGAACTGGGTTTCAAATCTTGCATCGCTTGAAAGCACATTAACCTTAAATCCAACCTTCAATAGCGAATGAGGACTGTTCCAGTTAACGACCGATTCAAAATCAATACGGGGATTATCGGCATAGAAAACAACATCTTGTGAAAGTGTGGAATCGCCGAAAGCATATTTAACACGAATACGCAGCTGCAAAGCCCCAATTGATACAACTTCGCTTGAAACACATTCTCTTACGGGCTGCATCTTCAAATCTTGGTCATAGTCAATATCCCAATTATCCCAATATGTCGGAATATCTTCGCCGAAATAAAGGGTATTAAGCGGTATATTTTTATCTGCCGTTACTTCCCTGCCGCTCTTTGTTTTATATGATATTATTTTGCCGTTTTCCATAACTATATCGGCAAAAGGAGTTGAAATACAGTTACCTTCAACGGTAAACGGACATTCTGCGGTTTTAGGTGTTCCCGACTTAATATTTACGAGAGAAAAAGCGGGAAGTTTAATTCCCGAAACGGCAGTGCACTTATCGCCGTATATATCAACATACTGCTGAATTATACAGTTTTCGGGTATAAAATCGCTGTTTTTAATAACGATTTGGTCTTTTCTTTCAAAAGAAAGGGTATTCATAATACTCTTAACGGTTTTTTCTCCGTTAAAGAAACTTTCCATACCGCGATTAAGGTTATCTGTTTCCCTTTTGTTTTGGTAAATTGCAACATCGTTGGCATCTGAAATACAGGTGCCGGGAAGAATGTCATGAAACTGATTTACAAGCAAAGTTTTTATCGCTTTATCAAGCATTTCACCGTCAGTAATTCCAAGCATTACCGACAACAGCTCGTAATTATGGATTGCTTTTTCAAGCAGACGGTTTGTCCTCTTAATATCGTGCATTTGAGTTAAAGTTCCCCTATGCAGTTCAAGGTAAAGCTCACCCGAAAATACCGGCAGATTTTTAGCCGTGCTTTCAAGGCGCTTCATAAATTTGCTTACTGTTGTCTGCTCTAACTTAGGCATTCCCGACATATCTTTTATTATCTTTTCGCTTTCAAGCATTGAGTATGACGGACCGCCTCCGCCGTCACCGAAGCCGTATGACAAAAGCTTCATATCGGTAACTTCCGGATGCTTTACATTGTAAAGTGCATCTTTTACGCCCTTAATATCCGGCCATGCACCTATGATATTAAAATGCGTAAGCACCCGTGAGCCGTCAATACCTTCCCAAATAAATGAATCATGAGGAAAAGCATTTGCCTCATTCCAAGAAAGCTTTGTTGTTAAGAAATATTTTATTCCGCAACCTCTTAAAATCTGCGGAATTGCGGCGGAATAGCCGAATGTATCAGGTTGCCAAAAGCAATCAGCCATATAATCAAGATTTTCTTTAAGAAATCTTTGACCGTATAAAAATTGCCTTATAACATATTCGCCCGACGGCATATTGTTATCACATTCAACCCATGCGCCACCGTTTGGCTCCCATCTGCCCTCTGCCGTGCGCTTTTTGATACCCTCGTATATATCGGGATAATACTTTTTCATCCAATAGTCATATACAACCGAACTTTGAATAAAATGATAGTCCGGATAGTTTTCCATGAGACGCAATGCATTAGAGAAGGTCCTTGCCGCTTTATGCAAAGTTTCCCGAACGGGCCAATGCCAAGCTGTATCCAAATGACTGTGACCTATAAGACCTACATAACCAAACTCCTCGCCCTCGGCGCTTTTTCTGTCGGTTACGCCTTGAAGAATTTTGTTTGCTTTTTCAAGAGCAGGATGCCAATCAAACGATACTTCTTGAGGATGACAAGGTAAAATCTTGAAAATTTCACAAAAAGCGTTTACTGCCGATGCATAAGTGGCAGTATTATTATCGTAACAATCTATTATTTGCGCAACCGTTCTGTGTAACATCAAAAATTTTGCCACCGCTTCGTCACAAACAACAACCTCAAAAGAGTTAAATGTACGCACAAAATCAGCAGGATAAAAGCTCCACTCAGTCGTCTCGCCGTTTTCTTCGGGATTGTTTCCCAAAACCTTATGCCCTGCATAACATTCAACGGCAATATCAAATTTTTCACCTGCTTTTGCATTAAGGGTAAGCGGCTGCACCTCATGAAGACGGAATTTTGACGGAATATCGTGGCAATAATCAAACATTCCGGATGGTTTACCGTTCAGAAACAGCAAACCTTCTACAAGACCTACATCGGGTTTTATAAGCAATTTTTTCCCGTCAAGTTCCTTTGGCACGGTAAATTTTGAACGAAACCAAGCATAACAAAATTCACCGCCCCAAATATCGCCGTCATTTACACTATGCCAACCGTTTTCAGGTTTTTCAGCATAAAATTTTGAACGGGCTTCGGGTGTGTTTTCGGGTGCCGGTATTTCGGATATTTCACAATCAAGTTTTGCCACCTTATTATATAAAAATTTTTTGTATTCACCGTATAATCTCTTAACCTTATCAACAGTTCTACAGGTATAAACTTCCATAAAAGCTCCCCTCTATACAAATATTTATAATTCTTCAATCAGTTTTATGCAGTATAAATATACTCCAGCACTCCAACCGAGCATAGGCGGTGTTTCATACTCAGATGTAACCGAAACATCGCCGGTTACAACATTGTATTTCTCCCAAAGTTTATTTGTTATTTTGTAATTTTTGTTTACAACATTTATATATTTTTCAGCTAAACGGACCGCATCTTTTTTATATCCGTAGTTTAAAAGTCCCACTATGACAATATACTGCTGACACGCCCAACCGTTGGGAAAATCCCATTGTAGATTTAAAATATCTTGTGAATTTTCACAAGATGCAACACCAAAGTCATATTCAAGTTTTGAAAGAAGTTTCACCGTGCTTTCAGCTTGTTCTCTATTGGCAATTTTTGCAAAGAGCGGATAAAACATCGCTGTTGAAACAAGGTGTGATTTTATATTTTCGGCAAAGTTATAATCACAATATCTGCCGACATTTTCATCCCACATTGTTTTATCAATATTTGCTTTTCTGCTTGACATTTTATCAAGCCAAAACTTGCTTTCATTAACAGACAGAATATCAGAAAAATAAGCCATATTGCTTTCAAGCATAAACAAAAGCGAATTAAGACAAACGGGGTTTATGTTTTGAGCATACGGCATAAACCTACTGCTGAAATCCCATCCACTTTCGGCACCGGCATAAAAACTTTGACCTAATTTTTCTCTTTCCTGTTCATCATTCGGCAGCAAAATTTTAATTCTATTGCAAAGATGCTCGGCATTTTCAGAAAATTTATTCAAATTTCCGTAATACCTATTTAAACCTGACGGTGTAATTCTTTTATTTTGCCAAAAATCATAGTCTTTTTTAAGAGCGGTATAACAGGCAAAAAGCCAATCTTTATCCTTTGTTTTTTCAAAAATATCCCTAACCATTAAGGATAAAAACGGCGGTTGCGACCTAAAAAGATAATATGTTCGGCTGCCATTTAGCATAAAACCGAATTTATTTATAAGATAAATCATATTATCTACATTGTTTTTGGCAATTTCGGTTTTATCGGATAATAATAACCCGATATTTGTAAAATATGTGTCCCAATAATAAAGCTCTTGAAATGTATCGCTGATACAAGGGACTGTATAAGGAAACGGAAGTCCGATAAGTGTATCCTTATCACACGGGTTATATCTTACGACATTATTCCAATTATCCGTTATAAACTTTTTAACATCATCTGTTATCATCCGAAAAATTCCTTTTCTATTTCCATACATATCAAGTGATAAATGGGCAAATGAAGTTCCTGCACCTTATATGTTTCAATTTCGGGAGCGCAAATGCAAATGTCAGCGATTTCTTTTAGTTTACCGCCCGTTTGCCCTGTAAGAGCAACAACGGTAAGTCCCAAACCTTTTGCCACATTTGCGGCGGCAACGCAGTTTTTAGAGTTGCCCGATGTGCTTATACAGAATACAACATCACATTTTGCACCTAACCCCATTAAACTTTGAGCGTAAATAAGTTCGGCATCAACATCGTTGCAAAATGCGGAGTTTAGTCCTGAAAAACTCGGCAAAGCGACAGCCGGAACGGCAAGTTGAAGTTTTGACAAAACTTCATCCGTTAAATTCGGATTATTTCTTTTCATATACAGTTTTTGCGAAATACTGATAGGTCTTTTAGATAAAAAGCCCTTCATAAGTTCACCTACAATATGTTCGCAGTCGGCACAACTGCCTCCGTTTCCGCAAAGAAGAAGTTTTCCGCCGTTTTTATATGAATCAATTATTGTATCTATCGCCTTTCTTATATCGTCTTTACACACTGCAAGGCAGGGATAACGAATAATTAAGTTTTCCATATTTATTCCTCCAAAAGTGCCACACCGATTGCGGCATAATCTCCTATTTGTTCACCGAGGGTTGATGGTACAACCTCACATACATCGGCAGATATCTGCAAACATTCTTTATCTATTACTTCTTTTGCGTATTGCCAAAGTAAGTTTTTTGAACGGGTAAAGATACTGCCGATTACAATTTTTTCGGGATTAAGCAAATCAATAATAACCGAAAGACCTTTACCGAGTTTTTCACCGCAGGTTTTATATACTGCAATAGCGGTTTCGTCACCCATATCCGCCGCATCTGCTATTGTTTTGGCGTTTATTTCACCATTGGCATACATTGGTGTAATACCGTTTTCTTTAGCTTTATCCAAAAAGATTTTACCGAGTTGTTCTATACCGCCGCCACTGCAAAATCCCTCTAACGAACCCCGTTTACCGTAACCGATAGGTCCGTCATCTTCAATGCGGATATGCCCTATTTCACCGGCATTATCGTTTGTACCGGTATACAGTTTGCCGTCTAAAATAAGTCCTGCGCCAAGTCCTGTTCCGAAAGTTAAGAACACCATATTATTTGTGCCCATACCGGCACCGAATTTCCACTCTGCAACGGCACAGGCGTTTGCATCGTTTTGAAGATGGCAAGGAACGCCGAAATGTTTTTTTAGAATATCCACAATATGAACGTTATTCCATCCTTTAAGATTTGGCGGCGACATAATAATACCTTTTTTTGAATCAAGCGGACCTCCGCAGGATATACCGATTGAAGAAATCTTTTCGTTTCCTATTATATTATCGGCGATATCAATTAACCTGTCAATCATCTCTTCGGGTGAAACCGAAAGGTCAGTAAATATCTTATTTTTATTTGATATTACTATTTTTTCACCACTTTTTACGGCGGTTACGACGGCACATTTAGTTCCGCCAATATCAAAGCCAAGTAACATAACTTTTTTCCTTTATATTAATTCAACAAAATATATTATACAATATATCAACAATAAAATAAAGTATAAAAATGGTTATACTTTACTCTTTTAAATTAGTAAATTTTACTTTAAAAATCAGCCGAATACAATCGGTATTCGGCTGACAAGTGTCAAATTATCTCTTTGAATGTTTTTTCTTGATAATAATACCAATTTCGCCGGCAACAATCGCAAGACCGAGAATACTGAACAAAATATATACAGTAGAAAACGGTTCTTCTTTCGGCGTTTCAACCGTATTGGCGTTTTGGCTTTTTGAAACTGTTTTAGGTGTAGATTTGAAACTTGCAATAAGCGTAATAGGACGGTTTACAGGAGTGTTCATATCGTATTCACCGCCGTCCTCGTTAAGCCATTTATCAAACTCGTAACCGTCTTTTTCCGGCAGTTCGGAAATGCTTAAACTTTCTCCTGCCGAAACATTTAGACGCTTATAAAGAACATCGTCTACCATTAACAAAACAGCATAGGTACGCTTTTGGAATTTTGCCTTGAAAATTGTATCAAGATATACGCAGTCGGTATCAAAATTCCATTCCTGACCGTATTCAGTAAGCCATCCCTTAAAGAGTTTATCTCCCCTATCGGCAAGTTTTCCCATACATTTAACCGTTGCACCTCTCAAAACTTTAACCGATGACAAAAGTTTATCTCCGTCATAAAAAGATACGGTCTTATAAATATTTATATTGCGGAAAATTCCCGTATTGGGCAAACCTTGGAAGAATACAACACAATCATCAATATTTGCCCTATTGTCAAATTCCTCAAAAATAAGTTTTCCGTTAATATAAACAGTCAGAACTTTTACGCCCTTAAATCCCTTATTGTTAAGAACACGGACACCGATTTCAAACAAATACTGTTTCCCGCCCAAAAGTTCAGTATCCAGTGTAAGCGTCGGCAATCCGCCGTCAATACCGCTTGAATAAACATAAAGCTTATCGGCTTTTGTG